>CAZVPE010000274.1:0-7173 GCA_964628155.1 uncultured Polyangiaceae bacterium | reverse complement strand
TCGCTGATGGTGACGTTCTCGAGCTTGAGCCCGAGCTCCTCGGCGATGACCTGACCGCCCGTGAGGACCGCGATGTCCTTGAGCATTTCCTTGCGGCGGTCGCCGAAGCCCGGCGCCTTGGCCGCTGCGCAGTGCAGCGTGCCGCGGAGCTTGTTGACGACCAACGTGGCGAGCGCCTCGCCCTCGATGTCCTCGGCGATGATGAGCAGCGGCTTCTGGCTGCGCGCAATCGCCTCGAGCACCGGCAGAAGATCCTTCATGTTCGAGATCTTCTTCTCGCTGACGAGGATGTACGCGTCCTCGAGCACGACCTCCATCCGCTCCGGATCGGTCACGAAATAGGGGCTGAGATAGCCGCGGTCGAACTGCATGCCTTCGACGACGTCGAGGGTGGTCTCCGCCGTCTTGCTTTCCTCGACGGTGATGACGCCTTCTTTGCCGACCTTCTGCATCGCCTCGGCGAGCTTCTTGCCGATTTCTTTGTCGCCGTTGGCGCTGATGGTGCCGACGTTCTCGATCTCTTTCGGGTCCTTGGTCTGCTTCGCGAGCTTCTTCAGGGACTCGATGACCGTCTCGACCGCCTTGTCGATGCCGCGCTTGATCTCCATCGGGTTGTGGCCCGCGGCGACGAGCTTGCTGCCCTCACGGTAAATCGCCTGCGCGAGGACCGTGGCCGTCGTCGTGCCGTCGCCCGCCACGTCGCTCGTCTTCGAGGCGACTTCGCGCACCATCTGGGCGCCCATGTTCTCGAAGCGGTTCTCGAGCTCGATCTCTTTCGCGACGGTCACGCCGTCTTTGGTCACCGTCGGCGAGCCGAAGCTCTTCTCGATGACGACGTTTCGACCCTTCGGACCGAGCGTCACCTTGACGGCATCCGCCAGCGCGTTGACGCCGGCAAGGATGAGGTTTCGAGCGTTTTCCGTGTAAACGATTTCTTTAGCAGCCATGGTTGGGTCTACCTCTCTCTAGAGCTTTGGTGACGGCGGGTTACTTCTCGAGGACGCCCAGAATGTCGTCTTCGCGGAGGATGAGCCGGTCTTCCCCCTCGACCTTCACTTCGGTCCCGCTGTATTTGCCGAACAAAACGCGGTCGCCGACCTTCACGTCGAGCTTCCGGACGGTTCCGTCCTCGAGGATCTTGCCGTTGCCCACGGCGACGACTTCGCCCTCGATCGGCTTCTCTTTGGCCGTGTCGGGGATGATGATCCCGCCTTTGGTCTTCTCTTCTTCCTTGAGACGCTTGAGAAGGATGCGGTCGTGAAGCGGACGGATGTTGGCCATGTACATCTCCCTTGAGGTGAAAAACCTACGTATGGCGCGTGCCCCTCGCGGGCCCGCCCAGTTGTCGATTGCTGGCACTCGAGTTAGGTGAGTGCCAACGGTCGGCGCGCAAGGTAATGCCGGGACCACGGCCGTCAAGGGGGGGATGCGCGATGGCGCAAGTATCCGAAACTACGACGGTTGGGGTCGTTGCCAAATCGCCGCTCGCCCGTCGCGCACTCTCGAGCCTCGCATGCCAGAGCCCCTGCGCCCTGCTCCGCGGAAGGGCTGGCCGCGAATTTGCGAGGCTCCACAGGACTCATTAACGAAAAGTAGTGACCCTACCATCGATGGGTGAAAGACGCGCTCACGGTCGTGTGGGCGTGGTCAAAAGCTGAGGAGACAAGCGCAGATGATGGCGATAGTGGCGGCCCAGTCGGTCTCGAACTTCTTCGGTGAAGTCGTCGACGACGCGCTCCGCGCGCGCCGCGTCGACGCCACCGGCGGCGCAACCCGCTACCTCGTGGGCCTGCTCGCCGATTACGCGCACCCCGACAGTCGAGCCGGCGAGGCGCTCGAACGCCCGCTCACGCTCCTCCTGGACGAGGCGCTGCACGTCCCGGATCCAGCCGAGCGGTTCGAGCGGTTGCGCACGCTCGGAGACGGCGTGCTCTACGGCTGCGGCTTCTTCGGCGACCATTTCGAGGCGCGCGGCGTCGACCCGAAGTACCTCCATGGTCTGGGAACACGCGCGTACGGCGCCGCCAGCTCGATGCTGCGGACGAGCCCCGACGACGGCGGCCCGGATCTCTTCGCGGAGCTCGCGCGCAACTTCGGCGTGTTCGTCGGCGTCCTCAGCGACGTGGCCGACACCACGATCACGATGGGAATGGAGAACTCGCGGGGCCTTCTCAAAGTCTACGAGCGGTGGCTTCGCACCGGAAGCGAGCGGCTCGCCAGCGCGCTCACGTCGCGCGGGGTGATGCCGACGCGCGGGACCAAGGGCTCGATTCAGTGACCGGCACGAGGCACCTCGCGGAGACGGACACGAGGCACCTCGCCGGAAACGGAGTCGAACTGGTCCGTGAGCGCGCGCTCGCGATGCGCGTGCAAGGGGGCCTCGAACGCGTTTACCGCCTCGACCGAGTCGCCGACGTCAGCGACTTTCTCGACGGCGTCGAGGCGGGCGGGCGCGAGGCGCTGCTCGTGCGCGACGCCGGCGACGGCGACCTCGAGATGACGCTGCGCCTGCCGCAGCTGCCCCAGCTGGAAGCCGGTGGCGCGAATCTCGACGGGCTCTGCCAAATCATCGAGGGGGTGAGTCATTTCGTCTACGTCGTCGAGCGCGCGCGCACACTTCGTGGAACGACGCAGCTCGAGCTCGAGCTCCAGGCCGAGGTCGACAAATGGGTCGTGCTCGGGGCGTCGATACGCGCGTTCGATGCCCGCCGCAGCGCGGCGCTGCGCACCCAGCTTTACGAGCGCGTCGCCTTCGAGCACGATGGCGAAGTGGGCGAGCGCTATCGGGTCGCGAACGACGTCGCAAACCGTTTCGTGCGGCGCTTGGAGCGTGAGTACGTCGAGCGAGATCGATATCGCGAGCTCCGTGCCGAACTTCGTCGGTTCTTTCAGGTCGGTCAAGAAGACAAGTTACGCCTCGGTCGCGCCGCGTAGCGATCACTAGAGAGCCCGCTTGCTCGTCCGCGACGCCGTCGACCGACTGGAGATCCCGTTCGACGCGCTCGGCGTCGATCGCTACGGAGCCTCCAAGCCACACCTGCGAATCGCGCTCGGCATTCTCGGCGCCCTTTACCGCCACTACTTCTCCGTCGAGACGCGCGGAATCGAACACGTCCCGGCGCGCGGACGGGCCATGTTGGTCGGCAATCACTCCGGCGGCATCGCGATCGACGCCGCGATGGTCGTCGTCGCCTGCATGCTGGAGATGAACCCGCCGCGCCTCGCCCAAGGAATGGCCGAGCGGTTCATTTCGCGGCTGCCCTTCCTGAGCGAATGGGCGGTCCGCGGCGGACAGCTCCCCGGCCTTCCCGAGCACGCGGAACGCTTGCTCGAAGACGAGCGACTGCTGATGGTCTTCCCCGAGGGCGCGCGCGGAACGGCGAAGCTCTTTCACGAACGGTATTCGCTCGTGGACTTCGGGAGCGGCTTCATGCGGCTGGCGCTCAAGACCAAGGCGCCGATCGTGCCGTTCGCGGTGCTCGGCGGCGGCGAAGCGTTCCCGACCGTGGCCAACGCGTACAAAGTCGGCCGCGCGCTCGGGCTGCCCTACCTGCCCATCGTCGCCTACGGCGTCCCCCTCCCCCTTCCGGCCAAGATCGAAATCGAGTTCGCGCCTCCAATGCGCTTCGCCGGTACGGGCAACGAGGACGACGGAATCGTGTTCGACCACGTTCGCGAGGTCAAAGAGACGATCGCGCGCATGCTCGCGGGCGCGGAACGGCACCGTCGCGGCGAGAACGGCGGCGCCGGGTGAGGGTGCTCATTCCGGGGGCCTCTGGGGCGATGGCTCGGATCCTCGCGCGGCGTCTCGTGCAAGGAGGTCACGTCGTCGTGGGGATCGACCGCCGGCCGTGGCCGGACGCGCCCATCGAGTTCCACGAAGTGGACCTGAGAAAGCGCGCAGCCGAAGAAGTCTTCCGCAAGACCCGGCCCCAAGCGGTCGTACACATGGCCACGGTGACTTCCGTCGCCGTACCGGGCGAAGAGCGGCACCGCATCAATCTCGGCGGGACCCGGGCGGTCTTCGACCACTCACGCGCGTACGGCGTCGAGCACTGCATTTTCGTAGGCCGCCACACGTTTTACGGCGCCGGACCCGACTCGCCGCTGTTTCATACCGAAGACGAGCCGCCGATGGAGCTCAGTCGCTTCCCCGAGCTCGCGGATCTCGTGGCGGCCGACCTCTACGCGGCCACGGCGCTGTGGCGCACCCCGCAGATGACCACGAGCGTCTTGCGCGTCTGCTACACGCTCGGACCCTCGGGCGACGGGACCCTAGCCCGGTTCCTGCGCGGCAAACGCGTTCCCATGAGCCTGGGCTTCGACCCGCTCTTCCAGTTCATGCACGAAGACGACGTCGTCGCCGCGCTGATGGCGACGCTCGACAAGCGACCGCGAGGCGTTTTCAACGTGGCGGGTCCCCAGCCGCTCCCTCTGTCGACCGTGGTGCGACAAGCCGGACGCATCCCCGTGCATCTTCCGGAGATCGTCATCGCTGGTTTGCTCGGGCGCTTCGGCCTTCCGAAGCTACCGACCGGGGCGCTTTCGCACGTGAAGTACCCGGTCGTCGCCGACGGGCGAGCCTTCCGAGAAGCCACGGGCTTCATGCACGCGTACGACGAGATCGCGACGATACGGGCTTTCCGCGAGGTGTTCCCCGTGGGCTAAAGTCCCATCAGCTTCGCGAGGTAGTAGCGCATCGTTTCGGTCGTCCCTCCGCCGATCCGAAACAGGCGCTGATCGCGCCACGCGCGCGCGATGGGGAACTCCTCGGTATACCCCCAGCCGCCGTGAATCTGCAGGCACTGGTCGGCGATTTCGGTCATCGCGTCGCCGACGAAGACCTTCGCGAGACTGATGAGCTTCGCCGTCTCGAGCGAGACATCGCCGCGCTTGACGTACTTATCCTCGTTGTAGGCCTCCGCCCCGCGGTAGGACAGCGACCGGGCGGCCTCGAGCTTGGCCGTGAGATCGACGATCTTGTGCTGCCAATACTCGCGCTTGATGATCGGCTTACCGAATGCGCTCCGGTCGCGACCGTACTGGATGGCGTCCTCCAGCATGCGATCGCCGCTTGCGACCGCACTCGTGCAAGCAATGATGCGCTCGCTCTGGAAATTCTGCATGAGGTACATGAACCCCATGTTCTCCTCGCCGAGCCGGTATCGCCTCGGAACGCGCATCCCTTCGAAGTGGAGCTCCGCGGTATCGCTCGAGTGGTTGCCGATCTTCTTCAACTTTCTCGCGACGACGAACCCCTTGGTGGCGGTCGGCACGAGGAAGAAGCTACAGCCGTGCGCGCCGGCTGTCGGATCGGTCTTCGCAAGCAGCGTGACGAAGTCGGCGCGCGTGCCGTTCGTGATGAAGGTCTTGCTGCCGTCAATGACGTAGTCGTCGCCGTCCCTCCTGGCGACGGTCTCGATGGCGGCAACGTCGCTGCCGGCGTTCGGCTCGCTGACGGCGAGCGCAGCGATCTTCTCGCCCCGGATCGCTGGGGTGAGAAAATCCGATTTTTGCTCTTGGGTGCCAAGGTCGAGGATAACCGGCGTGGCCATGTCGGATTGCACGAGCAGACCCATCGCGACGCCCGCCATTCGGCAGCGCGGCAGCTCCTCGCTCTTGACCACGCTGAACCAAAAGTCCCCGCCCGCGCCCCCGACGTCTTCTGGGTAATGCGCACCGAAAATCCCGAGCTCACCGGCCCGCTTGAATACCCAGTTGGGAAAGAGCTCGTCTCGTTCCCATTCTGAGGCGTTGGGCGCAAGTTCGCGCTCGCAGAACTGGCGCACTGTGCTCCGGAAGTGCTGATGCTCTTCCTGGAAGGGGCTCGGCATGGATCTCAGGCATTACCCCAAGCCCAGCTCGAAGCAAGCGGCGTCCTCGCCGCGACCCCTTTGTGCGCGCAGGCGCCAGAATCTGCGTGCGCCGGCGTTACTCCTCCCCCGGAGGGGAATATCTCGTTCGAGATTCCCTTCGGTTAGCCGCGCCCCTTTTTCGCCCCCTTCTTTGCCTTCTTGGCCACCTTCTTTGCAGTCTTCTTCGCCACTTTTTTGGCGCCTTTTTTCGCAGCCATCTTCGACTTTCCTTTCTCTGCCTTCGCGGGATTATCCGCTTTCCGCTTCGATTCGTTCTTCTTGGTGGCGCCGGCGAACGGCTTCGGCCGCGCGTGCGCGGCCGCCTTGGAGGGGTGCGATCCCAAGCCATTGCTGGCTGCCGAGGAGGCGGACCCGCGCGCGCGCGGCCTGGGTACCGCCTCGCGCTGGGCGGCTCGCCTCTTGAGCACGCTCTTGATCTTCTCGTCGAGCCGCTCGAAGTCGAACGGCTTGTCGATGTACTCGTCGGCGCCGAAGAGAGGGCTGGTCGCCTCGTTCAGATTCTCGCCGATGCCTGTGAGCATCAGCACCCCAGTGTGCGCAAGCCCGGCATCTTGACGGATCTTGCGGCACACCTCCCAGCCGCTCATCCCAGGCATCATCACGTCGAGGACGACGAGATCGGGCAGCCGCTCGCGGGCGAGCTTCCACGCTTCGTCTCCGTCGGACGCGACGATCACTTCCAACTTGGGCTGTTCGACTGACCGCAGATGGCTCGCGACGAGCTCCAGCATCGTCGGCTCGTCATCCGCGACCAGCACCACCGCAGGCGCTGCGTGCGCATTCACGATCGTGATGATCGAAGAACTCGTGTGCTTTGGTCAAGTTCTGTTTCTGATCGATCAGTCGTCGGCGAACTTGGTGGGCACCCGCGACGTCGACTCGACGAGCTCTTTGTTGGCCGTCACGTACCTCACGATCGTCGGTATGTGGCCCTTCGTGACCTTCAGTTTGTTCTGCATCATCCCCTTGGTGGGATCGAGCTCCTTGCGGATCACTTCCTTCCATCGCGCATGGCTCGCGACGATGACGAACGGAGCCGCGTCGGCCTCCTGGCGCGATACGAGGCGCCATCCCCTACACGCGCCCCTGTCGACGTCGAGCCAAATCCCCGTGTCCTCGGCGAACCCGATCGCGGGCTCGGCGGTCACGACCATGGCAACGGCGCCGTGTGTCCAGTCCTTGGCAGCGGCCCGGTAGCCGGGGTTGGCGTTGATGGCGTCCGCGAAGGCGGCGCACCACTCGGCGGAGGCAAACGGGATGGGTGTCGTCATCGGGGGTATCTTATCTTGTGCAGCCT
>CAZVPE010000273.1:0-7216 GCA_964628155.1 uncultured Polyangiaceae bacterium | reverse complement strand
ACCCACGAGCGGGTGCGGGGGGAGCCGCCCGCGAAACGAGGCCCGCGCGGACCGGCCGGGCGGCAGGAAAGCCTCACTGGGCGCGGGGCGTTTTCCCGTTGGCATGCGGCGCGCAGCGGCATTGCGGCGGGGTGCCATGAGTCCACGCAGCCGAATGGGTGAATTGCTCCGGGCGCGGCGAGACCAAATCGTCGATCGGTGGATGACACGGATTCGCCCGGAGAGCGGCGCACGAAAGCTGAAGGACCCATCGCTCGTGGACCGCCTGCCTGAGTTCATCGACGAGATGGCCCGCGCGATCGGTTCGGAGAGCGAGGATCGAGACGAAGCCATGAAGATCGCGGCGGCCGCCCACGCGGTGCAGCGCATCGAGCTCGGCTACGAGGCGGGCGAGCTCACCCGAGAGTACATGCACTTGCGGTCCGCGCTTTACGACGAACTGCACGCCGCTTGGCCAGACATGCCCGTCGAGGCCTGGCGCCCCATCGATCTGGCGATCGACAGCGCGGTCAACGACGTCATCTGCCGCCTGAACGAGTGGCGAGACAAGAAGCTTCGCGCGCTCGAGCGAATATCGAAGGAGACACTCTCCGCGCGCGATATGAGCGCGCTTCTCGAGCACGTCGTCGACGCCCTTTCGAAGGTCGCTCCGGAGGTGGATGCCGCCGTCATCTTCATTCGCGAAGGAAATGCGCTCCGCAAACGCGCCGTGCGCGGGCTCGATGGCGCCGCGCTCCGGGATCTTTCGGTCGGCATCGGCGAAGGGTACACGGGCGCGATCGCCGCGCGGCGTGAGCCGGTGTTCGTGCGCGACGCTTGCTCCGACCCTCGCGTCCAGAACGACTTCCTGCCCTCGGACCACGTGCGCGCGCTTTACAGTGTACCGCTCGTACACGAGGACGAAGTCGTAGGCGTGGCACACGTCGGCTCGACCCACTCGTACGAATTTCCCCCCGAGGACCGGCTTCTCGTCTCCGCGTTCGCGGAGCGAGTCGCGGCGCTCATCGGCGCCCGCAGGCGGGCCGATGCGATGGAGGAGACTGCGCGACTTCGCGACCTCTTCCTCGGGATGCTCGGACACGACCTCCGGTCCCCACTTCACGCCATCGCCGGCTCCGCCCAGCTCCTTCTTCGCTATGACGTCCGCGACCCGGCACAGAAGCGTGTGCTGCTCCGCGTCCTCGGCTCGGTCGACCGGATGGACCGCCTCATCGGCGACATCCTCGACTTCGCCCGAACGCGGCTGGGCGGCGGAATTCCGGTGGTCATCGGCCGTGTCGAACTGACCGAGCTGTGCCAAGCCGCCGTCCACGAGTCGGAGGTCGCTCGCCCGGGTCGGGTGCGCTTCACGAGTACCCTCGCGGAGGCGGTCGAGTGCGACGCGCAACGGGTGGCGCAAGTGGTCTCGAATCTGCTGGCGAACGCCGTGGAACACGCGCCCGAATCCACGACCGTCGACGTTCAGCTCCTTTCCTCCGGGGCCGACGCGGTCCTCATCGTCCACAACGAAGGTCCGCAAATCCCACCGGAACTCTTGCCGGACTTGTTCGAGCCGTTTCGACGCGGCGACAGAAAGCGCGTGGGTCTCGGTCTCTACATCACCCGGGAGATCGTCGTGGCCCACCGGGGGAGCATCGAGGTCCGCTCGCCCGAGCAGGCCGGCACGACGGTCACGGTCCGCATTCCTCGGGTGCAGCCGAGATCATCGGCGTACGCCGCCCCCAGCGGCGCCCAATGAGCCCCGCCCGCCACGTTCACGTGCTAACGATCCAGTCATTCGCATGGGGCGCCTGCACGCGCTGCTCATCCTGGCCTGGGCGCTCGTTCGCTCCCTGCTGGCCCCGTTTGTCGGCGCGCGCCGTGGGCTGTCCGACTTCCGCGAGAGCTACGCGGCCGATCGGCTTCCGCCGGTGGATGCCGACGAACGGCGTTATCTGCAACAGCTGAGCGGATGCATCGGGTGCGGCCTCTGCAACGTGGGCGAGGGCGCGCGCATCGCGGCATCGAGCGGTGCTTACGCGGGCGTGATGGATCTCATGCTCGCCAGCTCTCGCAGCATGCCCGACTACGACGCCGCGATTCGCTCTTTCGACGCGATCGGCGATGCGCGGCTCGCCGAACTCGAGACGCGGTGCCCGGTTCGAGTCCCCATGCGCAAAGTCGCGTCGTTCGTGCGGACGAAAGCCGCCGAGGTGGCCGCGCCGGACGATCCGAACAAGTGACCCGATGAGACGTCGTGCACGAACGCCGCGAGCCCTGATGGTCGTCTGCTCGATCGCCGCATGCGGGTGCAGCGGCGCGAAGCCTCCCGGAGGATCCGCCGTTCCCCGCACGTCCGTCGCCGTCGGGGCGGGGCGGCCACCGCTCGCGGTGGTGGAACGAGAAGGCGATGCCCGCGGCGCGCTGGCCATCGCGGTGACGACCGAGGGAATCGCGCCGGAGCGTGGAGCGGCCGTGGCGGTGGCGCTCGCTTCCCTCGTCGAGGAGCGCCTGGCCTCGCGCGGCGTCGCCGACGCGAGCGCGGTGGCGGGATGGGACGGTTGGCGACTGAGGGCGTTGGTCTCGTCGCCCGCCGCGGCGGCCAAGCTCGTCGAGCTCGCACGTGAGGCAATGCTCGAGCCGGTCGGCCCCAAGGACCCCGCGCTGGCCGCAGTCGCGAAGAAGCTGGAAGCGCTTGCTCACCGGCCCCTGCCCGATCGGGCGCTCACCAGTGTCGCGCGGTGCACCGGAGAGGCCTACGGCAGCGGTGACGAAGCGACGCCGGGCGCTCCCGAGATCGAAGCGTGGCGGCGCTCGGCCCACGGACTGCACCGCATCGCGTTCGCGACGGCGGGCGATAGCGCGCTGGCGGACGCCGTCGCGGCGGCGCTGGCCCGTTCGCGCGCGTGGCCTTCCGGGGCGCCGGTCGTCGCGATCCCGTGGCCCGCCTCCGACGGTCCGCCGCTCGTCTACGATGCTTCGGGCGAGATCGCGCCGGGCGCCGCACGCATCGTCGTGACGGTTCGAACGACGGCCCCGGAGCGCGCCGTCGCGGCGGCGCCGGCTCTGGGCGATCCGCGAGGTCCACTTGCCTCCCGCCTTGCGGGGTTGGACGCGCCGGGCCGCGTTCGGTCCGTGGTGGCGACCGCCCACACCGATGGCGGCTGCGTGGCGGCGACCGTCGATCTGTCCGCCCGAGACATCGTGCGGGACGTCGCCGGGCGGATCGCCACCGCTGCCGCACTCGCCCGGCAGGAGCTCGCGGTCGAAATCGCCGACGTGGCCGCACCGGCCGATCTCCGGCACGCGCTGGCGATGCGCGCGCCCGATCCGCGCGAGGCCGCCGAAACGGCTGCGTGGTGGGAAGTCTCGAGTGCGCGGCCGGGGAAAGACGAGCTCCGGTCCGCGCTCGCCGTCGGCGTGGCCGCCACGCGAGACCCGTCCGAACCGGTGGGGGGCGCGCAGGCGCAGGCGCGACCGGCGGCGCCGGCCGTATCGGGGATGGCCGACGCCATCCGCGCCGAGATCGAGCGCGCGACGGCCGCCTGGCAAAAGACCGTGCTCGAAGCCCGCACGCGCGTCGAGCGCGGACAGGGAGAGACGTGGGTGCTGCTTGCCTCGCCATGCGGGACTCTGCCAGAGGCGAGCCATGACGCAGGCTCCGGAGCGGCCGTCGCTACCGCGGCCGTCCTGCGCGCGGCCGACGAGACGGGAGACGCGCATATCGAACCGTTCGTCGCCACCGACGGCGTCGGTATCTTGTCCCACGGCCCGGCGCGCGCGGGCGAGTCGCCGCAAGCCCATGCCCGACGTCTCGCCGATCTGGCGGGGCGCGCCTTTGCGGCCGATGCGCTGGATGCCGGACGCATGGCGCGCGCGCGGGCGACGCTCCTAGCCCGCGCGAGCCAGCTCGATGCTCGCGCGCTCGCCGCGCTCGGGAGCGCGCTTGCGCCGGGGCATCCTTCGTGGGTCGATCCCTGGGGAACGAGCTCCGGACTAGGGTCCGCCTCGGACGAGATCCTCGCGATGCGCGCCGCGGCCATCCGCGCGGGGCCCCTGCGCGTTGCGGTGCTGGCCAACGTCGACGAGGCGCAGGCGGATGCCGCGGTCCGCGCCGTCGATCGCTGGGTCGCCCGCAGGCCCGGCGAGGCGCGAAGCTGTCCTGCGCTCCCGACGTCCGGGACCGTCCGACCGGGAACGTACGCCGTCGAGCTCCCCGCGAAGGCGCAATCCGAGGCGCTCCTCGCGATTCCGCTGGCACCCGGCGACGACGTGGCGAAGACGGCGGCGAATTGGGTGGCGGCGGCTCTCGATGGCCCCGGCGGTCTGCTGGCTCGGGCGCTCGGCGGACCCGCCCGAGGGGACCCGACCGGGGCCGCTCCGACTCGAGCCTGGAGCGCCGTGCTCGGAGGCCCACGGGCTCCGGCGCTCGTCGTTCGCCTGGTCGCTCCCGACGCCATGCTCGACGGATCCGTCGCGCAAACACGTGCGGCGCTCGAGCGGTTGCACCAAGGGGCGCTCGGCGAAGAGGATCGCGCTCGCGCCGAAGCTGTCTTGGCCGCAGCGTCCGTCGAGGCTTCGCTCGACCCGCGCACGCGGACAATCGACCTGTGGCGCGGAGACGCCGCGTCCGGCGCCGATCGCGGGCCGCCGGCGACTCGAACGGTCGGGCCGTCCACCCCTCCTCTGGTGGCCCTTCGCGCCTTCGCGTCCGCTCAGCTGCGCGACGACGCGCTCGTCGTCGTTGCGGCGCGTCCCCCCCGCGGCGATACCGATCCGCCCTCGGTGGGACGAGAATCGAAAGGCGCCACCCGACAATCGGAACGACCCTAAACGCGATGCGAGCTCGAACCGACCGAGTCCCGAGCGCCGAAGGGATCGATCCCCCTGCCCGCTCGCCCTGGTTCACCGTCGGGGACGACGCGGTGCGGCTCCTGCGGGACGGCGAGCAGGCCTATCCGGCCATGCTCGACGCGATCGGGCGAGCCCAGCGGGAGGTTTTGCTCGAGATGTACTGGATTGCCCCGGACTCCGTCGGCAATCGCTTTCAGGATGTGCTCGCGGCGCGGGCGCGCGCGGGGGTTAAAGTGTGCGTCATTTATGACGCCGTCGGAAGCATGGGAGTGACCCCCTCCTGGTGGCAGGACCTCTTCGCGGCGGGGGGCCGCGCGGTCGAGTTTCATTCGATCTCGCCTCTCGATCGTCGCTTCCGGCTGGACCGCGTCGAGCGCCGCGACCACCGCAAGATGCTCGTCATCGACGGAGCGGATGGGTTCACGGGAGGCATCAACCTAGCCGTACCCTGGTTGACGGCGGCCGAAGGGGGCGCGGGCTGGCGCGACGACGTGATCCAAGTGCGCGGCAACACAACCCAGGAGCTCCGTTCGCTCTTCTACCGAACGTGGCGCAAGCTCACGCGCGAGAATCCCCCCTTGGACGTTCGCCCGCTGGCGCGAAAGCGAACGGGCCCTGTCTGGGTGCTCGCGAGCCAGTGGCGCGTGCGCCGGAGCATCCATCGCGAATACATCGTGCGTATCGCCCACGCGAAAGAGCGCGTCGACATCGCCAACTCCTATTTCGTTCCCGATCGACGCGTTCGAAGCGCCCTGTTTCGCGCGGTACGGCGAGGGGTGCGCGTGCGCGTGCTCGTCCCTTCGAAGAGCGACGTCCCCATCGTGCAGTTCGCCGTCGAGGCGCTATTCGACACTCTGCTGCGCCATGGTGTCGAAATCTGGGCGATGCCGGAGACGATGCTCCACGCCAAGACAGCCATCATCGACGAGTCGTTCACCACGGTCGGCAGCTACAACCTCGACGAACGCTCGTGGCGCAAGAACCTCGAGGTCAACCTCGCGGTCGAAGACCGAGACTTCGCGCGACACGTTCGCTCCTGGTTCGAGCACGATCTTGCCGGGGCGACGCGGCTCGATCTGGCAGCGTGGCGCGGTCGATCGCTCACGCGTCGAGGATTCGAGTGGGCCGCGTTCGCGATGAGGAAGCTATGGTGAGCGCGATGAACCCCAGGCGCGCGCTGCGACGACTGGCGCGTGTAGCGGGACTCGGCGCGCTCACGGCGGCAATGCTCCCGGCGTTCCTGGCGCGCCAGCGGTTGGCGGACGAGAAACGGCGTGACGGCGTGCGGGAACGCTGGGTCGCCGCGTGGTGCGGGGCCCTACTCGCAATGTTCGGCGTGCGCGTTCTGGTGCAGGTTGCAGGCGCGAAAGGTCCGAGACGGGCGGACCGCTCGCGTTCGTTCGTCGGCTTGCCGCGCGACCGGGGACACCTCATCGTAGCCAACCATCGGTCCACGGCGGACATCCTGGTCCTTTTGCGGGCGTTCGGCGGGCACATGGTCAGCCGGGCGGACGTGGCCCGCTGGCCTCTTCTGGGGCTCGCGGCGCGCTCGGTCGGAACGGTGTTCGTCGATCGCGCCGATGCCGTGAGCGGCGCCAGCGCTGTGCGCGCGATGCGATCGCTGCTGGCGCGCGGATCGACGGTCATCGTCTTTCCGGAAGCGACGACGTTCCCCGACGACGTCGTCCGACCCTTTCAATCGGGTGCGTTCGTGGCCGCGCTGCGCTCTGGAGCCGATGTCGTACCCATCGGGATCGCCTATGCGACCGGCTCGGGCGCGGCGTTCGTCAACGAGACGTTTGGCGCGCACTTGGCGCGCATGGCAGGGGCGGAGCCGTCGGACGCGGCCCTCTGCGTCGGCGAGCCGATGATCGTCGCGCCGAACGCCCGCGCCGCGGACCTGCGGGACCAGGCGCATGCCGAGGTCCAGAGGCTCGTCCTCGCGGCGAGGCGGCTGGTCGACGGCGGGGCTTGACCCGTCACTTCGCGTCGAGGTCGCTCGGAATGTCCGCCCTGCGCACGCAACCGCGTTCGGCCAGCATGCGGAGCGCGCGGAGGGCGAGAACCCGTCGCTCCTTCGGCCGGGATGTCGTACGCGCGAAAGCGAGGAGCGCTCCGCACCCGACGTGAAGCTCTTGCGCGTCTTCAGGGTCGGTTGCCCGGCGCGGATGCGCCGCGAGCTCGCCGATCGCGTCGAGCGCCGCCAGCGCCTCGGCTTCGTCCTTCCCGCTTGCCAGCTCCGCGAGCCACGGGAGCTCCGAGTAGTCCGGGCAGTACTGCATCGCACGAATGGCGGTCGCGCGCAGTTCGGGCTGCGACGCCCGATCCCGCAAGCCCTCGCAGCCGACCAAATCGGCAACCCGCATCAGCTCCTCGGGGTCCC
>CAZVPE010000272.1:0-7242 GCA_964628155.1 uncultured Polyangiaceae bacterium | reverse complement strand
GGGCTTCGCGTCGGCGCTCGACGGTGACGCCGAAGAGGCGCTCGACCACTACCGCCAAGCGATCGCGTTCGACGAAACCTACTTCGAAGCGATGTTGAACGCGGCCGAAGTGCTGATCGCGCCGCTCTCGGACTACGACGGGGCAATCGCCCAGATCGAAGAAGCGCTCGACTACGCGGAGACCGACGAAGAGATCGCGGACTGCATTCTACTCAAGGTGGATGCATTCACGGCCAAAGGTGACTACGAAGAAGCGAAACGAGCGATGAACATGCTGCCCGAAGGCCCCTTCGATACGCCGAGCTACCTCTTTCTCATCGGACGCGCGTGGTACGAACTCGGGCAGCTCGACAAGGCAGCACCTCTCATCGAGCAAGCGGCGAAGGCCGACCCGAGCAGCGCCGACACCCAGTATTACCTCGGCCTCGTTCGGGACGAGCAAGGGGACACGCGGGGAGCGACCGAGGCGCTGCTCCGCTCTCGAGCGCTCGACGCGCTGCGGCCGCCGCCGGCGTGGGCTCCCAATCCCGAAGCGTTCGCCAGCGTCGTCAAGACGGGCATCGAAAAGCTCGATCGCGTCCTCGCGCGCTACGTCCGGCAGGCAGAGGTGTACGTGGTCGACCTGCCCGGCGCCGAGTTCGTGGTCGACGGGGTCGATCCGCGCGCCCTTCTCGTCCTCGACGCGCCGCCTGCCGAAGAGGGGGCCGCGCCGCGCGTGCGAATCTTCGTGTACCAGCGCAACGTAGAGCGGGCCGCCGGCTCGCTCGAGGCGCTCGACGCGGAGCTCGCGGCCGCTCTCGAGCGCGAAGTGACCGCGGTTTTTCTCGAAGGGCAAAAGCCCGACAAGAGCCAGCTGAACTGACCGGGCGGCGAACAACCCGGGGGCCGATCAGGAGCGCTGGCCCAAGAGGAAACGGACGAGCGGCTCGGCATCGACCTTCGCGGTCGATACGAGAGCGTCGAGCAGGCGCTTGCCGATCTTCGCGAGTTCGAGCAGCTGCGAAATGCGTTCGTGCTGGAGTTCCGCGCGCGCGCGTATCGCTGGGTCGGCGGCCGTCTTTCGGGTGTGATCGAGCCGCCGCAGCGCCTCTTCGAACTCGTCGATTGCTGCGGTGACCTCGCTCTTCTCTCGCTCGTTGAAGACCCGGCTAATCATGCGCCAGAGCTGCACCTCGGCGGCGTAGAAGTCCTTTCGTTCGCCCTGAATCCAGACCTTGCGCACCACGCCCCAGCGGGCCAGCTCCGAGAGCGTCATGCTCACGGCACCGCTCGAAAGCCCGAGCGCTTGCCGCAGATCCTCGGCGCTCAACGGATCCGGCGAGAGATAGAGCACCGTCCAGACGCGCCCCATGTTCCGCTTGAACCCCCAGAACTCGATGAGGCGCCCGACGACGTCGCTCACGGCTGCCTCCGTAGCTCCAAGCGTGCGTAGCGTGTCGCGCTTCACCGAGAGAGCCCCCGCATCTGCCAAGCGCTTCGCATCACCCCGCACGAGAAGCCAGCTCACGTGCAATCCCTGCCAAGAGCTCGCGCGCGACCCCGGCGGGGACCATCTCGAGCGATGCGAGCGCCCGCCCCGTTTCCTCGTGGGCCAGCGCACGCACGCTTCCGCAGGCGCCGGAAGCCCCCACCGCCTGCGCCACGCGCACCGCCGCTCCCGCGTCGCCGGCGCGCGCCGACTCGACGTCGGCAGACAACCCGGGACGCGCCGCGAGCGCACGAATCAGTGGAAGCGTCAGCTTGCCCTCGGCGAGGTCCACGAGCAGGGCTTTTCCGGTGACGCGGGGATCGCCGTCATAGTCGAGCACGTCGTCGACGAGCTGGAAGGCGACGCCGACGTGCGCCCCGAACTCGCCCAGCGCGCGCGCCGCCTCCACCGGAGCGGCCGCCACCGTCGCCCCGGCGCGCGCGGCCCAGACAAAGAGCGCCGCCGTCTTGTCGTGGACGATACGAAAGTACACGTCTTCGCGAACGTCGAGCCGCCTGCGCCCACGCAGTTGAACCACCTCGCCGTCGACGAGCCGCCGCAGCGTGGCAAAAAGGTCGGTGAGCACGCCAGGGATCGCCGCCGCCGCGGTCCGTTCGAGGGCGTGGGTCAGCAGGAGATCGCCGGCGAGCACGCTGACCGCGTTTCCCCAGAGCCGCCGAGGGGCCTCCCGACCTCGCCGCTCCTGTCCGTCGTCGATCACGTCGTCGTGAAGCAATGTGGCGAGGTGAATGAGCTCGGAGACCACCGCGAGGTCCCGTGCGACGGCGGGCACCGGACCGAAGCAGGCCGCCGCGAGGAGCACGGTCAGCGGGCGCACGCGCTTGCCGCCAGCCTCCAGCAGATGGGCGGCGGAGTCCGTCGCCGGCGAAGCGCCCTCCCGTACGAGGCGGGCGAGCTCCGATTCCACGACGGTCATGTCTTCGCCAAGGAGCGCGTGCACTTGCGCCATGCGTTCCATGGCCCGGGCGCCGACCCGTTCGACGGAGGCCGCCTCGCGAAGTAAAGCGACCGAGGCAGCCGGTGTATTCATCGAGGCGTTCAAAATAAAGTGAAAGCTCTCTTTTGGCTAGGGTGGCGTCCCACAACCCCCTTCAGGTCCCCCCGGGCCTGCAAAGTCCGGGCATCGCAAAGCCCCTCCTGTCGAGGGGTGCGCTCCTCGCTTCGAGACGCACGCTCGTCGCACACACAGAGCGACCACCCGCACAGACGCACCCATCCACGCGACTCACTTACTCTTCTACGCGACTCGCACACCCCTTCACGCGACGCAGGCACTCATCCCCGCGACGCAGGCACTCACGCGACGCACGCACCCATCCACGCGACTCACGCACCCATCCACGCGACTCACGCATCCACCCACGCGATCCGCCCCTCCGTCCACGAGACGCCCGCGGGCATCCCGCAGGTGCACCCACCCATCACGTCGACGCCCCGCCCACATTTCGACACGGCCTCTCCCCTCTTCTCGGCTCCCGCTCGTATACTCGCCGCATGAACGCGGCTCCAGAGGACGACGCGCCCGGCGGCCGCGAGGGAAGGCGCGTCGCGCACATCATCGTCATCGTCGTCGCGGTCGCGTTCATCGGAGCGAGCGCCCTCCAGATCATCCCGGCGGTCTTCGGCGTCGGCGTTCGCCCCCTAGCCGCGACCTCGGCGGACTCCTCCGAAACCAAGTGCGGTGCCGGTGTGCGGGCGCTGGCGCTCGCCGTCGATCGCGCAGCGGGGATGGCTTGGGCCCCCGGGGAACGAGAGGGCGAATCGCTCGACTTGGCCGTAGAACGGACACGCCTCGCGTTCAAGCTGGGCCTGACCCCGGAGTGGGACGCGCAGGCCGACGTCGAGCGGGTCTGCGCCACGTCGACCGAGGGACTCGACGCATGGGCTTCGCTTTTGCGACTGCGAAGAGCCCACGAGCAAATGGTTCTCCACGGCCTCGTCGAGCTGGTTCCGCTCGAACGTGACGTCACGGCGCACCTTCCGGCCAACTTGCGCTAAGAAGTCCCTCCGATGAACGCCACGCCTACAGAGACGCCCGCGGCCGAGCCTACGTTCGACGCATTGCCGCTGGGGGCCGATGTTCGCCGCGCCATCGACGCCATGGGCTATCGGTCCCCCACCCCCGTGCAGCGGGCCGTGTTCGAGCCCGCCGTCGAGGGCCGCGATCTCGTGGTCCAAGCCCGCACGGGAACAGGAAAAACCGCCGCCTTCGGGCTCCCTATCGTCGACCGGATCGTTCGCGCGTCCGTGAAGGGCGTTCAAGCGCTGGTGCTGTGTCCCACCCGCGAGCTCGCGCTGCAGGTGTCCCGGGAGGTGGAACAGATCGGGCAGTTCCGTGGCGTCCAGGTCGTCGCGATCTACGGCGGCGCGCCGATGACGCGTCAAATCGCGGCGCTCGAGGGCGGAGCGCAAATCGTCGTGGGAACCCCGGGCCGCGTGCTCGATCACCTTCGTCACAAAACGCTGGACCCGACGGGGGTACGCGTCCTCGTTCTCGACGAGGCCGACGAAATGCTCTCGATGGGCTTCGCCCGAGAGTTGAACGCCATCCTCGAGCTTCTGCCCAAGAGCCGTCAGGGCCTGTTCTTCAGCGCGACTCTCCCACCGGACATCGAGCGGCTGGCTCACAATCACCTGCGCTCTCCCGAAATCGTCACGCTCTCGAGCGACCAGGTCGGCGCCCTCGAGATCACGCACTACGTGTACGTCGTCCACGGAGGCGACAAGATCGGGCAACTCGTCCGAATCCTCGAGGTCGAAGACCCCGAGAGCGCAATCATTTTTTGCAATACGCGCGACGAAACGACCCGGGTGGCCGAGGGCCTGAAGGCGCGCGGCTTCGACGCCGACTGGCTGAACGGAGACCTGCCGCAAACCGACCGCGAACGCGTGATGAACGCGACCAAGGAAGGTCGGTTGCGGTTCCTCGTGGCAACCGACGTCGCGGCGCGCGGGATCGACATCTCGCATCTGACCCATGTCATCAACTACGACTTTCCGGAGACTGCCGAGCAGTACGTGCACCGGACCGGTCGCACGGGACGGGCCGGTCGCACGGGAACGGCGATCGCGCTGGTCGGACCGAAGGACATCGGCAATGTCTATCTGCTTCGTTTGACCTACAAGATTCGGCCCATCGAGAAGCAGATTCCGAGCGCCGGCGAGCTCAAAACCCGTGCGGAACTCGACGTCGTTCAAGTCTTCGTGGAAGCCTTCGCCAATCGCGCCGCACACCCCGACGATCTCTCGCTCGCGCGGCGCCTCCTCACGCACGATGACGCGGAGCGCATCGTGGCGAACCTCGTTCGCGACCACTTGGGGGCTCGCGGCGGAGACGTCCCGTCGGCCGCGGCCGAGGCACGCCGCGCGCGTAACCCTCAGGCGCAGCCCCAAGCCCGAGACGGCGGCCCGAAGGCGCCCCTCGAAATCGCGGCGACCGCCCCTTCCGGCGCGAAGCGGCAAGACCCGCCGCGGCCAGCCCCAGCGCGCCCCGAGTCGAAACCGGCGCGGTCGGAACCGTCTCGAAACGGGGAACGTCCCGATCGACCCAGGCCGCGAGGGGAGCCCGCTGCAGCTTATGCCGGTTGGGAGCCGCCGAGGGAGCCTGACGACGAACGCCCGATCCTGCCGTCTGCCGAGGTCGAGTCGCGGCTGCCGGGCATAACCGTCTCGGCGGCGCGAATCGAGGATTCCTCCTCGACATTGGCAGGCTCCGACTTCTTGGAATTGTTCGTCAACGTCGGAAAACGCGAGGGCGCTCGGCCGAGCGATCTGCAGCGTCTTCTCACCGAGAGGGGCTTGTCGCCGAACGAAGTGGGGCAAATCCGTGTGCGAGACCGTATGAGCTACCTCCATGTGCGCAAGGAGGCGTTCGACCGGGCGATCGCGGCGCTTTCGGGGCAAATCCTGGGCGGGAGGACGATCGTCGCCGAATTGGCCAGAGGCCGCGCCACCTAACGGAGGAGTTTGCGAGGCGTTGAGACGAGCGGTCTCGAGGGCCGCTGGCAAGCCGCTCGCAAAAACAGGTGTCGACCATTGAGCGGGGCGGGCGCCGTGCCGTATTCTGTCGCACGACCATGGCCATGCCTTCCGCGTTTGCGTCGCCCGGCGGGACCGCTGCGCAGTCGATACCCTCGTCCATGACGCTTCGCTCGTTGCTCGACGCGCGACGGGTCGAGGGACGCCGGATGTCGCTCGAGGAGGCGATCGCCGTCATCGTCCCTGTGTGTCTCGACCTGCGGGACAGGCACGCACGCGGTGAGAAACTCTACGTGCACCCCTCGGCCATCGCGCCTTCCGCTGACGGTCTTGCCCGGGTGCAGACCAAGCTCGCCATCGCGCCAACGCGGGCAGACGACAGGCACTGCTTGGCGCCCGAGCTCCAGCGCACACTCGAGCCCGGCGATGCCTGCGCCAGCGTTTTCTCGTTGGGCGCCATGCTCTACGAAATGGTGACTGGCCAACACATCGGTCCTGGAATGAAGCGGCCGCGCGATTACGACCATGCGCTGCCCGAGTCGTTCGAGATTCTCATCGGCAAAGCAATCGTGGGCGACCGCGCGCATCGACCCTCCGATCTCTCGGCTTTTGCGAGCGCGATGTACCACGTTGCGCCCCAAAAGAGCATCCATCCTCCAGAGGTGGCCGAAGCGCGGTTCGACGAGAGCGCAGAGCTCGACGTGGACGTCCGCTTTTCGATGTTGCCGCCGGAGCCCGCGGCAGCCCCCCCTCGGGCGTCGCCCGATACGAGTAGCGTCCACGGGCCGGCGGCGCGCGCAAACGACGACGCCACAGCTCGCCTGTCCGCACTCAAGGCGCGCCTCGAGAGCGATCCGCGGCCCCGGTACGTGGTCAGCAAGGACCGAATGGATCACGGCCCGTTCACGGCCGTCGAACTCCTCCAACAAATTGCTTCCCACGCCTTCACGTCCGACCTTGCTCTTCGCGACGAGATTAGCGGCGAGCAGATGCCGATCGCGGAGTGGGAGGAGTTCGCCCCATTCGCTCTCCAGACGCAACTCGTGCGCGAGAAGCGGGACGAGCAAAAGGCAGTGGTCCTGGCCGTCAGCGCCGACAAAAAGCGAGGCATCGCCAAGTCGATCATCGCGCTCTCCGTGGTGGTCGCGCTCGCGGGCTCGCTGGCGGTGTGGTTTTTCACCCGCCGCGGCACGCGCAGCGACACCGTCGTGGTCTCCAAGGATCGCACGGGGACAATCGAGATTCACGGCGATATCCGAGGGAAGAAGCGGCCCCCGGGCGTCGGCGCGGCTCCGGGCGGCGGCGGGGGAGGCGGCGGCGGGGGAGGCGGCGCCAGTTACGAGTCCGTGCTCAATGGCAACAATCAAGAAATCTCTATGGGCCAGCAGGCCGCCGGCGCCCCCGATCTTACGGACAACCAGCTTTCCGCGCCGCTGCGACACGCCTCGTTCGTCGTTTCGTGCGGCGCGCCCGATAGTATGAAAGTGACGGTGCGGGTGGCCGTTCGAATGGGCCGCGCGGTGGGGGTGACGGTGACCACCAACCCCCCCAACGGTGGCATTTCGGCGTGTGTCGATCGCGCTGTCCGTGGCCTACGATGGGCGGAGAGCGCGAAAACCGACTTCATCACGACCAACTACTGACCTCCGCCGAGTCGGTCGTCCGGCTCGGAGACCAAGCCGCGCCTTCTACGTCCTCCCACCCCGCGCGCTTTCACGGCCCCCCTCAGGATAGGGGTAGGGAGCGCCCCATTTCCGGGGCGCCCCCTCCCTCCG
>CAZVPE010000271.1:0-7252 GCA_964628155.1 uncultured Polyangiaceae bacterium | reverse complement strand
GACCAGCTGCTACAGCTGCCTCGTTCTCAACGCCTGCATCGACAGCTCCGCCGCGGCCTTCCCAGCCGGCAACGGCTCGGGCATCGCTGTCACCAACTCGGAATGCGGTGATCCCAACGGCGCGGGCTCGAATCCCCCGTTCGACAACCCCAACGCGTCGACCAGCAACCCCGCCAACTGCCTCAGCGCGCTCGACTGCGCCCTCACGAGCAACGGCACGAACCCCGCCTCGGAGTGCTCGCTCAGCCAGGCGCCCCCGAGCGTCAGCAACTGCTACTGCGGTGCGAACACCGGCTCGCTCTGCCTCTCGTCGCCCGCCTCCGCGATCGGCGTCTGCGCATCGATCATCGACACGGACATCGGGTCGACCGACCCGACGACCGTTCTCTCGCACTTCACCGACACGACGTTCAGCCCGGGCGGCGTCGGCCTCGCGATCCTGAACTGCGGCCTCACCGCCCCCGCGACCCCCCCGGCGGCCGCGAAGTGCCCGACCTGCTTCAACTGAGCTGAGTCTGCACTCGTAACTCGTACGTAACTAGTTAGGAAAGGAAAGGGCATCGACCGAAAGGTCGGTGCCCTTTTTTCTTATTTGAAGATCCCGTCTTTGGGGGTCGTAACGTTGCGGTAGAGCGGCGCTTCGCGTAGAGAAAGGGTAGCGGGGGGTCGCCTCGATGGATCTCGTTCGCACGTCACTCGGAGCCGGCCTAGTTGCGTGGGCCGGAGCAGTCATTTCCTGCTCGGGACCGGTCGTGAAGGCCGGCCCCGCTGGCGTGGGCACGCCAATGGCCAATTCCGGTGGTCCTGCGCGCGTGGGCGTCGTCGGGTCCAACGGCCGCGACACGGGGACGGTCGGCGGCCACCTGTCGCTGGGCCCGGGCGTGACTCTGACGTCGCTAAACTGGACGATCACGAACGGCGGCGCTCCGTACACGGGCACCGTGAACATCGGCGACGCGCAGGCGGTGGAGTGGGTCGCTGGGGGAATCCTCCAAGGCACCGGCTACACGCTGACCGTGAGGGGCGCCGACACCGAGGGCGACCCGTGCAGCGGCACCACGATGCCGTTCACGGTTCTTGCCGGCGAGACGGTTCAAGTGGTCTTGGCCGTCACTTGCGTCGTTCCCGTCGACTCGGGGGTCGCGCCGGCCGACGTCACGACCGGCTCGGCCGCGGTCGACGCGTCGGTCCCGCTCATCACGTCCACCTTTATCGCGTGTCCCAGCATCACGTCGCTCTCGCTCAACCCCGCAGCGCAAGTGATCGGCACACCCGCGCAGCTCGGGGTGATGACCAAGGGTCCACACCCGATGATCACGTGGACCGTGACTCCCGCGGGCGACGGGGCTTTCTCCGACGCGAACGCCGCGACTCCGACGTTTGCGTGTGAAACAACCGCGCACAATCCGCTGACGATCACCGCGACCCTCGCGGCCTCGGACAGTGGCCTCTGCACCGGGCAGGAAGTCACTTCCCTCTCGGCCTTCTTCGACTGCGAGCCGCCCGTCGCCCCGTGCGGGAAGGCCGACGCGGCCTCGTCGGACTCGGGTGCGTGCGGGCCTTAAGAACCTCACCCCCGGCCCCTCTCCGCAAGCGGAGAGGGGTGTCTGCGGGTCTCGCGATACCGGCGCTGCTCCCCCTCTCCGCGAGCGGAGAGGGGTCCGGGGTTGGGGGCCGGGGGGTGAGGTTAAGAGTGGACCTTGGCGCTTCGCGTCCATCGCGTGATCTATTTGCAACTTGTTGACCACCGCCCTCGCCGACCTTGCGGACCATCCGCCTTCGCGTAAGAGAGGGGCCTCGTTTCGATGAGGCACCGTCGCCGCGCACTCGTCTTCGCTCTCGCGGCGTGGGCCCCCTGGAGCGCGGCGTGCTCGCCCAATTCGGGCGGCAGCGCGGACGGCGGTTCGGGCGACGACGGCTCTAGCATGGACGCCGCGACGGGCTGGGATGACGCCGATGCACAAGACGCGCCGGGCGAAGCGGCTCCCTCCGACGCAGCTCTCGCGGACAGCGCGCCCACGGAAGCCGCCTCCGATTCGAGTCCGGCCAACGACGCGGGCCAAGCTTCGCCTGACGCGACCCCCACGACAGGAATCCTGGCTGTTACCGCGGATGCGTCTCTGACGACAACCACGCTGGGCGGTCCGTGCGCGGCGGCAAACTCGCTTGTCGCGGCGCCCAACCAGACGAAAGTGGGCAAAACGGTTCAGCTGACGGCATCGGGGATCGATCCTTCCGGGCAAAGCTCCGACGTCACGCTGACATGGACAGCTTCCGGGAGCGCGGGAAGCCTGACGAGCACGACAGGGATCTCGAATACGTTCACGTGCGCAGCGGCCGGAATGGAAGCCGTCTCCGTAACGGCTTCGATCTCCGACGGCGGCGCGTCGTGCAAAGCGAATGGATCGCTGATGGCCTCGCTGACTTGCACGCCCTGAAGGGCGAATTCTCTGTTTCGATTGCGCAACGCACACTTCTTACTCGGCGCAGACATTGGGCAATCTCACCCCCGGCAGAAACATTTGATAACTTCGTGACCCCAGTTGTAGATCGTCGCCAGCGCCTTACAGACTTGGGTGTAGGGAGAAACATTCTCATGAAGATCATTCGCAATTCGGTACTTTTGGGCCTGGCCATCGGCGCGGTGTCGGCGGTCGGCTGTTCTTCGCAGAGCGCGCCCGGTCTTACAGGGGATTCGAACGGGGGGAGCAACACAGGGGTGGTCGGCGCAGGGGCGCCTGGCGCCTCGTCCGCGACCGGCACCGTGACGCTACAGCTCCAGCTCGCTCCGGGAATCACCCTGAGCTCGGTGCAGTACACCGTCACGAACGCGACCCTCGCGGGCTTTTCGACGATCACCGGATCGGTCGATGTCAGCGGCAGCCAAACGGTCGGCTTCTCGCTCACCCTCCCCGTCGCCGCCGGCTACGCGCTCTCGCTGAGCGCCACCGACAGCAGCGGCGACAGCTGCTCGGCGGGACCGGCCTCCTTCGGCGTACTGGCCAATCAAACGAACGTGGTCGCGTTGACCCTGGCCTGTTCGGAGATCATCGACGCGGGCGTCAGCGCGCCCGACGTAAACGTGGGGACCGTCGTCGTGACGGCCGATGCTTCGCTGGAGGCGACCATCGTCGGAAGCGCATGTGCGGCCGCGACGTCGCTCACGGCATCGCCCAACGAGACCACAGTCGGAAAGACAATCAGCTTGACCGCGGCGGGAATCGACCCGAGCTACCTGAGCTCGGACGTGACGCTCACCTGGGGCGGCGCCGGCGGCTTCGGCGCACTCGCGAGCAGCACCGGCTCGTCGAACACGTTCACCTGCAATGCGGCGGGAACGGAGACCATCACCGTCACCGCGGCGATCTCGAACGGCGGGGCATCGTGCCCGAACGTCGGGTCGCTCACCGTGATTCTCCGGTGCGACGCGGCCGTCGACGCGAGCACCGTCGACACGGGTATCGACACGGGCGCGGTCGACACGGGCATCGACACGGGCACCGGGTCCGGTGGCGCTGTCTCGGCCTGCACCACGGCGCCCTGCGCGGCAAGCGGTGCGAATAGCGTGCAGTGCGCGGCAAGCCCCAACGGCGTTTGCACGCCCACCGAGGCGATCATCGTCGCCCACGATATCTTGAAGAACGGCCAGGGCGCCGGCATCAACACGAACGGGAGCTGCTACACCTGCCTCGTCGTGAACGCCTGCCTCGACGGGTCGGGCACCGGCGGCCCCGGTCCGACGGGGAATGGATCCGGCATCTCGGTCACGAACTCCGAGTGCGGAGATCCCAACGGCGCCGGAGTGAATCCGCCGTTCGACAACCCCAACGTGTCGGGCGCGTCTGCCGCGGCAACGCAGCAATGCCTCGACGCGCTTACGTGCACGCTCACGAGTAGCGGCGCGAACCCCGCCAGTGAATGCTCCCTCAGCCAACTCCCCCCGAGCGTCAGCAACTGCTATTGCGGCGCGCACACCGGATCGACCTGCCTCTCGTCGCCGGCCGCCGCGATCGGTGTCTGCGCCTCGAACATCGACACGGACATCGGCTCGACCGACCCGACGACCGTCCTTTCGCACTTCACCGACACGACGCACAGCGGCGGCGGCGTCGGCCTGGCGGTCCTCAATTGCGGCCTCACTGCGCCCGCGACCGCGCCGGCGGCGGCCAAGTGCCCGACCTGCTTCAACTGAGCCGCGTCACCCAAATGTAACCTGGCGAGAGGGGTACACCACCTATTGTGCAGTGCCCCCTCGCCCGAGAACGTGGTACGCAGCCAGCCGAAAATGGGACGTGTGCAATCTACGCGGCTGGGAGCCTGTGCGTTCTTGGTCGCACTTGGAGCAGCGCTCTGGGCTGGGCAGGCGCACGCCTTCTGCCGCGAAGTCAACGCGAGTCCGCCGGTCGCGTACGACCCTACCGACGCCGGCTGCTTCGGCGCCTCGACGGGTCTACCGACCCTCTTTTGGCGAAACCAGTGCGTGAGCTTCAGCCTCCAGCAGGGGGCGAGCAAGTGGGTCACGCTGAACGACGCCACGAACGTTGCCACACAAGCCTTCGCGACGTGGACCACCGCCGCCTGCACCGGCGGCGGTTCACCGAGCATCACCCCTTCGCTTTTCCCGGCGGTCCAGTGCGACTCGGTGCCGTCACAGGCGCACAACAATCCGATCATCTTTCGAGACGACGCGTGGCCGTACGGCGACTCGGCAAACGCCATCGGTTTCACGACCCTCACCGTCGATCTGGACAACGGCGAAATCCTCGGGGCAGCCATCGAGATCAACTCCGCCAACTTTCATATCGTGGCCAATGGGCCCGTCCCCCAGGGCGGCTTCGATCTCGCGAGCATCTTGACCCACGAGGCGGGCCACTTTCTCGGTCTGGCGCACTCGGGCGATCCCACCGCCATCATGTACGCCTTTTACAAGGCGGGCTCGGTCACCCTCACGCCCGACGACATCGCGGGCATTTGCACGATCTACAATCCGAACGGGTCGCGGATGACGCTGAACGGGCCGGTCTCGGCGACCACGTGCAACTCGCAGCCTATCTACGGCTTCCTCCAGCAGTGCGGATCGCTCGACTCGGGAGCCTTGAATAGCGTGGCCTCCGGTCCTGCCGCCAGTTCCGTCGAGGGCGGCGCCAACCCGTGCGCCACGGACTCCAGCAGCTGCGCGGTGGGATGGCGCGCGAGATCCCCAGGCGCCGCGGCCTGGGCGCTCGGCCTCGTCGGGGTGGGAGCGGTGCTGCGCCGAGGGCGACGGCGGGGCGCGGTACGCTCGAGATGAGCGACAGGCGCCGAGAGGGAGCCGACGGGGGTCGGCCGGCCACCGCGCCCTAGTTCGATATGACCGTGCAGTTCGCGAGCGTGCAGGCGGTTCCCGCGTTGTCGACACATTCGAGAAGGCTCGCCGGCCCGCCCGCGTCGGCAACCGCACCGATCGCCACGATCGTCAAGACGCTGCCCGAGGCGGCCGAGACATTCGGAGCCACGGCTGCGGGTGGAACCGCGCCGCCGTCCACCGCGACGGCTCCGTGCGTCCGGGCGCTCAGCGCAACGGACGAAAGCGGCGCGATCAGCGCATAGGCGTTGGGGTCGACGGACGCGGACCCTCCGTCCAGCCCCTTGGCCGCCGTGTCGGTGCTGGCGAAGGACACGCTGGCGAAGAGGGTTTGGAAGCTCGATCCAGTCCCCGTCCCCAAATCGAGCGCAGCGAGCGACGGCGCGGCGTGAATGAACCGCATGGCCACGCCGGCCGGCGCCGGGGTCCAGTCGTCGAGGAAGCCGGTGACCTTTTGCCCCGGAGCGCTCCCCATCGCGGCCGTTTCGCCGATGAATGCGACCGTCTCGAACGTGCTGCTCCCGAGCTTCGGGAGCGCGGTTCCGTCGATGATTCCGGGAAAACAACTGCTGGCCCCGGCCACGACCAGCCGGACGTCGTATTGCTGTGGTGGAACGAGCGAATACGAGCTGACCTCCGTGAACGCGAGGCCCACGGGGCCGGGCGGGCAGGTGCCGGCGTCCACGAGGGCTGGCGCCGTGTTCGCGAGGATGGGTCCTTGAAAAGCGGTCGTGCCGTGGGGGGCAATGCAGAAGTCGATGGCGGGGGCGCCGGGGGACCAATTGGCGATTCGGATGCCGGCGAGCGTCGACGTGAACGTGACGGTTCCCGGGCCCCCGTCGGCCGCGGCGTCCGAGGTCGCCGCGGCGTCGGAGATCTTCGCGCCGGCGTCCGAGGCACCCGCCTCGCCGTCCGACGCGGCGACGGAAGCCTCCCGTGAAGAAGCTCCGGTGTCCGAGGCTTCGCTGCGAGCGTCCGCGCTGGTCCCGACGCCCACGTCGGCGACAGTAGCGTCCAGCCCGGGCGATTGCTCCGAGGAAGCGTCTTGGGACGCGCCCGTCGATTGGGACGTCACATCGCCCCCCGCGCCGTCGCTCGTCGAGGCTTCACCCGGCGACGCGTCATCGCACGGGTTGCTGTTGTCGTCGCTGGAGCAACCGACCAGCCACTGGACCGCGCCGGCGGCGACGATGGCAATCCAGGGGGAAAATGATCTCATGGCCGGTCCTTGCTGCGTGACGGGGTGCGCCGCGGCCACACCCCGCGGTCGTCTACCACGAGACGGGTGCGCGCTACGCGACGTATTGGTGACAGCTTGGATGCGCCGGGGGCGACCATTGGAGGCGCCTTCACCCGCCGTTCCATGGTTACGGCGACCCGGTGCTACCCTTTGAGCGATGACGGCGGCCTCCGAGACGATCAAGAACGTCCTGGTCTCCGGACTGGCCGCCTCCCCCGTTGGGACTCTCCTGCGGGTCGCGATCCTCTTCGGGTCGGCCGCGAGCGGCCGGCTCCACTCGGCGAGCGACATCGACGTGGGCATTCTTCCCATCGAACCGGACTTGCCGTTGGGTCGAGAGCTCGAGTTGCAGGCGGATCTCGAGCGTCTGTGCGGCCGGCCGGTCGATCTCGTTCGGCTCGACCTTGCGAGTACGCTCCTCCGGTGGGAGGTCGCGCGCGGAGGGCGCGTGCTGCTCGATAAGCCTGCCGGCTCGGCCGCGCGATTCCAGGCTCAGGCCGCGATCGAGCACGCCGATTTCGCACCTCTCTTCGAAGCGGGGGCAGAGCGCTGGCGACGCGCGGTCCTGGCACGTACGAGGCCGCGGACATGACCAACCGCCTGCTCGTACTTCGCAAGCTATCGCTGGTTCGCGAGCGCGTCCTCCAGGCGCGGTCGCGCCGTTCCAC
>CAZVPE010000270.1:0-7260 GCA_964628155.1 uncultured Polyangiaceae bacterium | reverse complement strand
TGTCGACCATCAGCGCGAGGTTGTCCTGCACGATGCGAAGCTCGTGATCGAGCGCACGGTATCGCTCGTCGATTTCGAAGAGGGTGCGCAATCCGCGGTAGAGTTTGTCGAGGAGTTCGTCGTCCCACGTCGCTCCGGGGGAGTCGAGCAGCGACAGCGTGTGAACGACTCGGGTCCGCATCGTCATTCCGCGCCCGATGAACTTCAGGAGCGCGCGCGGACTCCCGTGGAGCGTGCCGTCGCGCGCGAGCGTGCGCGACCGCTCTTCGAGCGCGCCGACCAGCGCGTCTACGTCGCCTTCGTAGTATTCCATCGCCACCGACTGCGCGACGACGAGCGTCAGAATCTCCACGATGCGCGCGTCGAGCTCGCGGACGACCATGCGGTCGAAGCGGACCGAGGGCGCGGCCCCAGGGATGACTTGGACCGCGAAAGTCTCTTCGAGCGGTTCCCGTGGCTCGCTCCCGAGCTGAGCGACGAGCGCCTTCATGACCCGGGTGCACTCCGACTCGCCCACGCCTACGAACACCACCGCGCCGAAGTCGTGCGCCACCGCCCACCCCGTCTTGCCGTAACGGGCGACTGCGATCGTCTTGGTCAGCCTCACGCGCTCCGCATCGGGGGCGAAGAGCGCGGCCACGACGCGCGGCTGCAGCGTCGAAGAGACGGCGAACGCTCGAACGGGCAGCGGTGCGGCCTCGGTCACCAGAGGTCGAGCGCCCGCCTCCTCGCCTTCTCGCAGCATGTGGAGCCCCGCTACTCGCCTGCGACGGGATACGCTTCGTCGCGGATCGACTCGCTGGCCTCGGCGTTTCTAGGCCGGAATAGAGCAGCGAACCAGCGCGACGCATCGTCGAACAGGGAGTAGGCGACCGGCGTCGCCAGCAGCGTGAGCGACAGCGAGAGGAGCTGCCCTCCGACGACCACGCCCGCGGTCGCCCGGTTGAAGCCCGCTCCGACCCCTCTGGAAACGACGAGCGGGATCATCCCGGCGACGAACGCGGCGGTGGTCATGAGAATCGGCCGCAATCGGTCGCGGTTCGCCTGAAGAATGGCCTCGAGCCGAGGGAGCCCCGCGGCGCGGAGCTGATTGGTGTGGTCGATCTGCAAAATGCTGTTCTTCTTCACGACCCCGAACAGCACGAGGATTCCGAGCACGGAATAGATGTCGATCGCCTGTCGGAACAGAATGACGCTGAGAAATGCGAACGGCAGCGTCAACGGAAGGGAAAGGAGGATCGTAATCGGATGCAGCCACGACTCGAACTGCGCCGCGAGCACGAGGTACATGAAGATGAACGACAGCACGAGCGCGGCGATGAAGGCGACGAACACGCGCCCCATCTCTTTCGTCTGCCCGTACGGGATGGCCGAATAGCCCGCCGGCAGGTGCTCGCCGTCCAAGATGGACTTCATCGCCCCTGAAATCGCTCCGTCGCCGAACCCCGGGGCCGCGTTGGCCATGATGGTGACTTGCCGCTCCCGATTGAGCCGATCGATGCGCGAAGGCCCCGTCCCGCGCGCGAGCTGGACGACGTCCGCCAGCGCGACCAACCCGAGCCGCTGCGACGGCACCGCCAAGAGCCTCAGCCCCTCTTCGTCCGCGCGGTAACGTCGATCGGCGCGCACGTGCACTTCGTACTCCTCGCCGTGCTCCTCGTACGTCGACACTTGATCGCCCTCGACCAGCAGCCGGAGCGCATTGGCCACGTCGCTCGGCTGCACGCCGAGGTCTGCCGCGCGCGCGCGGTCGATATAGACACCGATCTCCGGCTTTCCCACGATGAGCGATGAATCGACGTCCACGGCGCCGGGCGTCTTTTTCAGTTTCTCGGTGACACTTGCCGCGATTCGCTCGAGCTTCTCGAGCTCGGGTCCCCGCACGCTGTACTGGTTGCGCTGGGTGGCGAACCCTCCCCCCGCGAAGGCGGAAACTTCACTTGCCGTGATGCGCAAACTCGGGGGCTGCTTGGCGATGATTTCGCGACGCACCCAGTCCATCATGTCGTTTTGCGTCGTCGCTCGCTTCGTCGGGTCCGTGAGCGCGACGTATATGGTCGCGAGGTTGTGCGTCTGCGCGTTGTCGTCGGCGACTGTCGTCACGGTCAGGGAGACGTCCGGGCTCGCGCGTACGGCCCGAGCGATCCGCTCTCCGATGATTCGCGTCTCGTCGAGGCTCGTTCCCTCCGGCGCGCGCACCGTCACTTGAAAGCGCGCCTCGTCGTTGACGGGGAGAAATCCCTTGTTGGCCGCCCCGGCGAGCGGCACGCACGAGCCAAGGGTGAGGACGCTCGCGCACACCACGACCCAGCGGTGCTTCATCACGAAGCGGAGAACCTTCATGTATGCGTGCTCGATCGGCCGATAAAACCAGTCGACGATGCGTTCGCCGACCGTCTTTTTGCCCTCGTGCTTTTTCAGCCAGCGCGAGGCCATCATCGGCGTCAGCGTGAAGCTGACGAGCATCGAGACGGCGATCGAAAAGGCCATCGTGACCCCGAAGCTGCGCAAGAACCGTCCGGGAATTCCCCCCATGAACGCCACGGGAAGAAAGACGGCGATGAGCGAAAGCGTGGTCGCGAGGACGGCGAGCCCGATCTCTTTGGTCGCAGCCACGGCGGCGACCATGGGCTTCTCGTTCTTCTCTTCGACGTGACGGAGAATGTTTTCCAGGACGACGATCGCGTCGTCGATGACGATGCCGACGGCGAGCGCCAGGGCGAGCAGAGTGATCGTGTTGAGCGTGTAGCCGGCCCACCACATCGTCGCGAACGTTCCGACGATGCTGGTCGGGATGGCGATCGCCGCGATGACGGTGCTGCGGAGGTTGCCGAGGAAGAAGAAGACGATGACGGCTGCCAGCAAGGCACCGACCGCAAGGTGCTCCTTGACGGAGTCGACGCTGGTTCGGATGACCCCGGACTCGTCGCGCACGAGCTGGATTTGGTAACCGGCAGGCAGCTCTTTACGGACGTCCTGCATGCGCCGTTTGACCGAATCGGCGACTTGTACGGAGTTCGCGCCCGACTGTTTGCGCACCGCGAGGAGCACGGTCGGCTGGCCGTCGAGGAGCGCCGCGGTATCGGCATCTTCTTCGCCGTCGACGACGGCGCCGACGTCGCTCACGCGCGTGGAGTGCCCCGCTTCTTGTCGTACGACCAAGTCACCGATTTGCGCCGGGTCGGTCACTCGGCCGTGGATGCGGAGCGTGAGCTCCGTCGGTCCCGTTTCCACTCGTCCGCCGGGAGTGGTGAGGTTTTGCGAGGCGATCGCGCGCTGCACGTCGATGACGGTCAGCGCTGCGCCGCGCAGCTTGATCGGGTCGAGAAGGACATTGATCTGCCGCTTTCTACCCCCGAGAAGTTGAACTTGTCCGACTCCGTCGATCGACTCCAGCTGTCGCCGGACGCGCTTGTCGGCGAGCTCCGTCGCCTCGCGCAGCGAATGGCCCTGCGAGTGGAGCGCGAAGTAGACGACCGGCGCCGCGTCCGGGTCGAGCTTCTGTACGACCGGTTGATCGATGTCCTTCGGCAGATCGCGCAGGATGGTGTTCAGCCGGTCGCGCACTTCCTGGGCGGCCACGTTCACGTCTTTTTCGATGACGAACGTGATGATGACCTGCGACACGCCTTCGGTGGTCACCGACCGGAGTTCGTCGATGCCGCTGATCGTATTGACCGCTTGCTCCACCTTGTCGGTGATCTCGGTCTCGATGTCCTCGGGCGCCGCGCCCGGCTGGTTCGTGAGAACGACGATGATCGGGAAGTCGACGTTCGGGAAGCGATCCACGCCGAGCTGGAGGTAGCCGGCGATGCCGACGACGCACACGACGAGGATCAGCACCGATGCGAAAATCGGGCGCCTGACGCAGAGAGCGGCGAGCCACTGCATGGTTTGGCCTACTCCACCCGCACGCCGTCGTGCACGTCGGCCCCTGGCTTGAGCACGACCTTGTCGCCCGACTTGACGCCGCTGGCGATGGCGACCAAGTCGCCGACCGTTTCGCCGACTTGGACCAGGCGCTCCTGAACTTCGCGCCCGACGACGACGTAGAGACGAGCGGTGCCCGTGTCGTCGCGGACGACCGTGGTCGAGGGCACGACCGGGGTCTCCGGCGACGCGAGGAGCACTTTCGCGACAGCGAACATTCCCGGCTTGAGCCGGCCGTCGCCATTCGCGACCACGGCCTCGACCACGAGGTCGCGCGTCGATTCGCGCACGTTCGGGCTGATGAACTGCACGTGGCCAGTAAAGACATCGTCGCCGAAGGCCACGACGGTGAAGGAGACGGGCATGTCGGGACGAATGGCCGCGACGTTCGCCTCCGGCACCGTGAGCTCGAGACGCAGCGGATCGGCGTTGTATATCGACGCGACGCGGGTGCTCGGTTGCACGTACTGGCCGACGTTGACGTACCTCTCTCCGATGATGCCGTCGAAGGGAGCGCGAATGCTCGTGTCGCCGAGTACTTTCGTGGCCGACTTGCCCTGGGCGTCCGCGGCTGCGGCCGACCACTGCTGCGCGGTGCACTGGGCGATTTGCCGGTCGTAGTCCGCTTGCGAAATGGCTCCCGTATCGAGCAAGTGCTTCACCCGCTCGCAATCGCGCCGCGCTTGGTCGAGTTGACTTTGGGCGACTTTCGACTGCGCCTCGGCAGCGGTCGCCGCCAGAGCGGCCGTCCGCGAATCGAGCACCGCAAGGAGCTGCCCGCGCTTCACCGACTGTCCGCGCTCGGCGAAGGTCTGAACGACCTTGCCCGTCGTGTCGGCCGCGAGGTCCGACGCTTCGCTTGCCCGGAGGGTGCCCGTCAGCGTGAGGTAGTGGGGCATGGGCCGTTCGGTGGCCGTCGTCGTTTGAACATGCACGGGCGCCTCTCCGCTTTGTGCCGGAGCGGGGGGCGGGTCGTCCGGCCGATGACACGCGCCGGGGACGAGGAGCGTAGCGATCACGAACGCGCGCACGGAATGCATGCGAAGAGGGCCTCTACGCATGCCAAGGAGTCGAGTCAAGGTCCAGCGGGAAATCGAATGATCCATGGCTATCGGCGGCTCCGCTCCAGCGCCCGAGGCGCCTCGGTTCCATGTGGGCTATAAGCGATGCTGCCCATGCCTGAACGCAAGACCCCACGCGAGATTCTCTCGGCCGATGGAAAGCTCGAAAAAGACGTCATCGCGGTCAAAGTCCGCGACAAGACGGTCGACCTGCACACCCCCATCGACACGGCCGGCACGCTCCGGCCCATCCGAGCGAACGACCCCGACGGTCTTGCCGTTATCCGCCACTCCACCGCACACGTCATGGCAGACGCCGTTCAGCGGCTTTTCCCAGGAACGAAGGTCACCATCGGCCCCGCCATAGATGACGGGTTTTACTACGACTTCGATAAGCCGGGCGGCGGATTCACCGAGGACGACCTCCGCGCGATCGAGCAGGCGATGCTCGAAGTCATCAAGAAAGACTCGCCGTTTCGGCGGGTGGTCGTGACGCGCGACGAGGCCAAACGGATGTTCGCGGCGATGGGCGAGACCTACAAGCTCGAGATCATCGACGCCATTCCGCCCGACGAGGAGGTCAGCCTTTACAAGCATGGGGCGCCGCCCCATGAATGGGTCGATGTGTGCGAGGGACCTCACGTGCCCTCGACCGGGTACCTCAAGGCGGTCAAGTTGACGCACGTGGCGGGGGCGTACTGGCGGGGCGACGAGCGGAACCCCATGCTCCAGCGGATCTACGGCACGGCGTTTCCGAGCGTCCAGGCGCTCGAAGAGCATCTGCGGCTCGTCGAAGAGGCCAAGCAGCGGGACCATCGCAAGCTCGGCAAGGAGCTCGAGCTCTTCCTCTTCGACGAAGTGGCCCCCGCCATGCCGTTCTTCTTGCCGCGGGGCGCGTTCGTTTACACCCGCCTCATCGAGTACGTGCGTGGGCTCTACGAGCGCTACGGCTACCAGGAAGTCATCACGCCGCAGGCCTTCTCCCCGAAGCTCTTCGAGACGAGCGGCCACCTCGCAAACTACAGCGCCAATATGTACCGCTTGTGGACCGAAGACCAGATCGGCGCCGAAGACCTGAAGGCCGCGCTCCGCGAGCACTCGTTCGCGCTCAAGCCGATGAACTGTCCGAGCCACTGCATCATCTTCGGCAGCAAGCGGAGAAGCTACCGCGAGCTACCCTGGCGCGTCGCCGACTTCGGACGGCTCCACCGCTTCGAGCGTGGCGGCGTCGTGCACGGCCTTGCGCGGGTCCGCAGCTTTTCGCAAGACGATGCGCACATCTTCTGTGCAGAAAGCCAAGTCGCCGAGGAAATCGAGAAATTCATCGGCCTCTTGAACGAAGTCTATCGGGCGCTCCAGTTCGACAGGTTCGACGTCAAGCTCGCGACGCGGCCTCCCCCCGAGAAGCGCCTCGGCAACGACGACGAGTGGGACCGTTCGGAAAGGGCCCTCGCGCAGGGGCTCGAGCGAGCAGGAATCGCGTACGAAACGCTGCCCGGCGAGGGCGCCTTTTACGGGCCCAAGATCGAGTTTCACGTTCACGACGCGCTCAAGCGAAGCTGGCAGCTCGGCACAATCCAGTTCGACCCCAATTTGCCCGCACGCTTCGGACTCTCGTTCATCGGCGAAGACGGACGGGAGCATCGGCCCGTCATGCTCCATCGCGCGATCTTGGGCTCGCTCGAGCGTTTCTTCGCCGTCTACCTCGAACACTGCGGCGGCAATTTTCCTACTTGGCTCGCGCCCCGGCAGGCAATTGTCCTCACGGTCAGCGAAAAGAGCGACGAGTACGCCCGCCGCGTGGTCGAGCGGCTCCGCGCGAGAGGCCTGCGCGTCGACGCCGACCTTTCGAGCGACAAGCTCGGGGCCAAGGTGCGCGGCGCCCGGTTGCTACGCTATCCGTACCTCCTGGTCGTCGGCCCGAAGGAAGCGGAGGCGGATTCCGTTGGGGTGCGATCGCGCGACGGTGGCGAGCTCGGCGCGATGAAGGTGGAAGCGATCGGGGACCGTTTGGTCGCGGAAAGCGCGGCCCCTGGAACAGTCCTTCATTGACGCCCGCGCTCCTTCGCGCGATCAAATTGTCCTACAGCGGCAAGGGTGGCCACGGTTGGCGCTCGCCTTGCTCTTGCTCGAAGGTCAACCCAAACACGGAGGTCACGAGAAGCAACAATGGCATTGGGTAATCCCCGGTTCGATCCGCGTCAGCAGCAGCGCGGGTACCAAATCCGAGTCAATCATCGAATTCGCGTTCCCGAAGTCTTGGTCATCG
>CAZVPE010000269.1:2395-7280 GCA_964628155.1 uncultured Polyangiaceae bacterium | reverse complement strand
GCCATCGTCGCGCCGATGGCGCTCGTGATGTGGTCGTATCCGGGAGCGATGTCGGTGACGAGAGGGCCGAGCACGTAAAACGGTGCCTCGTGGCAGAGCTCCATTTCCTTCTTGACGTTCATCTCGATCTGGTCGAACGGCACGTGGCCCGGCCCTTCGATCATCACCTGCACGTCTTTTTCCCACGCCTTCAAGGTCAATTCCCCAAGCGTCTTCAGCTCGGCGAACTGCGCTGCGTCGCTCGCGTCGGCAAGGCAGCCCGGGCGCAGGCCGTCGCCTGCGCTGATGGTCACGTCGTAACGGGCGCAGATCTCGAGCACTTTGTCCCAGTGCGTGTAGTAGGGGTTCTGCTTTTTGTGCTCGATCATCCACTGCGCCATGATGGCGCCGCCCCGCGACACGATCCCGGTGATGCGGTGCTGGACGAGCGGCAGGTGCTCCGCGATGACGCCCGCGTGAATCGTGAAGTAATCGACGCCCTGCTTCGCCTGCTCTTCGAGCATATCCAAGAAGTCGTCGACACGAATGTCCGCGACTCGTTTTCGCTCGGTGAGCACCTGGTAGACGGGAACCGTGCCGATGGGCACCGGAGATGCCGAAATGAGCGCGCCGCGAATCCGAGGAATATCCCCTCCAGTCGACAGGTCCATCACGGTGTCGGCGCCGTATTTCAGCGCAACCTGAAGCTTTCGTAGCTCGCCGTGAATGTCGCTCGTGACGGCGCTGTTTCCGATGTTCGCATTCACCTTGCACGACAGGGCAATGCCGATCCCCATCGGCTCGAGGTTGGTGTGGACGACGTTTGCCGGGACGACCAGGCGACCGCGCGCGATTTCTTCGCGCACCTGCTCGGGCTCGACGCGCTCGCGGGCCGCGACGTAGGCCATCTCCTCGGTGACGATTCCCCTGCGCGCGTAATGCAGCTGCGTCTTGATCCGGTCACCCCGACGCCTCGTCACCCACTCGGTTCGCATGATGCTCGTGCTTAGGACGAAGGGCGCCTTGCAGCAAGCGAGCGTTCTCTAGAGCCAACGATTGTCCCGTTTTAGGGCCAAGGATTGTCTCGTTCGAGTTGTACTTTGGGTCTGCTCTCCGGTCTGCGGATTGGCACCGCCTCGCCCGGGCCGTTCTCCGAAGCGGACGGGGCCGGCGTCACGGGCGGAGGAGGGGCCGTGGCCACCGGCGGAGGCTGGACGGGCGGCGGGCCGCGCAGGGCCGGACCGCGGGCAATTGGAATCGTCGCGGGCGGTCCCGAAGCGACGGTGGCCTCGCTGCGCCGGGCGGGCTCCGGCATGGCCGGCGCGGCCCCTGGGGCCGCCGGAAGCCCGGTACCGGCCCGGGCGTCCGCTGCAGAGGCGGATACCGGAGTGGGGGCCGCAATCAGGGTTACCTCTTCGCGAAGGGGCGGCGGCTGGGCCGCCGGAGCGGTCTGGGCGCCGGGGCGCCCGTGTGAGCCGACGACGGCGAACCCGATCGCAGTGGCTCCGACCGCGACCGCGGCCGCGACGATTGCCCCGCGCGAGCGCGCCCGCTGCGCCGGCGGCGCCGTGCTCTCGAGGACGGTCATCCGAATCGACGTCGAATCGGTCTTGGGGCGTTCGGCAGCCGCGGGCGGGGGCGCCAGAACTTCGGACCCCGTCGGCAGCGTCGGCAGTGAAACGGCCGGCAGCTGATGCCGCTCCGACGGGCGCTCCCCGGCATCGATGGCCCGGAACTGCGTCTCGATGATTTCTCGCAAGCGATGCCGGCCGTCGGCGAAGGCCGTCGCCAGCATGGTACCGAGGTCACGAAGCGACACTGGTTCGAGTTTGCGCAGCACGCCTTCGAGGGCCGCGCTCAGCTCCGCCGCGGTTTGATATCGGTCGTCGGGGTTCACGGCGAGGGCGCGGAGGACGATGGCGTCGATTTCTTCCGGGTAGCCCAGCGAGGCTGCCTGCGGGCTCTGGGGGGGCTCTCCCGACGCGAGCCGGGTGAAGAGAGCCGGCTGGCTAAGCCCCGCAGGCCAGCGCCGTTTCCCGGTGACGGCCTCCCAGAGCATGACCCCGACGGCGTAGAGGTCGGCGCGCGCATCGACTCGGTCGCCGCGTGCCTGCTCGGGGGCCATATACGTGAGCTTGCCTTTGATGACCCCGGTCGCCGTGCGGACCGACGACGTGGCGGCTTTGGCAATTCCGAAATCGAGAAGCTTCACTTGCCCGTCGTACGTGACAAAGATGTTGTGGGGGGTCACGTCGCGATGCACGATTTCGAGGGAACGCCCGTCGTAGTCCTTGAGCTCGTGCGCGTACCGCAGGCCCTCGACGACGTCGAGAAGAACGCGGGCCTGCATCGGGAATTTCATCGGTCCCCCGTTGCGCCCCAGCTTGGCGATCGCCGCGTGCAAGGACACCCCGTCGAGGTATTCCATCGCCATCAAGTGCCCGACTTCGTCCACGCCGACGTCGTAGGTGTGCACGATGTTCGGATGACTCAACCGAGCGCAGAGCTTCGCCTCGTCGAGGAACATCTCGACGAACTCGGTGTCGACGGCGATCTCCGGACGCAGCAGTTTGACCACCGCGAGCTTTCGAAAGCCGGACTTGCCGATGGCGACCGCCAAATACACGGTAGCCATGCCACCTTGCCCGAGCTCGGCGATGAGGCGATACTTTCCCGCCAGGTTCGCGGCAGCTCGCGGTTCGCTGCTGTGCGGCAATACGTTGGACATGCCGACTTCCAAGTGCCCCAATCCTTCTTAAGGGTATAACGGAGCGAGACGGACCGGTGCAAAGGGAGATCTCGGAATCGCCTTGGGATCTTCCTTGATGACGAAGTCCCACATAGACCGATACTTCGTTCGTCGCGCGCGTGCTCCTCGACAACGCCCGCAGCTGATCCCGCTTCGACGCGCCGATGGGGCCGCCCCTGGAGCGGGCGTAAAAAATGGGACCGTCATTCGCCCGGGCAGCGAAGCCCGTCGACCCGCAAGAACGCCTCATCGTGGCCAAATGCCGCAAGGGCCATAACCAAACTTCCCAGTCGCGCCGGAAAAGGAGCTTATTTGTCCACAGCCTGGCGGCGAATCATGGACGGCACGAGCGGTGCTACGGACGGGCTTCGAGGAATCGGCACGGCGCGTTTCTTCGCGAAAACGCGGGGGGGTGGGCGCCGGTCGGAACGTCGTCATGAAGGCCACCACGCTGCTGCGAGATCAGCATCGGAGTCTGGAGCGCCTGGTCGCCCGCCTTGGCGGCGAACGCCATCTGCGGATGCCCTTGGTGCTGCAGCTCGTCGAAGAGCTGATGACTCATCTTTCCATCGAAGACCATTTCTTTCTGTCGCCGATCGCCGACCGAGTGGGGATTCGCGTGGGGCGATTCCGCGAGGACCAAGCCGCCGTGCGTAACGCGGTGCTCCAAGCCGTATTTGCCGAGGGAGATGACGCCCTCTTCGGCGAGCGCTTGCGCGACCTCGCGACGGCCATGGAAAGGCACGTGCGCACGATAGAGCGAGACCTCCTGCCACTCGTCGAATCGCAGATCCGAGCCGACGAACTGGAGAGGCTCGGAGATCGGATGCAAGCGTTCTGGAACGCGGCGATCGCCACCGAAACGGCCACCCGCGCCTCGCACGTGCACGCCGCGGAGTGAGCGCGCTCTCGTGGCGTCGAAGTGAAGCGGCTACTTCGGGTCGAACGGATTCGAGCCCACGCGGAGGGACTGTGTCCGTTCGTTGTAGAGCACCCAAGCAAGATCCACCTCGACACGCCAGGACAACAAAGGCTCGTCGATTCGGGCCCCCATCACGTCGGTGTAGCCCCCGCGTGCAACGTCGACTCCTCCGACGCCGCGCAACGTGACCGCGACGTTGCCAACCTCGGCGCGGAGGTCGACTCCGGGACCGAGCTCGACGAACGGAAGCGTCTGCCCGGAGATCGGGGTTCCGGGCAGCGTTCCGGACACGACATAGGAAAGGCCTACCTCGGCGCCGCCGCAAATATCGAGCTGAAGGCCGCCTCGGATCGCGTAGCGCTCGGGCAAGCGGAGACACGTGTCGAGGCGCGCCGCGCCCCAGGTCGACGGAACGTTGGTGGCGATCGACCCGCCCAGCGCGACGGAGGGACGCAAGAAAACCGCTTCGCCGACGTCGCCCGTGAGAAATGGGGTCACCCCCACGTAACCGCCCGAGCCTCCGCCGGCCATTAGGAACGTCCCCACGCCGAGCTCCAGCGGCGCCGCCTCGTCGCGCCCTGGACCGAGAGCCGGGCCGGACCCAGCCCCTTCGCTCACGGAAACGCGAGGTACCGTCCGCACTGCGGGCACGGGCACCGGCGCGGAACCTCCCGGAGCTTGCGGCGGCGGAGCGGGCGCGGAGAGTGCCGGAGCCTGCGGCGGTGGAGCGGGCGCGGAGGCCGCAGGCGGAGGCGCGAGCGGTGGACCCGAGGCAACGGGAGCCGGAGCCGAGGTGGCGGGTGCCGGAAGAGGAGGACTCGGAGGAGGCGCGGGAAGAGGTTGAAGAGGAGCGCGTTCGCTTCCGGGCGGTGCCGAATCCGGCGTTCCTGCATCTTGCAGCCGCACCGCGAGAACCCTGGACGCCCAAGTCCCCGTGGCGCTGGCGAGACTGGCGCAGTCGGCGGCCACGCCCGAAGTCACCTGCCAGCCGCGGCGGGCTCCGGTCTCGTCGGTGATCTCCGCTTCGGCTTGCACGGCGGGGAGCTCCGCGGCCCGAATTCGGACCGTCACGACACATCCTTTGCCGCTTGTCTGAGCAAGCGCTCGACGAAGCGATTCTTCGGCCCGATCGCGGTCGGTACACTCGGCAGCGCTCTCGAATACGATCCGAGGCGATTCGGCGGCGTCCATGAGTTCCTCCGTAGTCAGATGGCCGGCGATGCGCTGACCCTTCT
>CAZVPE010000269.1:0-2385 GCA_964628155.1 uncultured Polyangiaceae bacterium | reverse complement strand
GATCGGGTGTCTTGGCGACGCACCGGCCGTCACGACGCGGCGCCGGCGTCGCCCACCGAGCCGTCCAAGAACCCGTCGAACCCGTGACTCCAGTCGTCAGCGCGCGCAGCGAAATCCGATCCCGTAACTGCGTTTCGCCGGCGTATCTTTGTATCGGAACGTGGGCCGCACCCAAGACGGATACGATCCGTTCCACGCTCCCCCGCGAATGACTCTTTCTTCCCCGGCCGGAGCGCCTATCGGATCGCGGAACTCGTCTTTGCCGTACGGACCATACCAGTCCGCCACCCACTCCCAGACGTTGCCGACGACGTCTTGCACTCCGTAGCGCGACGCCCCCTTCGGGAAACTTCCGACGGGCGCAGTATTGGCGAAGCCGTCGTCGGTTTCGTACATCGCCTTCTCCTCGACGCCGTTCTTCAGGCCCCAGGCTACGCACTCGCGGCCGCACGCGTTCAAGTGACCGGCCGCGGGATCCTCATCCCCCCACGGGTACTTGCGACCATCTGGGCCGCGCGCTGCAAACTCCCACTCGGCCTCCGTCGGAAGACGGCCGCCCTGCTCTCGACAGAACTTGTCGGCCATCTCCCAGTCGACACAGTTGATCGGGTGTTTCAGGCGACCGACCGGATCGCGTGCGTTGCAGAGCGGATCGAAGGCTCGGCGCTCCTTTTCGGAGATGCCCGACCAGTCGTTCGTCGTGCCCGCGCGCTTGCAGCGCCCGGCGTCGCTACAGGCTTTGTACCGTTCGACCGTGACTTCGAACTCGTCGATGCAATAAGGCCCCAGCGTCACTTGGTGCGACGGCTTCTCGATCGCCAGGCCGTCGTCGCTCCCCATGAAGAAGCTGCCTCCAGGGATTCGAATCGTCGTGGGAGGACATTGGGAGGGGGCGACAGGCGCCAACGCCGGGGGCAGCGGGAGCGGCGCTGCGGGCGCGCTCGCACTCGCAATCGGTGCGACGGCCCCGGTCGACTCCTTTTTTCCAAGCACATGCGCGGCGCCTGCGATGCCAGCGATGCCCGCGAGCGCCGCGGCACCGAGGACGCCGAAGAGTCCTACCCTACGCGTACCGGAACGGGAGGAGGGGGGCTCCAACGCAGACGACGGCACCGCAATCGTGGGCGCCAGCGCCACCGGCCCGCTGCTGGCTACCGCCGAGACCGGAGAAGGATCGGTCATCGCGGTCATCGGGGTCAGATGCAGCGCGCGCCGGAGGCTGTTCCAAAAGTCGCCGGCCGACTGCCATCGCTCGGTCGGCTTGACGGCGAGCGCCTTGGCGAAGACGGCCTCCACTTCGTCGTTGACCGCGGCCCCGGCGCTCTTCGGCGTCGGACGGCGATCGGGGTTGGCCGAGGCGACCGCGAGCTGCACCAGATCCTCCCCCTCTAGCGCCTCGCGACCCGTGATAACTTCGACGATGATTAGCGCAAGCGCGAACACGTCGGTCCAAGGGCCGGTCGGCCCGTGCCCACGCGAGAACTGCTCCGGCGCTCCGTACGCGGGCGTGAAGCTCGTGACGTGCCCGCTGGTCTTGGTGAACGTACCGGCCATCTTTTGCGCATCGCTCACGACTTTGGCGATCCCGAAGTCGAGCAGCTTCACGCTGGCGTCGCATCGAGGATCGCCGAGAACGAAGAAGTTGCCCGGCTTGACGTCCCGATGCGCGATTCCTTTTCGATGCGCGAGCGCCAGGGCCTCCGCGATCGGATCGAGCAGCCGGACGGCCTCCTCCAGGCTTCGAACCGGGAGATCGCGAGCCGCCTCGTCGGACAAGACTCCCTCGAGTGTGTCGCCCTCGAGCCACTCGAGCACCATGTACGGGATTTGCTCGCCGCCCGGCACGTCGAGCATGCCGATATCGCGCGCCTGTACGATGGCCGCGCTCCGCTCCGAAAGATCGGCGAGGAGGGCTCCTTCTTGAATGAACTCGTCGAGCAGCCGCTGCCGATCTTTCGACGAGAAGCCCGTCAGCGCCTTGAAGACTTTCAGGGCGACGGGGCGCTTCCAGATGATGTGCGTGGCCCGGTAAACAATCGCGAAACCGCCTTCGGCGACGACGCTTTCGACGGCGTATTTCTCAGCAATGGTGCGGCCGATGAGTTTGAGGGTATCGTCGTCCGCCACGTCGCCTCCCCCCGCAGCCATGACGGGGCCGTTTGTCATAGATACCCGAAGTACGCGCCAGACGAGCTCACGGTTGCAAGGGTGCGAGCCGGGCTTGACAGCCCCCCGCGGCCGGCGACAGACTCCGCCCCCCTCGCCGCGGGCCCCCCATCGGGGACCCGACGAGGATCTCGCGCAGGTAGCTCAGTCGGTAGAGCAGGGGACTGAAAATCCCCGTGTCGGCGGTTCGATTCCGCCCCTGCGCACGAAATCAGCGGG
>CAZVPE010000268.1:0-7298 GCA_964628155.1 uncultured Polyangiaceae bacterium | reverse complement strand
CTAGCGGGCTTGCTGGCGACATGATTGTCGCGGCGCTCGTGGATCTCGGGGTGCCGCGGGAGGCGGTGGCCAATGCTTTGGCGCAGCTGCCCGTCAGCGGATTTCACGTGCATTTCGGCACCCGGGTCCGGAGCGGAATCGTCGCGACCTCGTTCGAGGTGCACGTCGACCAGGGTCAGCCGCTGCGTACGTACGCGGCCATCCGAACCATGCTCGACGAGTCTGGGCTGCCGGACGGCGTGCGGGCCCGTGCGCAGCGAACGTTTCGCCATTTGGCGGCGGCCGAGGCCAAGGTGCATCGAAGTCCGATGGACGAGGTGCATTTCCACGAAGTGGGCGCGGTCGACGCGATCGCGGACGTGGTGGGGAGCTCCGCGGCGCTCGATCACCTCGGCGCGGACCTCGTCGTGTCCCCGCTGCCGATGGGCCGCGGGATGGTGAACGCGGCGCACGGCAGGCTGCCGCTCCCGGCGCCGGCGACGGTCGAGTGCCTCGCGGGGCTCGAGACCTACGACGGGAGACTCGACTTCGAGTTCGTGACGCCGACTGGCGCGGCGATCGTTGGCGCCCACGCGATCGGCTCAGAGCGCTGGCCGTCGATGCGGCCCGAGCGGATCGGATGGGGAGCCGGAAGCGCGGACCTTTCGGACCGGCCCAACGTCGTTCGCGCGGTGCTCGGGGCGCCCGTCCATCGGACTGGCGGGCCCGGGGCGGGCTTGCCCACGCACGCGGTGCTCGAAGCCAACGTCGACGACGCAACCGGCGAGCTCGCGGCGAGCTGGATCGAATCGCTCTTCGCCGCGGGCGCGGTAGACGCGTGGGCGACCCCCATCACGATGAAAAAGGGACGACCCGCGCTGACCCTCTCGGCGCTCGCGCCGGTGGCGTTGGCCGAGGTCGTCGGGAGCGCGATGCTGCGCGAGACGACGAGCTTGGGCGTGCGCCGCTACGACGTCGTGCGTTCCGAGCGCCCCCGCCGGATGGTGCAGGTGGAAACGCCGTACGGAGTCATCCCGGTGAAGGTCGCCGAGGGACCGTTCGGCCCTCCGCAGGCCAAACCGGAGTTCGAGGCCTGCGCCGAAGCCGCGCGCGCGCACGGAGTGCCGGTGCGTGAAGTGCTGCGCGCGGTGATGAGCTCGTGGAAGGGCGCGGCGGGGGGGTAGAGCCGCGGGAAATCCCCGTCGATCTGGCGCGCCGGGAGGCGCTCCTCAAGGCGTCAAGACCGCCCGAAATCGCACGCGGTTCTCCATCACCGACGCCAGCGCTTGATCCGCCTGCTCGAGCTTGAAGAGCTCCACACGGGGCCGGACGCCGGTGAGCGCGCTGAACGCCATCGTGTCTTCCGAGTCGATCGAGCTGCCGCTCGACCAGCCGGCGACGGTCTTCCCGCTGAGGAGCGCGAAAGCCGACATCTGGAGTGGCTCGAACGGCGCGGCGACAATGAGCAGTTTGCCGCGCACGTTGAGGCCGTCCACCGTGCTGGCGATGGCTTCGCTGTTCGGCGCGGTCGCGAGGACGAGATCGGCGCGGCCGAGCTTTTGGAGGCCTTCGCCAGCGCTCATGCGACTCGTGTCCACGTACTCGTGCGCTCCGAGTGCACGCGCGAGCTCTTCCTTTTCGGCGCCCCGGGAGATCGCCACGGTGCGAAACCCCATCTGCGCGGCGAACTGGATCGCGAGGTGGCCGAGGCCACCGATGCCCTGCACGGCGACCGTATCGCCGGCGCGAGCACCGCTGTTGCGAAGGGCGTTGTAGGTCGTAAGTCCGGCGCAGAGCAGCGGACCCGCTTCCACCGCCGTCAGCCCCTTCGGCATCCGCGCGACCGCCTCCGCGGGAACGACCACATACTCGGCGTAGCCGCCGTCATAGCTAATCCCCGTGATGCGGGCCTTTTCGCAGTTGATGAAAAGACCCTTCCGGCAAGGACGGCACTGAAAGCAGTGCCCGCCGTGCCATCCCACACCCACACGGTCGCCCACTTTCCACGACGAGACGCCCGCCCCGACGCGGTCGACGGCTCCGGCGATCTCGTGGCCCGGAACGCGCGGCAGTGACAGACCGGGAAAGGCGCCGGACTTCACGAACGCGTCGCTATGGCACACGCCGCACGCCTCGACCTTGATTCGAACTTGACCGGCTCCCGGCTCCGGAACTTCGCGTTCGACCACTTCGAAGGGACCTCCGGGCTTCGATATCTGCGCAGCTCTCATCTTGGGCATGGTCGCTTCCTCCTCAAGTCTTCGCACCCCAACGGAGGCGGCGCGCAACACGGAACGATGACCGGGCGGGGGCCTTGGTTGCATGAGGTAGGGAAGGGGCAGCGCCCGCCTCCAGCGATCCGAGCATCGCGGCTGGCCCTTTTCCGTGCGATTTCGATATGCTCTCGCCCGAGGCCCGAGAACCATGAGCGCATGCCCGCAGTGCGGCGCCGCCGCCAGGCCGACCGACAAGTTTTGCAACGCTTGCGGCACCGCGATGGCGCGCCCCGTCGCGCCTGCCAATCCCGCTGCGTACGGAGCACCGCCGCCGCCGTACGCCCCTCCGGCGGCACAGCCCGGCTTCGGCGCCATTCCCGGACGCACGCCGCCACGCTGCCAGATGGGTCACGAAATGGCCCCCGGCTCGAATTACTGCGCGCAAGGACATCCCATCGCGCTCGACCAGATTCAGTTCACGCCCGATCCATACCCGGGCGCCGCGGGATACGGCGCTCCGCCCGTGTACGCCCCCCCTCCCCCTCCGTACGCCGCTCCGCCACCTCCGTACCCGACCCCGGCACCGCCGCAGCCCGCCTTCGCGTTGCAGCCGCCGGGTTCTCCGCCGGCCTTCGCGCAGGCCGCGCAGCCCGGTTTCGGACCGTCTCCCGTCGCGGCCGAAACCTCGCGCGACGCGGTCCCGCCCAAGGCCTTGCGGGGCTTTCTGGTCGCCTACGCCCCGAACGCCAACGGCGACTTTTGGCCGCTCACCGGCGGGCGTCTGACCGTCGGCCGCTTGGGGAGCGCCGACCGAATCGACATCGCGCTGCAAGATCCCACCATCTCCTCGCGTCACGCCGCGATTCTCGTCGACGCCGCCGCGGGCACGATCGTCGTGGAAGACACGGGCTCGACCAATGGGACGTTCGTCAACGACGAACACATTGGCTTCAACGGGCGGCGAGACCTTCGCGACGGAGACCGCGTACGCTTCGGCGCGTATACGACCATCGCGAAGGTCATCGGTCGCGTCTAACGAACTCGCTCCAGCCCATTGCAACCGACGAGGTCACGCCGAAATGGTTCGACGACTGTCGTTCTTCCTCTTGCCCCTTCTGACCGCCGTCTTGTGCTTTTTCGCGGTCCCGGCGTCCGCGGCGCCCGAGGCCCACATCCTGCGGATTGATCCCCGCGCCGGCCTGCAGAACGGCAAGCCGATTCTCACGACGGTCATCGAAGTCATCCAGTTCAAGCGCCTGAGCGACGTCGTGCAGCCGTGCTCGGGCGTCGCCCCGGCGAACACGCTGACCTGCTGGAGCGAGCAGCTCGAGAAGCCGGGCGCGCTCTGGGATCCGTTCCCCTTCCCCGAGCAGAATGCCCACTTCTTGGTCAAAGTCGCGGGCGAAGATCAGCTGGCGAAGTTCGTCGACAAGGTCCAGTGGGGAAAAGCGCAGAACCAGCCGAACGTCGGAACGGCGTGGCTGGTCGCGGTCGACGCCGCCAGCAGCATGGGGTCGCGCTTCGGCGACGCGCGCACGATCGCGCACGAATTCATCGAGCAGATGCAACCGGGAGATCTCATGGATCTCATGTTCTTCGACGACGTGCAGGTCGTGAAGGACACCAAATGGAAGACGTACAAGCAGCGCGCCGACCTCGGCAACGCGCTCAACGACTTCAAATCGCCGACCCCGTCCCACGGACGCGACCGCGCGCTCTTCAGCGAAATCAAGAGCATGACCCAAGACGCGTTCGGGTCGCTCGGCAATTCGGATCAGCCCGACGCCGTTCCCCTCCACCAGGCGATGGTCCTTCTTTCGAACGGCGCCGGGCGCGGCGACCCGGAAAGCGCGAGCCCGAACGCCGACGTCTTTCATCAGTATCTCGACCAGGGGCGGTTCCCGGCCGAAAACACGTCTCTGCCGAAGACGCCGCTGCCTGTGATTTCAATCTGGCTGCCCAACCAGGCGAGCCTGACCGAGAGCATTTATCGCAACAACGAAGCGACGTTCATGCAGGCCCTGGCCAATCCCGAGATTGGGGGGTTCTTCGACATCGTGCAAGAGGGGCAAGGGGCGTCGAAGGCCAAGACGATCTCCGGCCTCGTGAGGACCCGCTTCAACGACATGTGGCTCGTCCACTGGACGATGAGCTGCGTGAACCCGAGCGTCGAACAATCGTTCAACCTCGTGTTCGAAAACACGCGCCCGATGATCGTGCCCGACGGCACGTTCAAAGAAGTGCCGCTCGGCATCGATCCGACCCAGTGGCCGCTCGACGTCGACTTCGCCAAGACGGTTCAGGAAGCGCAGGCCAATCCTCTTTACCCGGGCGGCCAGTTCACGGTGTACGGCGACTTCTGCTGGGGAGGCGACAAGCAACGCGCCGAGGCCTACTTCATCCCTGCCGGCACGAAGCCACCGCCGCAGACGGCCACCCGCGACCCCGAGGTCGCGAAGAAGGCGATGCAGCAGCTCCAGGCGCAGCACATGCTCGGAACCGCGGTCGCCGCCGGCGACGGGTACGTGACGTTCAACGTGCCCGACGACGACAAAGTCCTCGAGGGCTCGGGCGACAGCACGGTCGCGCGGCTGGTCGTCTACGACAACAAGGGCCATCGGGCGTCGGCGGTCGACGAAAAGACGGTGCTCACCCTCAAAGCGACCAAAAAGCCGCTGTCATGGCCGCTCGTCGCCGGGATCGCGGGGTTGCTCGTCGTCATCGTTCTTCTCGTGATGGTGCTCTTGCGCGGCGGCGGCGGCGGCAGGCGACGCGGTGGCGGAACCCCGCCCGCGCCGGTCGGGCCCCCCGGGTACGGTGCCCCCCCGCCCGGCGCGGGCTACGGCGCACCTCCCCAAGGAGGAGGATACGGAATGAACCCGCTCGCCGACCCGCTTGCCGCGACGGCCGCGGCGCCCGTGCGCGGCGGCGCAGCGACCCCGCGCCCGCTGCCGGCGATGGCCGCCCCGACGCCGGCGAATCCGCCGGACTCGTATGGCGGCCGACCCCTCGTGGAAGTCCGGTGCCCCGCGTGCGGCCGGAACGCGGTGGTCACGCCGGGTCAGCCCTCCGTGTGCTTCTCGTGCGGGCAGCCCCTCCCTGCGGATCTCACGAAAGGAGGTGGGGGGCTGGCAAGCGCTCCCGGGTTTCCCCGAGCGGGCAATGCAAACGCCCAACCGGGGACGTCGCCGAACGCGTACGGCGTGGCGCCGGCCGCGGCCACGATTCGAGGCATGGCCGGTCAGTTCACGATTCGCCCCGGTTCGGAGGTTCGCGTCGGTCGCGACCCGGCGCAGTGTCCGATCCTGCTCGGCGAGCCGCGCGTCAGCGGTGTGCACGCAACGCTCAAGTTCGACGGCGGGCAGCTGATGGTGCGGGACGAAACGTCGAACAACGGAACCTGGGTGTACGGAACGCGCATCGCTCCGGGCGCCTGGACGACGGTACCCGCCGGAGCGCAGCTGCGCTTCGGGCCGGTGGAATTCACCGTGCAGCTCGAGGCGTAAGACGGGCCAATCAGACAAGATGCCGCGCACGTCCGACTTTCCGGCCGTCGAATACGCCGAGCGCTCGGACCCGGGCCGCGATCCGGAAAAACAGGTCAACGAAGACGCGTGCGGCCACCGCCTGACGCGCTTCGGACACTTGTGTGTCGTGTGCGATGGAATGGGAGGACACGCCGCCGGACGCGAAGCCGCCGAGCTGGCGCTCGCGACGATCTTCGAGGCGTTCGACCGAGCCCCGGACGACACGCCGCCCGCGCAAGTGCTGCGAACCGCAATCGAAGAAGCGAGCGAGCGCGTTCACGCGATGCGCACGAGCGAGATCGCGGCCGGACGGCCGGGCTCGACGGTCGTGGCGGTTCTTCTGCACGGGTCCGGAACCGAGATTGCGCACGTGGGCGATAGCCGCGCCTACTTCGTGCACGAAGGACAGATCTTCCAGCTGACGCGGGACCACTCCATCGTCCAAGAGTTGGTCGACCGAGGCCTGCTCACCCCGCAGCAGGCGGTCCACCACCCCGAGGCGAACCGCATCACGCGCGCTCTCGGGATCACGGCCGAGGTCAACGTCGAGGTGAGGCCCCAGGCTGTGCAGCAGGTGACGGGCGACGCGTTCGTCCTTTGCACGGACGGGTTGTGCGACCTCGTCGAGGACGGCGAGATCCTCGCGATCGTAGGCGGTGAGCCGGCGGGCCAAGCCGTGGGCAGACTCGTGGATCTCGCGAACGCCCGAGGGGGCCACGACAACATCACGGTCGTCGTGCTGCGCGCCCGCGAAGCGGCCGCTGCGGCGACCGGAACCGTCGCGCCGACGGTCGCTCAGACCAGCCCAAAGCACGGATCGGCGGCGGCGACCGCTTCGACCCCGACGTTGCACCAGGAGCCTGTCTCGTCGCTCGCCCGACCTCTCGAGCCAACCCCTCCCCCGCGTTCGAGGGCGCCGACGCGCCCCGGGCGCCCCCCCGGCGTTCTTCTGATTCTCGGACTCGCGCTCGCCATCCTGGCGGCCGTCCTTCTGTTCGGCGTACTCTTTTCGGAGTTCTCCGAACGGCGCGGCAAACGCAACGCCGCGACCGGACCCGCCGCGCTCGACCTCGCGCCCGCGGACGCCGCGAGCGACGGACCCACGGCACTTTCTCCGGGAACGGTCGTCCTACCGGCCCCGAGTGCAGCCCCTGAGCCGATCGTCCCGCTGGACCCTTCGCCGCCGATGAAGACCAGACAGCGGCGCTGAGTCTTCGTCTTTCGGTAGCTCTCGCACTAGGGAGTCCTGGCGCACCGAAATCCGCCGACAGGGTTGCGGTAGGCCGGGGGACCATCGCATTCGCGGCACGAAGGAAACAATGTCATCGCGGATTCGGAGAACGAGCCACCGCGGATCACGTAAGGGGCACCGCTCGTGATGTAAGAGAAGCCCGCTGTCAGATACCAAGCGGGCCTTGCCCTCGCGGCCCCAGAGAACCTCACCCCCCGGCCCCTCTCCGCAAGCGGAGAGGGGTGTCTGCGAATCTCGCGATACCGGAGCTGCTCCCCCTCTCCGCAAGCGGCCCGCAAGCGGAGAGGGGGCCGGGGAGGGGCCGGGGGGTGACGTTTAATAGCT
>CAZVPE010000267.1:0-7338 GCA_964628155.1 uncultured Polyangiaceae bacterium | reverse complement strand
GACGCCGACCGCGAGGTCTGGCGAAAAGAGGGGGCGGCCGCGATCGGACACGCGGTCGAACTCGGCGGGGAGGCAGACCGTGCGCTCACGGCGGCGACCGTTCTCACGCGCGCCGGCGAGACGGCCGCGGCGATTCGCTATCTCGAGCGCGCCTACGCGCTGACGCCGTCGACCAGCGACGTGCACGAGTCGATTGGGCGTCGACTCGCCGCGCTGGACGCGATTGCGATGCGCGACGAGGCGGACGCGGTCGCTCGCGCCGTGCACGCCCGGTGGCAAGAGGACCTCCCGTTCGTTTCGCGCGACCAGTACTTGCTGCTCGGGCCGAAGGTCGATGCCGTGCGCTGCGCGGGGCTTCAGTCGGTGGAGGACGTTGCTTGCGCACGCGACTGGGCTGGTGCCCTTCCGTCGCCTACGATGCCGGGAGGTTCCCCATGAAAGGCGCAGATAGCGACGGCGAGTGGAGATCCGTGCGCGCATCGCGATCCCATCGGACCTCGATGCCGCGACTCCCGGCATGGGCTGCCTTGTTCATCGGCGTCGCCGCCGCCGGTCCGCTCGCGTGTTCGAACAGTTCGAGCCCCGCGAACGGCGGCGGTGCGGAGGCTAGCGTTCCCGACGGCCGCGGCGGCGATGCGGGCGGCGGCCCGGAGGGCAGCGGCGCGAGCGAGGGAATGGGGGACGGCGGCGGGCCCGACCGCGGTTCCGACGACGGAGGAGGCATCGACGAAGGCGTCGCGGACGCAGACCTTGCAGATGGCGGTGGCTCGGACGTAGCGACGTGCACGAATGCCTGTCCGAACGGTCTCACCCAGTGCGGATCGGCGGGCGTGCAGACCTGCAAGCTCCAACCGAACGGCTGCACGCAATGGGTCACGACGCAGCCGTGTACGACCCCCGAGACTTGCTCTCTGAGCGCCGGGACAGCGTCCTGCCAGTGCCCCGCGACAGTCTGCACGCAGGTCGGGACGGTTTGCCAGGATCCCATGACCGTGGCGACGTGCGCTTCGAACGGGGACGCCGGCGGCTGCCTCTACGTTGCTTCGACCATACCGTGTGCGGCTCCCCAGTCGTGCGCGGGACTGGCGCCAGTGGCTGCGTGCGCGGCCGCCTGCACGAGCACGTGCACGATGGGGGAGACGGCGTGCGCTCCAGGAGGAATCGAGACGTGTACGCTCGGGGCCGACGGCTGTTGGGGCTATGGTGCGCCGGTCGCGTGCCCGATCCGCCAGAGCTGCACCGGGATGGCCGGGGCCGCGGCTTGCGCGTGCACTCCCGATCCGGTGTGCGGTCTTTCGGTGAGCGCCTCGGCGTGTGGGACGACCAGCAGCACGCAGATTGTCTCGTGCGCAATGGGGCCGAACGGTTGCGCGATCGGGAGCGCCTCGGCGTGTCCGACCAATCTCGTGTGTGAACGCGCCGGCACTCCGGCCTGCGTCGACCCGAACTGGGCGGAGTGGCCGATGGTCGACACCCCGAACTACACCGACAACGGCGACGGGACCGTGACCGACAACGGGACAGCGCTCGTCTGGCAGCAGAACGCTTCGACCGCGTTGGTCGTCCAGGCCGATGCAGCCGCGTACTGTGCGGAGCTGAACCTCGCCGGCTATACCGATTGGCGGCTTCCGACGATCGTCGAACTGGTTTCGATCGTCGATCCCACGGAGTTCAATTCGGCCATCAGCAGTACGTATTTCCCGAACACACTTTCGAGCTTCTTCTGGACGACGACGCCCGACGCCAGCGAGGCCGGCGACGTGTGGACCGTCACTTTCGATATCGGAAGCGTGACGTCCGCGGGTGTCATCGAGTCGGGCTACGGCCGCTGCGTTCGTTGAGGACCAACCGTCGAGAGAGGATCTCATGAGCCGTCCCCTTCCCCCGTTCCTCGGCGCCGCGGTCATCGCGGTCGCTCTCGTCGTCGGGATCGCCGGCCGCGCCTCGTCGCCGGCCGGTCGCTACACGATCGACACCGACACGGTGTACGACGCGAAGACGAAGCTCACCTGGCAGCGAGTCCCATCGCCTGTGAAGTATCAGCAGGGCGACGCGGTCGCGTATTGTTCCACGCTCGCTCTCGGGGGAGCCTCGTGGCGGCTCGCCAAGATGAAAGAGCTCGCCACGATATTGGACTTCTCCGTGGCGGCGCCCGGACCGACCATCGATTCCACCGCCTTTCCCGGTACGCCTGCCGACGATTTTTGGGCCTCGACGCTCTACGCCGGACTGTCGGGCAACGCGTGGTTCGCCAACTTTGGTGCCAGTTACACGGACTACGGCGTCGTGACCGATATGAAATACGCCCGCTGTGTACACTGAGTTCTTTTTGCGTCGAGAGGCCCGGAGAGAGAGCGCCCCATGGCCGCCGTCGACTGCGGAACGCTGATCATCGGCGGCTTCGACGGCACGTCACTGCCGGAGCGGTTCGCGCGCGCGCTCTCGGACGGGCGGCGTGGGGGCGTCATCGTGTTCAAGCGCAACCTCGCGGGCGAGCCGCCGCAGGTGGCCGGCCTCGTGCGAGCCATCCACGCGGCGGCTGGCGAAGCGCCCCTCGTCGGCATCGACCAAGAGGGAGGTCGCGTGGCGCGTCTCGGCGCCCCGCTCCTCGAAGTCCCGCCGATGCGCACCATCGCATCGTGGGGCGACGTCGACTTCGCCGAGCGCATCGCTCGCACGGTCGGCACCGAGCTCGCCGCCCTCGGCTTTACGATCAATTTCGCGCCGGTGCTCGACGTGAACACGAGGCCCGACAACCCGGTCATCGGCGATCGCGCTTTTTCGGAAGATCCCGTCATTTGCGCACGATTCGGAGCAGCCTGGACTCGGGGACTCCAAGACGCGGGGCTCCTCGCGTGCGGAAAACACTTTCCCGGACACGGCGGCTCCTCGAAGGACTCTCACTTCGAACTTCCCGTCGTGGACCGGGCGCGCGACGATCTCGAGCGCGTCGATCTCGCTCCGTTTCGAGCGGCCATAGAGGCCGGCGTCGCGTCGTGGATGACCGCGCACGTCGTGTATCCTGCGTTGGACGCGGCCCTCCCAGCGACGCTTTCGCGATCCGTTTGCACGGTCTTGCGCGATCGTCTCGGCTTTGCCGGCATGCTGATCAGCGACGACCTGGAGATGCGGGCGATCGCGGCGCGCTGGCCAATCGAGGAAGCGGCCGTCCAGGCGATCGATGCCGGGTGCGACGCGCTGCTGATCTGCTCGAGCGACGAAAGCCAGGAGCGAGCGGTCGAAGCGCTGACGCGCCGGGCGGAGGCCTCCAGCGGCTTTCGCGCGCGGTGCGAACAGGCCCGGGCGCGCGTCCTCCACGCACGACGGCGTGCCACCGCTCGACCGCTCGACAGCGACGCCATCGCCCGCGTCGTCGGCGGCGAGCAGGCGCGCGACGTGGCCCGCGAAATCGCGCGCCGGCTGGGTCGATGACGCTCCGCGGCCTCGCGACCGCTCGACTGGTGACGTGCGATGAGGGTCGCGCGGGCTCGCTCGGCGTCGTGGAAGACGGAGCCGTCGTGTTCGACGGGGAGCAGATCGTCTACGTCGGACCCCGCGCGCGATCGCCCCAGGGAGTCGACCTCCTCGATCTCGGCGAGCGCGTCGTGACCCCGGGGCTGATCGACGCTCACACGCATGCGTGCTGGGTCGGATCGCGTCACGACGAATACGTCGGCCGGATGGCTGGAGCGGACTATCGGGCCATCGCGGGCGCCGGCGGCGGAATCTTCGCGACGCAGCGTTCGGTGGCGGCAGCGGCGGTCGACGAACTCGAGGAGGCGCTGGCGTCCCGTCTTCGCCGGATGATGTCGCTCGGCGTGACGACGGTCGAGGTCAAGAGCGGCTACGGCCTCGAGGTCGCGCACGAGCGAAGGCAGCTCGAAGCCATCGCGCGGGTCGCGACGCGCGCCGACGTGCCGGCGATCGTCCCGACGCTGTTGGCGCTGCACGCCGTCCCTCCGTCCGCACGCGCGGACCGAGGCGCATACGTCCGGCAGGTCGCGCACATTCTCGTGCCCGAAGTGGCTCGCCTGCGTCTCGCACGGTTCGTCGACGCGTATGTCGACGCCGAGGCGTTCACCGTCGACGAGGCACGGCTGGTGGGTGAGGCCGCGCGTGCGTCCGGCCTCGGCGTGCGCCTTCACGCCGGTCAATTCGCAGACGTGGGGGCCGGCGAGCTCGCGGCGTCGCTGGGCGCCGCCTCCGCGGACCACCTCGAGCACGTGTCACCCGCGGCCATCGAAGCCCTTGCTGCCGCGGGGGTCGCGGCGGTGCTCCTCCCCATGGCGAGCTTCACGCTTGGGCAGGAGCCTCCTCCGGTCGCCGCGCTGCGTGCCGCGGGAATCCCCATCGTCGTGGCGAGCGACGCAAATCCGGGCACGGCCCCGACCGAGAGCCTTCCGCTCGCGATGGCGCTCGCGGTTCGCTTCTACGGACTGTCCCCGGACGAAGCCTGGCTCGCCGCGACCCGCAGCGCGGCGCGCTCACTCGGTCTCCCGGATCGCGGAGTTCTTCGCGAGGGAGCGCGCGCCGACCTAGTCGTCTGGGACCTGCCGCACGAACACGCAATCCTGCAGCCCTGGGGGGTATCGAGGACCCGTCTCGTGATCGTCGGCGGCAGAGAGATGTAACCGCGGGTACCGTCGCAGCGGAAGCAAGGCGCGAACATGCTCGTCGCGAAGGTAGAGGCCGGCCCCACGGCCCAACCGTTTCCCGTGACGCGCTCGGGGGGCGCGGGCGGGATTGAGTCGCCAACGGATTCCCGGGCACCTGCGGCCGTTTGGGCTCATACTTGCGTCGGACGACACGAAGGGAGCCTGGCCCATGGCCATACGTCGCGTCTTGATCAACGTCGCCTTCGCGGCCGGGTGGGCACTTGGCGGTTTTTCATCGGCCCGCGCCGACATGCCCTCTCCGGACGCTCCGCCCGGAAGCGGCTACGAGCCATTGACGAGCGATCCGTCGGGTGAAGCGCTGCCGGGGCAAGACACCATGGTCGGCGTTAACCCGGACGCCTATGCAGACACCGACCCGAGCGCGCTGACGGACTTCCGACCGGCCCTCGATCCGCACGGGACTTGGGTGCAGGACCCGACGTACGGCACCGTCTGGGTGCCGAACTCGGACGAGATCGGAGCGGACTTCACTCCGTACGTCAGCGCGGGGCACTGGGCGTACGACAGCGATTACGTGTGGATGAGCGACTACCCGTGGGGTTGGGTCGCGTTCCACTACGGGCGCTGGGGGCGGAGTCGCGAGATCGGCTGGGTGTGGATCCCGGGGCGCGCCTACGCGGGGGCCTGGGTTTCTTGGCGACTCGGTGTAGACGATTTTGCTTACGTCGGATGGGCACCGCTTTCTCCCTCGTGGGCCTGGCACGACGGAGCCGCGATGGGGATGGGGTTCGTCTCTGGGCAGCCGTTCGCGTTCTGCTCGCAGGTCGACCTGTTCGCGCCCGCCGTCGCCACGCGCGTCGTCTCCGGCGAACCGGCGGCCGCCATCGCGCCTCACACGCGACCGTACGTACCTGCCTCTCCTGCCGTCGAAGCCTCCGGATCGGCGTCCGCTCCGGCGAAGCCGGCGGGAGCGCATCGGCTCGCGAGACTTGCCCCGCACGGACCGCCCCCGGCCTTGCTCGGGATCGACGCATCGAGGGTGCGCCACGTCGGCGCAGCAGACCGTGGCCTTGCGAGTGCCCTGGCGTACGCCCGCCCCTCGACCGCGCAAGCCCTTGGGGCCCACGCTCCCGTAGCGCACGTGGTTCGGCCGATGCCCGCTGCTCCTGCAGCACCGCGCTACCTACCGACGGCCGCAGCGCGCGCGCCGAAGCCCGGTGCTTTTCGCCGATAGTTTCGCGATCCCGGCGACTTTGCCCGTCCCGCAGCGTCCTTTCTTGTTGGAAAAGCGTCGCGTCCAATGGTCGCGCGTCCTTTCTCGTTCGAAAAGCGTCGCGTCCAATGGTCGGCGCGTCATTTCTCGTTGGAAAAGCGTCGCGTCCAATGGTCGGCGCGCCTTTCTCGTCGGAAACGCGTCGCGTCCAATGGTCCACGCGCCTTTTCTCGTCGGAAACGCGTCCGGTCCAAACGGTCGGGATCCCGCTTCAATCGAAGAGGTGTCGCGGCCGATGGTCCGCGCGCCTTTTCTCATTGGCGAGGTGTCGTTTCCTATTGTCCGCGCGTCTTTTCTCATTGGAAGAGCGTCCAGCCCAACTGTTTTCGTGACATTTCTGGTCGAAGAAGCCTCTCTTCCAATGGTTCGAGCGGAACTTCCCATCGAGGAGGTGGCTTTGTCGTTTTGACCCTCCCGCCGACCTCCCGAACACTCGGGCGGGACGTCCCGGAACGGTGAATTCGGAGCACGTTCGTCTCTTCACGACCTTAATCGGACAGGCTGCGATTCGATCGCGCGACGAAGTGCCGAATTCTCGACGCGCCTCAGACCCCTTTGCCCAACCCGGCGGGCGCCCGTCCGCCCATCGGCCCCGAGCCCCTGCCTTTGGCGAGGACCCAGAGCGCGAGGAGGGTCGCCGCGTAGGGCAGAGCCTGTACCCAGTCGGCGGCTGACCGCTGCTGCTGCTGGACGACGATTTGGGCGGCGTCGAGCGCGGCGAACGCCACGCATGCCGCCGCCGTGCCCGCAGGTCGCCAACCGGAAAGAATGACCGCGGCGAGGGCGATGAACCCTCGACCGCCGCTCATCCCCGACTGAAACTGGTGCTGGTCGTAGGCCAGGGCGACCCCGCCCAGCCCCGCGATGGCGCTGCCCAACGAGACGGCCGCGACGCGCACACGTGCGACGTCGACGCCCGCAGCCGCCGCAGCGGCGGGGTCCTCGCCGCATGCTCGCACGCGCAGCCCGAACCGGGTACGCGCGATCGCCCACGAGGTCCACACGGTGAGCGCCAGCGTTGCGAGGAGCAGTGGATCGGCGAGCGTGCGAGAGAGCAGTGTCAGGCCGCCGGTCCCGCCAGAAGGGCTTGTCCGGAATCCGCCGACGGGAGGCGAGTTGGAGCTCGACTCGTAGAGTACGCGCAGGACGAAGCGCGCCCCGCCGGCAGCGACGAGGTTGATGGCCACACCGACGAGGATCGCGTCGACCCTCCCGCGAACGACGATGAGCGCGTGAATGGCCCCGATCACCGCGCCGAGGAGCGCCCCAGCGGTCGCGCCTACCCAAGGATTGCCCGTGGCCAGGTTCGTGACGACGCCTCCGAGCGCGCCCGCCAGCAGAATCCCTTCGAGCGCGATGTTTGGCACGCCGATCCGCTCGCTCCTGACGCCGCCGAGCCCGGCGCATACGTAAGGCTCGGACATTCTCAGCGTCTGCGCGACGGTCGTG
>CAZVPE010000266.1:1919-7350 GCA_964628155.1 uncultured Polyangiaceae bacterium | reverse complement strand
TCCGTGTGAGGCCTCGTGCGTGCTTAACATTCGCGAAGAGCCCGTGACGATCAAGACCGTCGAACGCACGATCGCCGACTACGCCTTCGCGGCCGCCACGTCGGACGGCGGCCCGCTCCGGCCCCGACCGGCTGCGCGGCTGACCGGCAAGCGAGTGGCGGTCATCGGGTCTGGTCCCGCGGGGCTCGCTGCAGCGCAGCAGATGGCGCGCGTGGGACACGGGGTCGTCGTCTTCGAGCGTGACGACCGAGTCGGAGGGTTGCTGCGCTACGGCATCCCCGACTTCAAGATGGAAAAGGCGATCATCGACGCGCGCGTGACCCAGATGCGCAGCGAGGGGGTGACGTTCCGAACGGGCGTCGCCATCGGAAGCGACGTGCGAGGAGACCAGCTACGGCGCGACTTCGATGCGGTCGTTCTGGCGTTGGGGGCGAGAACGCCGCGCGATCTACCGGTTCCGGGGCGCGAGCTTCCGGAGGTGCACTTCGCGATGGATTATCTGGTTCAGCAGAACCGGCGCGTCGCGGGCGACGCCGAGGACGAAGCGCGGGCGATCCTGGCGACGGGGAAACACGTCATCGTGATCGGCGGCGGCGACACCGGATCGGACTGTGTGGGTACGGCGCTTCGGCAGGGCGCGGCGTCGGTGACGCAGCTCGAGCTGATGCCGCGACCGGCCTTGGTGCGCGTCCCGAACAATCCATGGCCGGAATGGCCGCTCGTGCTTCGCACGTCGAGCTCGCAAGAAGAAGGCGCAGACCGCGACTGGTCGGTGTCGACGCGGTCTTTCCGGGCGGAGAGCGGGCGCCTCGTCAGCCTCGAGGCGACGCGGGTGTTTCTCGAGGGTGGAAAGATGCGTCCCGTACCAGACGGGGACCTATCGCTCCCGTGTGGGTTGGCCCTGCTCGCGATGGGCTTCACGGGGCCCGAGCGGGGAGGCATCGTCGAGCAGCTCGGAGTCGCCCTCGATCCGCGCGGAAACGTCCGAACCGACGCGAGCGGCGCGACGAGTGTCCGGGGCGTCTTCGCCGCCGGGGACGCTTCTCGTGGACAATCGCTGGTGGTCTGGGCGATCGCCGACGGGCGGCGAGTCGCGGCTGGGGTGAACGCTTGGCTCGAACAGCAGCCCGTGGCGCATGCCGTAGGCGCATGACGGACGCCGGCCCCTGGCCGCGCGAAGCTGAGGCTCGCGAGGTATCCTGACGGGGATGCCGGCCGTCGGAATCGATCTCGGTACGACCAACACGGTCGTTGCGGCTGTTCGCGACGGCGTTGCGCTCACGATCCCCGACCCCCAGGGGCACCGCCTCCTGCCGTCCATTGTCTCGTTCCATCCGTCCGGCTCGACGCTCGTCGGTTGCGCCGCGCGCGAACGGCGCCTTCTGGACGCTCCAAACACGGTGTATTCCATCAAACGACTCATGGGACTGCCTTGGGATTCGCCGGAGGTGCAAGCGTCCCGGGCGAAGCTGCCGTTCGAGCTCTGCGAGGGGGCGCACGGCGGGGCCGTCGTGGCAGTTCGCGGCGAGCGATACACGCTGCCCGAAATAAGCGCGTTCGTGCTGCGGCACGCCAAAGCCGTCGCGGAGGCTGTTTTGGGCGAGCCGGTGGAGCACGCGGTCGTGACGGTACCGGCCAACTTCAACGACCTGCAGCGAGCGGCGACCAAGATGGCCGGGCGCCTCGCTGGGCTCGACGTCCTTCGCATTCTCAACGAACCCACGGCCGCGGCGCTGGCATACGGGCCGCCCAGCAAACCCCAAGAGCGGATAGCGGTGTACGACTTGGGGGGAGGCACCTTCGACTTCACACTGCTCGATCTCGCGGGCAACGTGTTCGAGGTCCTGTCGACGGCGGGCGACACGTCGCTTGGCGGCGATGACATCGACCTCATCGTCGTCGACCGGATGGCCGACGAGATTCTGAGAAAGCATCGCTTCGATGCGCGCGCGCAGCCGGCTACGTTCGGCCAGCTTCGCGTCCTCGCCGAAGAGGTCAAACGCGATCTCTCGACGCGGGAAGAGAAGCTCCTCTCGGTCGACGATCTCGTCCCCGGCGAGCGAGGTTCGCTGGCGACTTGGCGTTTCTCGATGACGCGACGCGAGCTCGAAAGGGCTTCGCTTGCGCTCATCGAGCGGACCTTTCATGTGTGTCAGCAGGCCCTCGATGCGGCGGGCGTGCAATCGCGCGAGCTCGATCGAATCGTCCTCGTGGGCGGCGCCACGCGAATGCCTTTGGTCGCTCGGGAGGTCGAACGCTTCTTCGGACAGCGGCCGATCGTACGCATCAATCCGGACGAGGTGGTCGCGCTGGGGGCCGCAATTCAGGCTGCGCTGCTGGACCGCTCGCGGCGCAAGGCGGCCGAGCCGATGCAGCATCCGGCGATTGCAGAGGCATCCGTCGCGCAGCCTCTCCCGGAGGAGTCGATCCTCGAGTCGGACTCCGCCGACTCGGCGGGCGGACCCGGCCTGCAGTCTTTGCCGCTCGTCGGCCCCCGCAAGGTGCCCGCCCCGATCGCAGTCCCGCCCGCGACGTTCCTACCCGGGGCGGCGTCAAAGCCCCTCGTGTTCGACGTGCCCGCGCAGCGCCCGCCTGCGCGAACGGTCCTTTATGGTGCCGGCGGTCAGGCCGCCCCGGCCGTACCACCTCCCTTGCCGGCGCGTCCGCGTTCCCCGACGATGCCCTTTCCGTTCGAAACGGCTCCGTCGGTCGGATCCGGCTCTCGGGCCCCCGCGCCGCCGGCCCCTGTTGCGACATGGACGCCTCCCGCTGCGGGCCCGGCTCCTTCTTTGCTGCCGCGTCCGGCGCCGCTGCTGATCGACGTCACGCCCCTCAGCCTCAGCGTCGAGACCGTCGGCGGCTATTGCGACGTGCTCATCGAGGCGAACATGCCCGTGCCGTGCGACCGGACGCGGTCGTTCGCCACGGCCGCAGACGGCCAGACAATCGTCGTTGTCCGCGTGGCGCAGGGAAAGAGCGTGCGATTCTCGGAGAATACGTTCCTCGGCGAGCTCGAGCTCTCCGGCCTTGCGGCCGCGCCTCGGGGACAGACCCAAATCGCCGTCACCTTCGAGATCGACGCCGACGGGATTCTGCAAGTTCGAGCTTGCGACCCCGAAACGGGGCGCGAAACGACTGCGCACATGCAGGTCGTCGGCGCGGAGGCGGCTCCAGGCGACGTCGAAGCGATGCATGCTCGGCAGGCTGCCCATCCACTGGCCCCCCTCGAAGGAGAGTAGGAACGTATGGCGTCGAGGGAGGCGCTCGCTCTGTTTCTCTCCTCGCTCGACCGAAGGAATTACTACGAAATCCTCCGCACACCCTCGGACGCGAACCCCGCCGACATCAAGTCGGCGTTTCACGCCTTTTCGCTTCTTTATCACCCCGACGTCTACGCGGACTCGCCGGACCTAGGGGCAGTCGCCACCGAAATCTTCAAACGAGGCGTGGAAGCCTACCGGTGCCTTTCGAGGCGCGAGACGCGCGCGCGCTACGATCGCGCGTTGACGCGCGGCAAGATTCGGATCGAGCTGGGCATGCCCTCGACGCGCCCTCCGCCGCCCCTCGTACGAACGCTCGAGATGCTCGCTCGAACGCCACGTGCCAAGAAGCTCGCGGAGAAAGCCGATCGCCTGATCGCGATCGCGATGCTCGAAGAAGCCCGTGTGGAGCTCGTGGGCGCGTGCCAGTGCGAGCCCGATAACGAGGAGCTCGCCGAGCGATTGCAGTTTCTCTACGAGGCGATGGCGCTGGAGATGCCATGAGGGCCGCTGGCCACGCGCTACTCGCGAGCGTAAAGTCGGTGCTCTTTCATGAGCGCGCAGTTCTCACATATCTCGCGATGCTTGGACGTTCAGGAGAGCGATCTGTCCACTGCGGTCGCGAGCAGGGCATCTACGAGGGCGCTGCTCGCCCATCTTTCCGAGATATGCGCGCCGAACACCGGCGCAGCCAAAGTGCTGCTCGTCATTTCGCGCATGGCGACGACGGCGTGCGGCTGGATCGACGGCGACCTGCGCGTCGATGTGGCGGCCGACGGAGACCGTACCCTCATCGAAGTGTCGACTGAACTCGGAGGCGGCCTTCGCGAACGCGTCCTTCCGCCGATGTCGTTTCGGGCCCCACTCGTGGAGTTCATCCGGGCGATCGAGAGAGTACCCCACGCGATTGCCCCGCTGGCCATCCGTGGCCGGTCGCCCGAGGGTGTGGCCCTCTCGGCGACCGAGGCCACTCGCCGGACGACGGCACCGCCCCCGCCGATCGAAATCTCGTCCGAGAGCCTCTTCGCCAACCCTTCGGAGCCTGCAACCGCGAAGGAGACGGGCTCGCAGACCGTCCCGCCGACCGACATCGACGCCGGCTGGGAGGACTGAAGGGCGTCGAGCGGAGGACGCATTGTGCAGACGCGATTGAATCACGCGGCATCGGTCGGAGTCGCCGAACACGGCAACTCGGCGGTGCTCATCACCGTTGGCTCCGGCGGTGAGCTTCTCGATCGCCGCCGAATCGACCTCACGCGCGGTCTGCCGACGCACCCGTATCACCACGAAGGGTCTTGGGCAGTGGGCCGTTACCTAAATAGCTCGTGGGCGCGAGCCATCTCGCTGCCCGAAGCCGTGGCGCTGGTCGAGAAGGTGCGGCAATCGGCCGCCCTCGGGGCCCGAGACGGCCTCGAGGGGTTGGCCGCCGCAGTGCCCGTGCCGATTGCGACCATTGGAGTCCATGCGTGCCCAGAGCTTCCACCGACGACCGAGGAGCGGATCACGGACAATCATGCGGCGAACGTCGCAGACTCGGTCATGTATCGCGAGGCGCTGGCGACGGCGGCGGAGGCACGCGGCTGGACCGTATGCTGGTACCATCGCGAGAGCGTCTGGCGTGACGCCGCGAAAGCCCTCGGCCTTGAAGATATCGATCCTGTCTTGCGGGCGATGGGCCGACCCATCGGGCCGCCATGGCAGGCGAAACAGAAGCTTGCGGCCGCTGCGGCTCTCGCGGCAGGGCGGCGCAAATAAGAGGCTTCGCGCCCTGCGGCGGCGCAACCCCGTGGGTTGTCTCAGCATTGATGAGGCCAGGACGCGGCCCTCGCTACTTTTCCGCCGGCGCGACTTGCGCGCCGTCCGCCGAGACTGCCTGCTTACATCACGGGAGCCCCACGTCGGCCGCGACCGCATGATCATCGGCGTAGCTATGGGCTCGACTGAAGACTTGAAGGTTGTCCCGGAGCGTATCGGCGCTGACGGTGACGGCGAAGTTCCCGTTCTCGGGTTTCACTTCGATCGTCACCCACGTGTCTGCCAGCCAGTACGGGTCGTTCCGGACCGCACTGCCGTCCAGCTGACCGAGCAGCGCCCGCGCGCTGTGGCATTGTAGGACGCGCGTAAGTTGCTCTGCGCTGACGCCCTTTGGGGGCCGAACGGTAAGCTTGGCG
>CAZVPE010000266.1:0-1819 GCA_964628155.1 uncultured Polyangiaceae bacterium | reverse complement strand
GCGGCTGGACCTGGAGAACGGCGATCGACCGGACAAGATGATCCTGCGAGGTCGAGCTGGAGTCGCATTGCATCCGTTCGACGCTGGCCGCCTGCACGGTCGCGCGTGGCTGACCGGCGCACGCGCCTGCCAGGGAGAGGGCGGCTGTCGCCATGGGCCGGACAAGAAAGATTCTCATATAATCTCCTGACCTGTTGACTTTGCCTGGGCCGCTTTTCACCACGGCTGATGTGAAGCGTAAGGATGAATAATAAACTTACAAGAATTTAAACTTTAGACCAGTAAACGAAATGACGATGCTGTCGCCCTGGAAGAGTTGGACGACCCGGACAACGTGACGGAGACAATTCCCGTAGATAGAGCGAACGAAGGCGACCGACGTTCGCATGCGCTACCGCGACGCTCCGGAAGTGCCCGGTGTATGGCGGCATGGCGCGCGATGGACCTCGGTCCATGTGCCAACATGTGCCGAGGAAAGGCGCGACGGTCATGGAGGGAAGGACGGATTGCGCTGCGAACAAGCAAACGTGCGACCCAAGCGAAGCGGTCCGGTCATTGCTCGGGTATTGGCCATGAAGACGATTGGAGGCGCGTCGGGGGTGGGCTCGCTTGCCCTAATCGGGGTGCTCGGTGGCTTCGTCGGCTTGCCGGCCTGCGGCGGGAAGGGGGTAGGCGGGAATCCAGAACCGACCGGTGGCTCGGGTTCCACAAGCAGCTCCGGAACGTCCGGCAGCTCGGGATCCACCGCGATCGCCAGCAGCTCGGGATCCTCCGGCGGCTCGGGATCCTCCGGCAGCTCGGGATCGTCGAGCGGTTCGGGCGCTGGCAGTAGCAGCTCTGGCTCGTCCTATGGCTCGAGTACATCGGGCAGCTCGGGTTCGTCGACGAGCTCCGGCTCCTCGGGAGGCTCCACCCTCCCTGGGTGCTCGAGCGACGCAGGCTGCGCGGGTAGCCGTTGCCCCACCACACTGGCGTATGGGCAGAACCCGACGGGCGTCATCGCCCTCGACGGGACGTACGTGTATTGGACGAGCGCCCACGACGGGACCGTGATGAAAGCCTCGATCGCCGGTGGAGGGCCAGCCATTCTCGCATCCGGGCAATATTCTCCGAACGGCATCGTCGTCGACTCGGTCAACGCCTACTGGATCGCCGGGGGTTCCTTGTGGCGCGTCACGACCGGAGGCGGCACCGGCCAGCTGCTCGACACGGGCGGTCGCGCTCCCGCTGCGCTCGTCCTTGCCTATCCTTACTTGTTCATTGCTTTCGATGACTCTTCGGTCGTGGAGGCACCGTCGGGAGGAGGCGCCCTCACGCCGATCGTTCCCGCCGGCTCTTCGACCCTGTACGGCGCGGGCCCCTTCACCGTCGACGCGACGAGTGTCTACGGGTCGGACGGCAACACGATCGGGAAGACGCCCATCGCCGGCGGGACGACCATCACCCTGGCCTCCGGACAGAACGGGGTCGCGCGCATGGCCGTCGACGCCACGAATATCTACTGGACGGCGACGAACGACGGCACGGTGATGAAAGCGCCGCTCGATGGCAGCGGCCCTCCGGTGGCGCTCGCCGTGCTGCAAAACTATCCGACCGGGATCGCCGTCGACTCGACGAGCGTTTACTGGACCAACCACTCCGGCGCGGCTTCGTGCGCGGCGGGGGCCGTAATGAAGGTCGCCATCGGCGGTGGTATGCCTGTCGCTCTTGCGACGGATCAGCCTTCCGCCGACGGTATTGCCGTCGACTCCGTGAACGTCTACTGGACGACTGGCGGCTCGCAGGACCCGGCCGTCGCGAACGGCGCGGTCATGAAACT
>CAZVPE010000265.1:0-7383 GCA_964628155.1 uncultured Polyangiaceae bacterium | reverse complement strand
TTCGCAATCGTTTCGCTTCCAGCGCTTGCTCTCGTTCATCTTGGACCCCCAGCGGCCTCTTCGCGCCGTCCCAGGGGCGTTCGCAGCGCAAGGCGACGGGCGCACGGCGCTATGGGCGCAGGGCATCTCGGGGGATCTTCCCATCGTCGTCGTCCGCATCGACGACGGCTTGGTCGGCGCGGTCTGTGGAGAGCTACTTCTCGCCCACGAGTTCTTCAGGCTCAACAACTTTGCCATTGACCTGGTCTTCTGGAACGAAGAGCCCGCGGGGTACCTACAACCGTTGCAGGATCAGCTGATCGCGACGGTTCAAGCGGGATTCGCCCAGGGCTACTTGGACAAGCGCGGAGGCGTATTCGTCAGGCGCGCGAACCACGTCGACGCACGCGAGCGGGGGCTCGTGCTCGGGGCGGCCCGGGTCATCCTGCGTACCTCGGCGGGATCACTGGCGCGACAACTTCGACTCGCCGGGGAAGCTGCCGCGCCGAGCCGATCGTCGCAGGCGAGAGTGCCCATCACCAAGCCAGCGACGGCCGAAGGTCTGCAATTCGACAACGGCGCGGGAGGATTCAGGCCCGATGGTCGAGAATACGTCATCGTGGGCCCGACGCCGGCCCCGTGGTGCAACGTGCTTGCGAACGAGCGCTTCGGCACCCGACGCGCATCACGACGGTAACCGAATGGGACCCTCAACTCGATGTCGCGTTCGCGTGCAATCGATTCAGCGCAATTCCTCAACGCTGCAGTTTCTTTCGCGCCACGACGCCTATCGCGAGCGCCACATGCGATCGCGACGAATCGAAGCAAATCGCGGTTTAAGGACCGCCCGGCGGAGATGCAGTCACGGATGGCTGCGGCACCTCATCTAGTAACCGTAGGGACGCACGGGTTTGCTCGCGAAGCCAGCCCCGGAGCCCGAAGAGGCGCAGGTGGGCTCCCCCGTCGTCAAGGCGAAATCCAGCGGAGAGCGGCCCTTTGCCCACCACGAACGCCCCCGAGCGATGGCCTCGTCCGAGAACGTACGTACCCTCTACCGAGATGTCACCGCCGTGCGCGTCGAGGTCGCGCAAAGCCAGGCGGGTCGCCCCCATCGTCAACCGTCCCGCGGCCGCCAAGTGCGGCATTCTCGTAAGTCCGACGAAGATCCTCGGAATGCCATTCCCGAGCAGAACGGCTAGTATGGGGTTTGCGTCCAAGGCTTCCACGTCGAACCTTCCGTCGAGCTCCGGCTGCGGGGCCATCTGGAACGTCGCCTCCTTGAACATGGCGTCGCCTTCCCATTGCAAAGCGTTCGTCGACGCCTGGGTGACTGTCACGTTACGCATCGCGATGCGACTACCCGAAATGTCGAAGCGATCGCGGTCTGGGTCGTAGCCCACGAGCCGCGCGGACAAGTCGAAGTCTCCCACAAGATGTGTCTGATTGATTCGGATCCCGGTTTGCGCCAAGTTCACCTCGAGGGTGCCGCGTGCCGTGTGTTTTGCGGACGACACGTCGAGGTCGGCCGACGCGCGGGCGCGACCGGACTCGATGGAGAGGATGGAAGTCTCGGGCAGAAACCGTTGAAAAACGGTTGCGTCGGGTAGCGCGGCACCCACGATGGCGACGTGCGCTTCGAGCCTTCCACTCGACGGCGTTACCAGATCGAGCCGCGGCGTGTTCGCTTGCAGCTCGACGCGCTCGGCGTGGAAGTCCACCTTCCCTAGGGCGTCACTCGGTGCAGGAGCTGCATCGAAGTCTTTGCCCGGGTGGCCGCGGACCCCCCCCACCACGTTCGACAAGACAAGACGCGCGCCCTCTACTGTCATCGAGTGGGCAGCGAAGTTCCAGTCCGAGACGCGGGCAAGGAGCTCGATATCGCCGCCGACCCAAAACTCCCTTCCTCCGATGCCCATCCGTTGGGCGCGCACGGCGACGGTTCCGTCGAGAACGTGGGCTCGTATCTCAGCCTGGAGCTCGCTCGAGAGCCCGCCGTCCTGCGCGCGGATCGCGTAGGGTGCACCGGCCGGCAAGAATGCGTTGAGGATCGCCGAGTCGTGAATACGGGCGCTGGCGACCGTTGCACGGAGCTCGAGCTCGCTGAGCGGGTCAGAGAACGAGAAATGCCGACTTCGAGCACTCAGCGAAATCCGGTTCAAAGACAACGCGAGCCCCGTCGAAGGCGACAGCGCTCGGTCGGCCAGTCCCGCTGGCCAGGATGAACTGTCGCTTTTCTGGACCGTCACATGCGTCACCTCAACTCTTGCGTCATCGAGCGCGAGAATCCCGCGTTCCCACTGCCAATCACGAACACGCGCCCTGGCTCGAAGATCGCCATGCACGCGAAACTCTCGAAACGAGAGACCGAGTCGGTCCGAAGCTACTTGAAGCGTACCGCTCGCGAGGTGGTTCACGAGTGTAAGCTCGCCAGCCAAGGAGAAGCGCGCACGGCTCGTCAGGATATGCATCTCGGCTCCTCGAGGCAGATACGCACGGAGGATGTCGGGGTCGACGACGGCGCCCCCATCCAGAGAGATGAGCGCGTGGAGCGCGCGCAGAGGGTCCTCCAGCGAGAGATAGGCAGCCCTGGTGTCGGCACGGAGGTCGACAACTCGGACTAGGGCAACTCCGGGCCGCTGCTCGGACGCCAATGTCGCGCCGGCGACTTCCAGCGAGAGCTTCGCGTCCTCGACCTGCGACGTCTCCCACGGAAAGGATCCGAACGAGGCGTTCACCCATGACGAGCCCTGAATGCGCATATTTCCCAAGCGGAGGCTCAGACCATCGAGGCGCAGCTGGGCGTTTCCGGCTGCCCTCTTTTCCGCTCGCCACGTCTCGAGGTGGGCCCTCACCTGCCCGCTGCCACCCTTCAAAACGAAGGGCACCTCTTGAGGAATATATCCGGTCAGCGCTCGCAGGTCGGGCAGTTCGCCACCGGGCACGTCCGCCACCAAATGTACGTCGGCTAGAACGTTCGCGATATCGATCTCACGCGCGTCCCCCGACACGGTCATGTGTGGAACGCGCAAGACGATGCTTCTGTTCGCCGGCGCACCGCTGGTCCGTGCTACGTCGAGCTCGGTGAGCTGTGCGAGGAAGTCGAGTCGGCCGCTGCCCCCGACACGCGCGACTCCACCGTTCACGGAGACCTGCGCGCTGAATCGATGCTCGCCACCGACCACGACCGCGTCCCGCACCGCCATATCGACTCGGGTGCCTTCCTGCAGGGCACCGCTGCGAAGGGCGACCGCCATTGCGCGCACGTCGGCCATCCCGGTAACCGCCAGCCCTTCGGGCATCGGAAGACGGAGGCGGCCGAGGTCAGGACATGCCGGGTGTGTGTAGACTTTCAGCGACAAATCCCGCAGCAGGTCGAGACCTCGCAGTGTACGCGGGTCGAAAGGGAGGACGGTGATGTCCACCGTGGAGTCCGCCAGCCTTTCTGCCAGGACATCCGCGCCGGTCAGTAGTTCGCCCTCTTGCACGTCGATTCGTATGGGGCCTATGTCCGCACGGCGGATAGGCTTGAAGTAAAATCGCCCCGCGATCCGTGCATGGCCTTCGAAACGGCGGCCGTCGATCCAGACCTCGCGCACATCGTTGGCAACGACATCTTCGAGATGGGCGCTCCATAGGTGGTAGGCGGCGTCGGACCACTTCTCGGGCTCGGGATGGGGGGCCGGTCGAACGGAAAATGGCGCCAGACCTTCGATGGGCGGGAGGTCGGCAACCTCTGAGGCAGACGTGGGCGGCGTCTCGAGACGTTGCCGCAAACGAAAAGATATGCCGCGGCCATAGACGTGTGTGGCTTCGAAGCAATGACGCGCAAGGGCAGAAAACGACACGTCGAACTCGACATCGTCGAGGCGCACGATCCACTCTATATTGCCGTCTCGCCCGCGTATCGAGAGACCCTTCGCGTGAATGTGACCCGGGACCAATGACCAGCCGCGACGAAAGTGAATGTCGATCGTTGCGGGCTTTCCGTCAATGACGGTTGCGAAGAGAGACGTCGAGAGAAACACGTTCAGCGTGACGAGGTAGACGAGGACCACGCTCACGCTCGCTACGAGCAATGCGCGCGCGAGGCGAATCGGCAAAGAGCGGCGTAACTTCGGGGGCGCGACTCCCTCCAGAGGCCCATTGGCCCTCCCGGTCAACATGAGGAGTTCGCTAGCTGCCCGGCACCGGTACGGAGGTGGACCTTCTTGAAAATCGTATTCACAGGGGACGGGTCCTTGAGTTCTTGCCAAAGCACCTTATATGCCGAACGCGTCTTCTTGTTTCACCTCCCGTGAAACAGTTGTTTCTCATCGGGAAGACGAACGCCCGTTAGGCACCTCCGGGCAACCATTGCCGCCATGCGCGGAAGTATGCGTGCGGTTCGGGCTCAACTGTGCCCCGCCCGCGAGCAGAATTGCCTCACTTAGAGCCCCCGAAGATGGCCCGCCGAGGTGGTGAACTGTGTCCAGCCACGGCGGGCACGCAACTTGGGGTCCCTAAACATTCGGAGGACAACGGGCCAACGCCAACTAGACCAACTAGCCGATGGGCCTTGCTTTGACGTCGAGGTGAAGGCGTCGATAGGTGAACGGAGCTCCTGACGGCCACCGACCCGTCTTACCCGACGCGTACTCAGACGGTGCGGCGCCCCGACACCAGCTGCACCACCACCACGACCGCGGCGGCGAGAAGCAGAAGGTGGATGAAGCCCGTCGTTATGTGAAATGCGACGAAACCCATCGCCCAGAGCACGAGAAGAATTACGGCCAGCGTCCAAAGCATGGTTGACCCTCCTTTTAACTGATTATCGACGCACCCTTGCGACGGTGCGTCAACCATCGGAGGAGCAGGTTGCGTACCGGCTGCACCGGCATGAACTTAGCCGGTCATCAGCCGTCGCTAGGGCACGCAAAATTCCGAATGGGCATCTCATGACACCAAAAAAACTACCAAACGCCGCCGAGGTTGGTCGTGCGTGACCAGACCTCGCTCGGCGGGGCGATTCATCCCGCTCCTAGAATGCCCGGGCGGGCCACTCCTCTAGTGGTGAGCGAAAAGTCCTCCCGGTCCCTCGCCGATCCACTTGTGGATCGAGCCCAGAAGCGCGTCGGAAGCTCCTTGCGGGAGAAATGGCGTCTCGACGGATTGCTCGGCGTGGGTTCGACGGCCGCAGTCTACGCCGCCACCCACCGCAACGGCAGTCGAGGAGCCGTGAAGGTTCTGCACCCCGAAATGTCGACGAATGCTTTCGTACGAGAGCGATTCGTCTGTGAGGGGTACATAGCCAATGCCGTGGGGCACGATGGCGTCATTAAGGTCATCGATGACGATACGGCTGAGGACGGATCCCACTTTTTGGTCACGGAGCTTCTCGACGGCGAGACGCTCGACGCGAGGGTTGTTCGTCTCGGTGGTCGACTCGCTCAGGACGAAGTGCTTCTGATCGCCGATGAGCTCCTGAGCGTGTTGGCAGCCGCGCACGCCAAAGGCATTATACACCGCGACCTCAAGCCCGAGAACGTAATCTTGACGCGCGCGGGGCAAGTGAAGGTTCTCGATTTTGGCATCGCGCGACCGCCCGCAATGTCTATGAAATCAAAGTTCACGCAAACTGGGATGTTGGTCGGGACGCCAGCGTATATGCCGCCCGAGCAGGCCCGTGGTCTTTCCGATGATGTCGACGCCCAGAGTGACCTTTGGGCGTGCGGCGCGGTGATGTTCTTCCTTCTCTCGGGGCGCGGGGTCCATGACGGAAACACGGTCACTGACGAGCTGCTCAGCGCGATTACCACGCAAGCAGCTCCGCTGCTCACGGTGGCGCCGAACGTCAGTACGGCGGTCGCCTGCGTCGTAGACCGAGCTCTCAAATTCTCCAAAGAGATGCGGTGGCCAACGGCCAATGCAATGAGGAAGGCCGTGCAGAACGCTTACCGGGACCTGTGCGGTCATCCGATCGCGACCGGGCGGATTCGAACGAACGACGATGGTCTTACCGACGGCGTGCCGCAAGAGACTGTGCATTCGCGGCAAGCTGCCGAGGCATTCACCACTGCTCCACCCCTGGCGCTGCCTCCTGCAGTCGGTCCGCACGCTTCGCTTGCGGCGGCCGGCCGCAGCGGAGCCGCGCTCGGAGGTCTCGCGGCATTGGGTCTTGGCGTTGTCGGTTTGGTTTGCACGACCTTGGGGCGGCCAGATTTGAACGCGAAGCACACCGACGTGGGGATGCCCCCCCTCTCCCTGCTCGCGATGCCCGCCCCCCCTTTCGCGCCACGCCCGCAACACGTACCGCTTGCAACCGCGCCCTCGCTATCCCCCTCCAACAGCGCGGACTCGGCGGGCCAGACCGCAATGGGGCCGGCGCCGAATCTCCCGCCTTCGGTGCGTGACCCCGTTTTTGCGTCACCGATTTCGCCGCGACTACCGACGACCGTGCCGAGTCGACCGGCGCTGCTTGATACCGCGTCTTATGGATCCCGGTTGGACAAGACCGACGCGGCGGGAAGAAGCGCCATCGAGGCGACGGGGATCCGCCCCAAACGCGATGCAGGCGATGGGAAGGTCCCATCGATGCTCGTACCCCCAGAAAGCTCTCCGTCCGCCACCGGCGAAACGCGACGGCAGCGCGATTGTCAACCTCCCTATGTCATCGACATGGTCACAGGAACCAAGCACTGGAGACTAGAATGCTTGTAGGCGACGTCGGCCCCCTAGCCTGTTCGGACCTTCTGACCTATCGACGGCTTCTGACCTATCGACTGTAGAATGCTGTGAAGCTGATCAAGCCGGATGGGCTTCACGAGATGATGATGAAAGCCTGCCTCGAGCGTTCGCTTCCGGTCCTCCTCTCTTCCCCAGCCGGTCATGGCCACCAACATGGGCGGGAGAGGCACCGCCAGCCGGATGCGACGGCAGACTTCCAACCCGTCCATGTCGGGCAGCCCGATGTCGCACAATACGACATCCGTTTGCGATTCCGTGACGAGCGCGATCCCCTCCGGACCCGTTCGTCCCACGCGCACGTCGTGGCCAAGCTGCTGCAGCCACGTCACCATTGTGTCCGCTGCGTCTTCGTTGTCTTCCACGACGACGATGCGCAGTTCGCTTGTGCGGGCGGCTTGCACTGTGGATCGAAACGCAGGCGACTCTGCGGGACCCAGCCCGTTTCCCTTTGGCAATGCAAGGGCGAAGGTGGCGCCTTTGCCTTCGCCTGCGCTGACGACGCTGAGTGTCCCGCCGTGGAGCTCGGCGAGCTGACGCGAGAGGGCCAAGCCGATACCCAGGCCCTCGTTCGCGCTCTGCTTCGAGCGCTCGATCTTGGTGAACAAATCGAACACACGCCCGAGTTGATCGATAGGGATGCCGAGGCCGTGGTCGACAACTCGAATGGTCGCCGTCTCGGCG
>CAZVPE010000264.1:0-7407 GCA_964628155.1 uncultured Polyangiaceae bacterium | reverse complement strand
TCTTCGTGACGGCCGCCATGTACGCGGGCAAGGACGCGCTCTGGATCACGGACCGCACCGGGCACACATCCCTTGGGATGCTGCGGACCTACGAGCGCGATGTGCGCCGGTGGCGCGAGCTCGGCGAGGCGCCGATCGAGGTGGCCGCGGCCATCCCGGAGGTTGCTGCCACGCTCGCGGCAGCACTCGCGGCAGCAAATTCGAAAACGGAGCCCAAACCAGTTCCGCCGATTGCGGCAACTATCGAGAAGTGCACGGGAAGGGAGTTGAACCCTTACGCCTTGCGGCGGCGGAACCTAAATCCGCTGCGTCTGCCAGTTTCGCCACCCGTGCGCTGAATTTAAGGGGCAATCCGGGCCTAATCCTAGCCGTCGGTTCACCTTCCGCCAGTTCCGGGATCAGGTCGTAAAGGTGACGACCCCGTCGGCTGCGCCTGCGGCGGCGCCGTCGTCCCTGAAATTCACGCGCTCGTTTGCGCGGCTTCTGCGGATCGCTACCCAGGGTTCCGGGACGACGCGAATGCCGTCACTGGCATGGGTCGCGCAGCGGCTTCGCAACGCGACCCACGCTCGGCGTGGCACCGGAAGATCTTTATTCGCGAACGACATGCGCGGCCCGCGAGATGCTTATTCGATTCCGTTCGAAGAATCTACTTGCACAGTGGTTCGAATTTGTTAGAAGCTTATCGTGCCTTCGAAGCTCGAACGTCACGCCGAGCAGCTTTCCGCCCTCGGTCATCCTGTTCGCCTGCAAATCCTTCGCTTCGTCGTACAGGGCGGCGCGGAGGGGACGGCCGCGGGTGACATTCAGACTCACGTCGACATGCCTGCTTCGACCTTGAGCCACCATCTCAAGCGCCTGGTGGAAGCGGGCCTTCTGAAGAGCCGCTCGGAGGGCACGTACCACTACTACGCGCCCGAGCTTCCAGCCCTCCGGGCCCTCACCGACTACGTCTGGGAAGACTGTTGCAAGCGCGGGAAGGTCAAGTGCTGCTGACCGGTCCCACTCGATCGACCTACGTCATCCGCCACGAAAAGGAGCCTTGCCCATGCCCGTCATCCGCGTTTTCGATCCTCCGATGTGTTGCTCCACGGGTGTCTGCGGGCCGGCCGTGGATCCCGAGTTGGCTCGATTTTCGGTTGATCTCGATTGGCTGAAGAAGCAAGGCGTGAAGGTCGAGCGATACAACCTGTCGCAAGAGCCTGGAGCCTTCGCGTCGGCTGCCGTCGTGAAGGATGCTCTGTCGGCGCGCGGTAACGGTTGCCTTCCGCTGGTCGTCATCGACGATCGAATCGCGGTCGAGGGGTCCTACCCGTCGCGCGAGACGCTCGCAGCACTGTCGGGAGTGGTCGTGCGCAAGCTCGAGGTGTCGGGGAACGGCGCCGGCTGCTGCGGTCCAAGCACCAAGACCACCAAGAGCGGCTCGAGCTGCTGCTGAAGGTCCCGTGAGCCTCGTCGACCACGCTCCGAGACACCTCTTTTTCACCGGCAAGGGCGGGGTCGGAAAGACATCCGTCGCCTGCGCTACCGCGCTGGCCCTCGCGGCGCGCGGTCGCCGCGTCCTGCTCGTGAGCACGGATCCGGCTTCGAATCTCGATGAGGTGCTGGCCACGCCACTTTGCGACACGCCCATGCCGATCGCCGGTACCAAGCGTCTTTTCGCGCTGAACATCGACCCGCGGGCTGCCGCGCACGCGTACCGTGAGCGGCTGGTGGGGCCGTACCGCGGCGTCTTGCCCGACGCGACCGTGCGCAGCATCGAGGAACAGCTCTCGGGTGCGTGCACCGTCGAAATCGCCGCGTTCGATGAGTTCTCAAAGCTGCTCGGTGACGCGGCCACGACAGGCCCCTTCGAGCACATCGTCTTCGATACGGCGCCGACTGGGCACACGCTCCGGCTCCTGGAGCTGCCGGCGGCGTGGGGGGACTTCCTCGCAGGCAGCGCCGGCGGCTCTTGTCTGGGGCCCCTCGCGGGACTCAAAGCGCAGCAAGCGCTCTACGACGCGACCCGCAAGGCACTCTCTGACGCCGATCGCACGGTGCTCGTTCTGGTCAGCCGCCCCGAGCGGTCTGCGATCGCGGAGGCGGCGCGCACAGTCCGCGAGCTTCGGGGCATTGGAATCCGTCGGTACGAGCTCGTCCTGAACGGAGTCTTTGGGGCGAGCGCTCCGGATGATCCGGTCGCGCAAGCCCTCTGCGCGCGTGCCCGCGCCGCCCTTTCGGACATGCCTCCCGAGCTTGCCTCCCTGCCTCGGACCGAGCTTCCTCTGATGCCGTACGCGCTGATCGGAATCGATGCGCTGAGCACGCTTCTCGACGACGAACGACTCCCGAGGCAACCCGCGGCCGCAGACCGCGCGCCTCAGAATGTGCCCGCCTTCGAGACGCTGTTCGGCGATCTGGGAGATGGTGGGCGCGGGCTCATTATGACCATGGGCAAGGGCGGGGTTGGCAAGACAACGGTTGCCGTCGCAGTGGCCACGGCGCTCGCCGCGCGCGGGCTTTCCGTGCACCTGACAACGACCGACCCCGCCGGGGTCGTCGTCGCGAACCGAAGGCTGCCAAACCTTCGCGTGTCGCGGATCGACCCCGCCGCCGAGACGAAGGCGTACGTCGCCGAAGCGCTGCGAACCGCGGGCGCGGCACTCGATGACGCGGGGCGCGCGCTGCTCGAGGAAGATCTCCGCTCGCCCTGCACAGAGGAAGTCGCAGTGTTTCGCGCCTTCGCGCGCGTCGTCGGCGAGGCGTCGTCCAGCGTAGTCGTGGTCGACACGGCGCCTACGGGACACACGCTGTTGCTTCTCGATGCGGCCGAGGCGTACCACCGCGAGGTTCTGCGCACCGCAGGCCGCGCACCCGAAGAGGTACTCCAGCTCCTTCCCCGTTTGCGCGACCCCAACTTCACGCGGATTCTGGTCGTCACCCTGGCCGAGGCGACCCCGGTCCATGAGGCTGCCGCCCTTCAGAACGACCTCGCGCGGGCCGGCATTCGTCCGTTCGCGTGGGTGATCAATCAGAGCCTCACGCCGCTCCTCATCACCGATCCGCTGCTTCGACACCGGCAGGCGCTCGAAGGACGCTACGTTCGGGAGGTCATGGGGCTGGCGGAGCGCTCGGTGATCCTGCCGTGGCTACCGAATGTAAGCGAGCGCCAGCCACACGACGCGCCGGCGCGACCCGAACCCGTTCTGAAGATATCGCCATGAGCCCGCCTTCACTGGGCCGGCGCGCCGCTTCCGAGTTCGTCGGAACCGCGCTACTGCTCGCGACGGTCGTCGGATCGGGGATCATGGGCGAGCGATTGGCGGGCGGAAACGTCGCCGTCGCCCTGCTTGCCAACACGATCGCGACCGGAGCGGGCCTCGTGGCCTTCATCCTGACGTTCGGTCCGGTGAGCGGCGCGCATTTCAACCCTGCCGTGACGTTGGCCGACGCGAGCCAGGGCGGCCTGCCGTGGCGGGATGTGCCCGTCTATCTCATCGCGCAGTTGACGGGGGCGTTCGCGGGCGTGGCCATCGCGCATGTCATGTTCAAAGAGCCCGCCCTCTTCTTTGCATCGCAGCACGAGCGGTCGGGGATTGCACAGCTGGTGAGCGAGTTCGTCGCGACGTTCGGCTTGCTCGCCGTGATCTGGGGCGTCGTTCGGCGTCGGCCCGACGCGGTGCCCTTTGCCGTCGGCGCCTACATCACCGCAGCCTACTGGTTTACATCGTCGACGTCGTTCGCCAACCCTGCGGTCACGCTCGCGCGGGCGGCCAGCGATACATTCGCCGGGATTCGACCCGTCGACGCGCCGGGCTTCATCGTGGCGCAGCTCTTCGGGGCGGCCGCCTCCACGGCGCTCTTTCGGTGGCTCGTTCCGACCCTACCCCGGGTCGCTAAGCGCGTGATCGGTCGCGAGTCCGACGTCGAGCCAAGCGAGGAGCTCACGTGACGCGGTTGCTCGTCATCGGCGGCAGCGACGCCGGGATCAGCGCTGCGCTGCGCGCACGCGAGGTCGACCCGAGCTGGCACGTCACCCTCGTCGTCGCCGACTCGTTTCCCAACTACAGCATTTGCGGGCTCCCGTTCTTTCTGAGCGGCGAGACGCCGCGGTGGGAGAGCCTGGCTCACCGCACACGCACCGAGATCGAGAGCCGCGGCATCGAGCTCTTGCTCGACACGGTCGCCGAGCGCGTCGACGCATCGGAGCATAAGCTTCTCGTTCGGCTGACGAATGGGGCCGAACGTACGCTGCCTTACGATCGCTTGGTCATCGGCACCGGCGCGGTCCCCATGGCGCCCCCGATCCGCGGCCTCGACACCGCGGGCGTATACCTCCTGCACACGATGGCGGAGAGCTTCGCCGTTCATAACCACCTGACGGCTCGGAGCCCGAAGTCAGCGGTCATCATCGGCGGCGGATACATCGGCCTCGAGATGGCCGACGCACTCCGCGTCCGCGGTCTCTCCGTCACGGTCTTCGAGGCGACGCCGACGGTGCTTCAAACGGTCGACGCCGAGCTCGGGCGGCTCGTGCAAGGCGAACTCCAGCGCCACGACGTCGACGTCCGCACGTCGTCGGTCGTCGAGTCGATCGAGCGCGCCCCCTCGAGCGTGATCGTTCGCGGGACACACGAGCAGCGCGTGGAAGCCGATTTCGTCCTGGTCGTCACGGGTGTCCGCCCGCAGACGGAGCTGGGGCGGGCTTGCGGTGTCAGCCTCGGAGCTCGCGGGGCGCTGCGGGTGAGCCGACGCATGGAGACCAACGTCGCGGACGTGTTCGCGGCAGGCGATTGCGTGGAGACCTACCACCGGCTCCTCGACGAGCCGACGTACATCCCACTGGGAACGACGGCGCACAAGCAGGGCCGGATCGCGGGTGAGAACGCCGTCGGCGGCGACGCCGAGTTTCGCGGCATCCTCGGCACCCAGGTCGTCAAGATTTTCGAGGTTGTCGCTGGCAGGACCGGCTTGCGGGACGACGAGGCGAAGCGCGGCGGCTTCTCACCTTGGACTCACGAGACCGTGACGTGGGACCACAAGGCCTACTATCCCGGCGCGTCCCAGCTGCGAATCCGGGTGACGGGTGATCGCCGGTCCCGGCGTCTTCTTGGGGCGCAGCTCCTCGGCCATTACGGGGCAGAGGTCTCCAAGCGCCTCGACGTGTTCGCGACCGCGCTCTTTCACGCGATGACCGCGGATGACGTCGCCCACTTGGATCTCAGTTACACGCCGCCGCTCGGGAGTCCCTGGGATCCCGTTCAAACGGCGTGCATGGAATGGGCGCTCGCCGCGCCCGCAGCCGACGAGAGGGAAAACGCATGAAGACGGTTCTCTTTGCCTGCATCCACAACGCTGGGCGTTCGCAAATGGCTGCGGCGTGGTTCAACGCGCTGGCCGACCACGACAAAGCGCGAGCGATCTCCGCTGGGACCGAGCCGGGGACGCGGGTCCACCCGGAGGTCCTCGGCGCGATGCGCGAGGTCGGGGTCGACCTTGAGGGCATCGCGCCGCAGAAGCTCACCGACACGCTCGCGCAGAAGGCGGCGATTCTTATCACCATGGGGTGCGGTGAGGCTTGCCCCGTCGTTCCGGGCCTGCGGCGACTCGACTGGCCCCTCGAAGATCCCAAGGGCAAGCCGATCGAGCGCGTGCGAGAGATCCGCGACGAGCTGCGCGGACGAGTGGCCGAACTCCTGCGCGAGCAGGGTTGGGCGAAAGGCTAGCCTCGGAAAGGGGGCTTGCTTCGTGTTCGTGCTCCGCGCGCTTGGCTCCGAAATGTGATCCTCGAGGAGGTCACCGCGTACGATTTGCTGCGTCCTTTTCCAAGTGCTCCGTCTTTAGGTCAGGAGGCCAAGATGGAAGACAGAACGACCAAGGATGTGCATGCGGAAGTGCGTGGTCATTATGGCAAGGTCGCGCGTGGCGAATCCTGCGAAACCGGGTGCTGCGGGGGCGCTCCCCGCAAAACGAACGCCACCCAGCTCGGCTACTCAGAGACCGAACGGTCCGCTGCCCCACAGGGGTCTGACATGGGCCTCGGGTGCGGAAACCCCCAGACGATCGCGTCGCTGCGGGTCGGCGAGACCGTGCTCGACCTAGGAAGCGGCGGCGGCTTCGACGCCTTCCTTGCTGCGCGCCAGGTCGGGCCGGCCGGGAAGGTTATCGGCGTCGACATTACGGCGGACATGATTTCCAAGGCGAGAGCGAACGCGGCGACTTTGGGTGCTAGCAACGTCGAGTTTCGCCTCGGGGAGATCGAGAATCTGCCGGTCGCCGATCGTAGCGTCGACGTCATCATCTCGAACTGCGTCGTCAACCTGGCACCTGACAAACGCGCGGTCTATCGGGAAGTGCTGCGCGTACTCAAGCCGGGCGGCCGCATCGCCATCATGGACGTGATCGCTACCGCTCTGCTACCCGAGCGTCTGCGTACGAGCGCCAAGGCACTGTCGGGGTGCCTCGCCGGAGCCACGCCGATGGAAGAAATCGAGCCCATGCTCGAGTCGCTCGGCTTCGAAGAGGTGCACGTCGAGATCAAGCGGGGTAGCGAGGAGTTCATCAAGGACTGGCTGCCCGATTCCGGTGCCGAGCAGTACGTCGCCTCGGCCGCCATCCGAGCGGTGCGTCCGAACGGTGGAGGCTGTTGCGGCACAAGTCCGAAGGCGCCCTGCTGCTAGGCTGAGAAGGGCGATGCTAGAAAAGGAAGCCTGCGAATCGGTCGTCACGCTCAGGGAGCAGCTCAGGCCGTTCGTCGAGCGTCGCGTCCGTGTGGCGGCCGATGTGGACGACGTGCTGCAGGACATCTTCTTGCGAGTGCATCGCGGCCTGCCAAACCTCCGCGACGCAGAGCGCTTCGGGCCCTGGATCTACCGGGTGGCTCGCAACGCGATCACCGACCGTTACCGCGTCCAACGACCCCAGGCCACGCCAACAGGCGAGGAGACGGCGCCCGACGACGACGACGGACCCGAAGCGGCCGAAGGGCTCGCCGCCTGCATCGCCCCATTCGTTGCTCGCCTACCCTCGCCATACCGCGAGGCAGTCGCGCTCGTGGACATCGAGGGCGTCTCGCACAAGGCCGCGGCACGCATGCTCGGCCTCTCCGTGCCAGGTGCGAAGTCTCGCGTTCAGCGCGGGCGCGCGAAGCTCCGCGACATGTTCGCGGAATGCTGCCGGCTCGAGTTCGATGCACGCCGGCGCGTCGTCGAGTACCAATGTCGTCCCGGCAAGGACTCTGGCTGCGGCGATGCCTGTTGAGATGTCTTCGGGCCGCAATAGCGTCGCTGCCGTCGTTGAACTGAATCGAGGAGCCCGTCGAGCCGCACGGGTTGAGCTCCTGGAGCGGGCAGGCAGTCCCGAAGAGGACGAATACGCCCCGCTCGTCGGACCAGAGCCCGAGTTCGCGATCCGATCCGTAGTACG
>CAZVPE010000263.1:0-7408 GCA_964628155.1 uncultured Polyangiaceae bacterium | reverse complement strand
GAGCTGAACGCCCTTGTTCTTGATGGCCGAGCCGCACATGACCGGGGTCATCTTCAGCGACAGCGTGGCGCGGCGGATCGCGGCTCGGAGCTCCTCGTTCGACACCGGTTCTTCGTTGATGAACTTCTCGGCGAGCTGGTCGTCGACGTCGGCGACGCGGTGAATGATGTCGTGACGGGCCTCTTCGGCCCGCTTCGCATACTCCGGTGGGATCGGCTCTTCGCGCACCCTCTCGCCGTCGTCGCCGTCGAAGTAGAAGGCCTTGCCCACGATCGGGTCGATGATCCCCTTGAACGCCGACTCCTCGCCCATCGGGATCTGGAGCTTGACGGGGTGGTGGCCGAGCTTCTCTTTGAGCATGTCGGCCACGCGGTCATAGTTGGCGCCCGGGTTGTCCATCTTGTTGACGAAGGCGATGCGAGGCACGCGGTAGCGCTTCATCTGACGATCGACGGTGATCGACTGGCTCTGCACCCCCTTGCCGGAGTCGAGAACCAGGATTGCGCCGTCGAGGACGCGCAGCGCCCGTTCGACTTCGATGGTGAAGTCGACGTGTCCGGGCGTATCGATGATGTTGATGTTGTGCGGTAGCAGTTGGTTCTGCGACCCGTTCCAGATGCAGTACGTCGCGGCCGATTGGATCGTGATTCCCTTCTCGCGCTCGAGGTCCATCGAGTCCATCTTGGCGCCGACGCCGTCTTTGCCGCGCACCTCGTGAATTTTGTGGATGCGCCCCGTGTAGAAGAGGATGCGCTCGGTGAGCGTCGTCTTGCCCGAATCGATGTGGGCGGAGATGCCGATGTTGCGGATGCGTTCGATGGGGATGCGTGCGGCCACGGAAGTGTCTTTCTATTTCGGGTGAACGAATCGATAGGGGTTGCAGAAGGGCAGCGATGGCGGCCGGACCTAACCTCAATCGCACGACGCGTGCAAGACAAGTTGGTAGCGTCTCGGTGACCACCCTGGCAACGCCCGGTGCCCAAGCCCGCGACGGAAAAGCGAATCGGAGCACCTAAGATAGCGGAACCTATCAGACCGCGCCTGCCCATCCCGGGTGAAGTTCTCGGCGAAAGGCCCTCCGGCGGGCAGGCGCTCCGCTCGTGCTGGGTTGCGTTAGGGGTCCCTCGCGCGCGACAGCGCCCCCGCGCCTTCGAGCACGTCACGAGGGATCCGCCGAGAATTGCTCGAGCGCGCGCCGATCGGGCGATGATTCGCCGATGGCCAGGTTCTCCGCAGTGGTCGCCCTTTCCCTCGTTGGCCTCACGGGCTGCTCCGCGTCGATCGCTCGGGAACGGCCCGCGCATACCCTCGTACTACGCGCTTGGGCCGGACGCGAACCGCCGACCTCGGAGCGCGGGGCGGCCGCCGCGCGGTTCGCCTGGCGGCAGGTCGGAAGAAAGTACTGCTGGGGCGGATTGGGCCCGTCGTGCTTCGACTGCTCAGGGCTGGTGCAGCGCGCGTGGGGGTCGGCGGGCATCACGGTTCCTCGCACGGCAGACCGGCTTGCCTCCGTCATCTCAGAAGTGCCCCTCTCCGAGGTGCGCGCCGGCGATATCCTTTGGTGGCCGGGCCACGTCGGAATCTACGTGGGCAACGGCTGGATGGTCGACGCGCTCGACACTCCCCATGGCGTTGTGCTTCGCCCTGCCGCGGACCCGCGCCGCGCGCTGCGCCCGGCAGGAGGTTTTGAAGACTCCCAGCACGCTGCCCGCTGAGCCGCTACGAGCCCACCGTTTCGTTCGAGCCGCCGAAGCTCGCCCCGACGCCGCACCGTTTACGGGCGACTCGCGAACGCCCTCGCCACGAAGGCATCGATCATTGCGCGAGCGATGCTGATGGGTGGAGGAAGCGCCGGAAGCGCGTCGGCTTCGAACCAGCTCGCCTCGTCGATCTCCACTCCGTCGACGGCGATCTCGCCGCTGGTCCAGCGTGCATAGAAGCCGACCATGATCTGATGCGGAAAGGGCCAAGGCTGACTGCCGAAGTATTGCGAATCACCCACGCGTAGACCGATCTCTTCGCGTACCTCTCGCACCAGGGTCTCTTCGAACGACTCCCCCGATTCGACGAATCCGGCAACGAGCGAGAAAAATGGCATTCTCGGGCGGTGCGCGAGCAGCAGGCGCCGGTCGTCATGTACCAGCACGATGACAGCGGGCGAGACCGGCGGATAGACATTGAGTCCACACGAGCTGCACGTTTTGGCGCGGTCGCCGGGCTTGTCGACCGTCTCCCGCCCGCAGCGTCCGCAAAACACGTGGGTACGCTCGAAGCGGAGGCGCTGGGCGGCTAGTGACAACATTCCGAAGAGCTCTCGGCTGACGCTCATCAGCGCGGTCCGAAGAGGAACGAAGCGGGTGTCCGGCTCGTTGCCCTGGGCTTCGGCCGTGAAGACGGGCCTGTCCCCCATGGTTCCGATGAACACCGTGCGGATGGGCGACGGCTCGATCGCGTCGAGCGACTCCAAGAGGACCGTCGCTTCATCGAGAAAGACATCGTCGCCGCGGAAGGCGATCCACAACGGGGCCACGCCTGAGCGAGGCGGCGTCCCATTTGCGACGAAAGGTTCCGCCATGAAGGAACTTCAGTGGGCAAGCGCAATCAAGAACGCCGCGCTTCCGCCGGAGGGATCCGTTTGGGACGAGTTGAGGGTTCCCGCGTAAGAACCCGGCGGACCGGCGATCTGGTAAGCATCGCCGCCGGCCATCGATACAGTGCCGTTCGTGTTCTCGTCGAGGAGCGTGAACCCTTTTGAAGGCGTGTATTGGTCCGGCGAGCCAAACGAGTTTCCCGTGGCTTCCAACAGAAGGACGTCATTGGCTTGCGTGGTCGTGACACTCCCCGCACTGATCGGATTTGTCCGAGAGTTCGCGACCGCGAAGACGTCGATGCGGGACGCGCCCACGACCTCAACGGCCAGTACAGTGCCTTCGTCTCCGTAGTCTGGGAACGTCTTGTTCATGCTGAACGTGTGCCCCGTTCCCCCTGCGCAAGCCACGCAGGCGTACATCGCGACGAACGAACCCGCCTCCGTCGAGTAGGGGACCGTCGGTCCAACCTGCGAATACTTGTTTCCCATGTTGTCCGAGACGCTGTCGAGCTGGTGATAGGAGACGAACAGGACGAACGTGCTTCCACTTGCCTGCGTGTTCACGGGCGGCGTCGTCAACGGGCTGTGGCCCAGTCCGTCTACGTCAAACGCCATTGCATGGACCCCGAGTTGGGGTGAGCCTCCGGCGTCGGACGTTCCGGTGGGTGTGGTTCCCGTTCCAGTTCCAGTCGTTCCGGTTGCGGTCGTTCCGGTTGCGGTCGTTCCGGTCGCGGTCGTTCCGGTTGCGGTCGCCGTTCTTCCAGTTTTTCCGGTTGCGGTCGCCACTTTTCCAGTCGCGGTCGCCGTTGTTCCAGCTCCGGTTGGGGTCGTTCCAGTTCCGGTTGGGGTCGTTGCAGTTGCGGTTGCGGTCCCAGTTTGGGCTTCCGTATCCGAGCGGGCTTCCGCCCCAGTCCCCGCTTCGGTTCCACTCCCAGGCGTGCTGGGGCGGTTCATGCGCCCACAGCTCGTCCCCAAAGCGATTGGAAGCAGGAACGAGCTCACCGCTGCCGCTCTATGCCGATCGACGCCTACGCCGCCCCTAAGGAGAGCCCCGGCCAATGCGCAAAGGGAAGACCAACGACCAGCCCCCCGCGCACTCATCGGTTCAGAGTACGCCTCAATCTCGGAGCCGAGCAAGCAGTCGACACATCTCCGGCGACTAGCGGCGCTCGATGGGGAGGCTTTCGATTGCGAGACTCGAGCTCCTTGCTCGCACGGCGCAGCTTCGCGCTGCCTCCCGCCGCTGGACGCGGCGTCGTCCCTATCGAGCCGCCGCCCCTCCGACCGTCCCGAGCCTCCAAGTTGCACCGCCCGCGCCAGGCAATCGCCGGCTTTCAGGCCGCAGCGCCCAAGACGCGGCGAGGATGCCGATGAGAAGGACAGGCGCGACGATGTGGAACGCCCCCCCCGCATTCGCTGCTGACGCCACGACTGCGCCAGAGAGGTCTATGAAAATGCCGGCGTAGGCCCACTCCTTCACGAGCCTCAAGCCGGGCGCCAAAAGTGTCAGGGCTCCGAGCACCTTCCAAACACCGAGTAAGACAATGAAATGCCGCGGGTAGCCGAGGGCAATCATTCCTTGGACGGTTTGCGACACACGAAAAACTTGCGCGGCGCCGCCCGATCCGATGCACACCGCGATGACGACGGTGCAAATCCAGTACGCAATCGTTCTTCCCTTCATGATGCAGGCTCCTTTCTGAAGTCGAGCCCAGGTCAGGTCTGCCGGCGATCGAGAGCGACGATCTTGATGAAGTTTCCGCACGTGTCGTCGAGCATGGCGATGGTCGATCCCGTCACTTTGCTCGGCGGCATGGTGAACGTCACCCCCAGCCCCTTTAGACGGTCGTATTCGGACTGCACGTCGTCCACGAAGAAGGTCGCCGCCGGTTGGCTCTGCCGAAACCGCGCTAGCTGGTAAGCGCGAGCCGCCGGGTCGGTATTGGCTTCCAGCTGCAGATCCGGGCCATCGGGCGCATCGGGCGAGCCGACGGTCAGCCAGCGATAGGCCCCGTTCGAAAAATCCGCCTTCTTCTTGAACCCCAGCACTTCCGTATAAAACCGCAGCGCCTTCGCCTGATCTTCCACGTGGATGGTCATCGTCTGGATCTTCATTTGCGTTCTCCTGTGAGCTGACGTTTCAACGGGCGAGAACGTGACACGGTCGTGTCACAGTGAGTGCTCTCGGTCCGCTATCCCCTGACGAACGAGAGGAGCTGAATGTGACCGACGCATCTCTGAGCGCGCGATTCGAGGCGGACCGTCCCCGTCTGCGTGCGGTCGCGTATCGCCTGCTGGGCTCGACGAGCGACACCGAAGACGCGGTACAAGAGACGTGGCTACGGGTCACGCGAGCCGACACCGGCGCAGTCGACAACCTCGGGGGCTGGCTCACCACGGTGATCACGCGCGTGTGCCTGGACGTGCTCCGCGCGCGGAAGACGCAGGAGAACGCGGCGCCGGCGCTCGTGGCCGAAGGCGCAGTCTCGGCATCCGAGTCGCCCGATCCGGAGCGCGAGATCCTGCTCGCCGACGCCGTAGGCTCCGCGATGATGGTCGTGCTCGACGCCCTGAGCCCTCCCGAACGCGTCGCCTTCGTGTTGCACGATCTGTTCGCGCTCTCGTTCGAGGACATCGGCGTGATCGTGGGGCGCTCGGCGGACGCAACGCGGCAACTCGCGAGCCGCGCGCGAAGACGCGTGCAACGGGCGGGAGAGAGGGAGGAAGAGCTGCCGTCCCAGCGCGAAGTCGCCGAAGCCTTCATGGCTGCTTCGCGCGACGGCAACCTCGAGGCGGTCCTCGCCGTGCTCGATCCCAAAGTCATCCTGCGCGTCGACTCCGCCGCTGTGAAAGCCGCCGCCGCGAACGCGGCGAAAGGGGCCCCGCGTCTCGTCCCCGAAGTGCGCGGCGCCAGCGACGTCGCTCGCGTCTTTCTTGGCAGCGCTCAGGTCGCGCGGCCCGTGCTCGTCGACGGCACGCCCGGCGCCGCGTGGGCGCCCGGTGGCCGCCCGCGCGCGGTCTGGGCCTTCAAGGTGGAGCAAGGCCGCATCGTCGAAGTGCAGTTCATCGTCGACCCGAACAGTATCGCGCGGCTCGAAGTATTGCTTGTTGACTGATAGCGGAGGTGTGACTTGACGTCGTACAGAATGGCCCGGCGATCGTTTCTGCGGGGCTGCGGGGGGTCCGCGGCGCTGCTTCTGCCGCTCCTGCGCGCCATCGAGGCGCGGGCGCAAGGGCTTCCACCGCCTCTGCGCTTTCTGGTGATCCGTCACAGCCAGGGGTCGCCGCTCGATCTCTGGAGGCCCGCGGCCGCCGCCACGACGACCACGTATTCGCTACCCGCGAACAGCGCCGCGTTCGCGCCGCTTCAATCGAAGATGGTCCTCATCGACGGCCTGAACATCGTCTGCGCGAGCCGCCTGGGTGGGAACGCGGGCGCCTATACAGCTGAGGGCGGAACGGTCGCCCTCATGACCGGAGTGCCGACCCTGGGATGGCTAGGCCAGCAAGACCATTGCGCCGGCGGAGAGTCGATCGATCAATTGTTCTTGGACCAATCTCCCGTCCTCGGCGGGGCGGGCGCGCTGATGTCGAATCGGACCGTCTTCGGATCCTTGCAGCTCGCGGCCGACATTCGGTCGGACAGAGATGAGGTCGCGCCGCGGGTGCTCTCGTATCGGCCGCCCAATCTCGCGAATGCGTCCATCGATTCTCAGCGGCAACCGATGTACCCCGAGACCGATCCGAGCACCGCATTCGCCAAGATACTCGGCGGCGCCCTCCCACCGGGAACGGGCGCGGCGAGGTTGCTCACTCAAAAGCTCAGCGTGCTCGATTTCATGCGCAGCGATCTGGCGCGGTTGAGCACGCTCATCCCGTCCTCCGAGAAGGGCAAACTGCTCGCCCACGCGGACGCAATCCAGGCGCTCGAGGCCTCGCTGCGATCCTCCGCGGCGGTGCTTCCCGGCGCGGCGTGTACAGTACCGGCAGCGCCGCCGATGATACTGCAGAACGGCGCGGGGGCGAGCGGTTCGCTAGCACCGCAGGGAGGGACCCGGCTGACGGGGTGCGACTACTACAACGCCGCGGATCCCACGAGCCACCCGCATCAAGTCGTGGGGCGGCTGCACCTCTCGATCATCAAAGCGGCCTTTCTTTGTGACCTGGCCAGGGTGGCGACTTTCGACTGGTCGTCAGGCACGAGCTGGGTGGTTTTCCCTGGCACATTCGATGGGGCGACCCTCCCGGGAGGAGCGGTGTCGTCGCCCCATTCCCCACCGCTCGACGCGTCGGACCCAGCGACCGCCGCCTGGTGGGCCGCCATCGATCGCTTTTACTCCGACCAGACATCTCAGGCGGTCCAGGAGTTCGACGCGGCCACGGACATCGACGGCAGCACGCTTCTCGACAACACGGTCGTTCTTTACGTGAGCGAGGTCGGACGGCGCTGGGGCCACAATCAGCAGAACGTTCCGTTTTTGGTCTTCGGCGGCAAGAACACACGAATCCAGGGGGGAACGTTTCTGAAAGTCGCCGACGGCCCGCTCGGAACGCAGACCGGAGGTCTCACCGGCAACCGTCCCGTGAACGACGCCTGGTTGGCCCTCGCCCCGATCTTCGGTGTCAACCTCGCCACGCTCGGCAGCCCCGCTCAATTCACGGGCGCATTGCCGGGCCTGGTGGCGTGACCCTCGCTTCCCCCCGAAATTGGCCCGAATCGCTGGGCTCGCCTCGCGGCCACGCCGACACTAGAAGTGGACCAGCCCATGGCCTCGCCCGGCCGCGTCCTCGTGTCCCTTCACGTCTCCCCTTGGTCCG
>CAZVPE010000262.1:0-7515 GCA_964628155.1 uncultured Polyangiaceae bacterium | reverse complement strand
TTTCAGCCGTGGGGACTCGAGGACGGTCGCGGCCGACTCCCCCAAGGCGGGCGCGAGCGTACGCGGGATCTCGCGCGAGGCGTTCGCGAGAGCCACTTGGGTCGCGCTCGCGACGACGGCGTCCACGTCCCGGGCGACCGCGGCAAGTTGCTCCGGCGTCACGCTCACGTTTGCGACGGCACCCTCGACTGCCGCTCGCGCAGTCTCCCGCACAGCCCTCTGCATCTCGGGTGTACCCAGGATTTGGCTGAAGCGCTCTCGATTGGCAGCGTCTTCGAACGACCGGAGCGACTCGTCCACAGTGACCGGCACGGCCGCTCGAGACACGGCTTCGGCGGCATTCTTGACATGCGCCGCGCAGCCCGAGGTGGCGCACGCAAGAGGGACAAGCAAGAGGGAAAAGAGAGCCGGGCGCCGCGACGCTGTGCAGGAGCTGAATTGCATTGGGGTGGGTCGTCCACGAACGTGAACCGCTTGGGCTGCGCGGCTCCGGGCTTGCAAACCTTTGACCCATGCAAGACGCGCAGCTTCAGCAGCATGTGCAGCGCCAGGCCTCCCAGTTTTGCGAGCGCATCATGCAGGCGATGGCGCCTCTCGAGGAGTCGTCCCGGCGCGAGATCCGCGACTCCGCGATGAGCGGCTGCCTGCTCTACGTCTCGTCGGCGATCGAGATTGCGTCCGGCCCCCTGCCCGAGCTGAACTTGTTGGACCTCTTCGTATTCATGCGACTCTGCCGCGATGCGTTCGAGTCGCACTGGATCCCTCGCTTGTACGGAGAGCTCGGCCAGGAGGTCCTCACGGCGCTGCTAAAGTCGGAGCACGACTTGGCTGACGTGCTCGACCTCGCGTTCGGTGAGGGAAGGAGATCAGAGCTCGAGGTACTCGTCGACGACTGGAATATGGACAATCCGGGGCAGTTTCGCGTCGAGGGCGTCCGGCTCGACGACTTCGCCCACCACGCGGGACGGGGCGCGCGCGAGCGATCGGAGCGTGCCCGCGGTCTCCTCTCCTCAATCAAGTCCGCAACCCAGTCGGCCGACCAAGCGCTGCTACTCGCCGAACGCGCCATCTTCTTGGGAAACCGCATGCCGTTTCTCCTTCGGCTCCAGGTTCGCCTCGCGTGCCGCGAGGTCACCGCGGACATCGTCGCTAGCCTGGTCGCCATTCCGGCTGCGGTGGGCACCTTCGCGAGAGGCGCCATCGCCAGCCTGTCTAGAAGGGCAAACTTGCTGCAAGGCCGCTAGCAGCGCGGTTGCTCGCCGCCCCCGCACCGCTCATGCGAAGGGCGCCGGGCTGTCGAGGGGAGCCGAGTCAGAGTTGGTGAACCCGCTCGTCGATGGGCGGCGCGTGGGCAATACGGCAGAAATAACCCAGCGCCGAGCGTGCGCCCGCACCGGCGAGGGTTGCGACGGCAACGGCCGCCAGACAGGTCAGTGTCGCGAGGTGGGGGCCGCCCTGGCCGAGGACCAACGCCACTGCCGTGAACGGCAGACGATAGCCTCCGGCGATTCCGCTGGCAGCACCGGCCGAACCGGCGAGATCTCCCGATAAACCGAGGCCCGGGGCGAACACTCTTCCAGCGAGATCGCCGACCGCCAGAAACGGCACGAACACGCCACCGCATCCCCCTGTCGCGCCGGCAGCCGTGGTGGCCACCGCGCGCAGCAAAGCCACAGCGAGCACGGTGTGCACCGCGGGATGCGTGTTCTCAACCCAAATGATTGCCCCACCGCCCGGGCCCACGGCGGCCGATGGGCCGGCGATCAGAACCAGGGTCACGGCCGCGATCCCAAGCGCAAGACCTCCGAGCGCGAGTCGGGTTCTAGGATTGGCCTCCCAGGCTTTTGCTCGATAGATCGCCGCTCCTGTGAGCGAGGTGATCGAGCCTGAGAGCACACCGATGAACAACGCCGCGATTACCGCTTGAGCGAACGAATGCGGATTCTCCTTGGGCACGACCAAGCGGATCAGGTCGACACCGAGAGCGACGTTCATGAGCCACCCTACGATGCCACCCACCAGCGCCGCTGTGACCCGCCCGGCGCTGAGTGGGGCGTTCCGCCTTCGCCCCATCTCGAGAATGAACGCGGTACCCACCGGGGCAATCCCCATTAGCGCTGCCACGCCCGCCGCGCCTCCCGCCACAGCTGCTGGCCTGAGAAGTCGGCGCCACCAGCAACCGCGATCCCCGAGGGCCGCTCCGACGGCCACTCCGAGGTATGCCGCGGGCGCCTCCGTCCCCATGGGCGCGCCAAGACCGACGGTGGCGGCGATAGCCACCAGGCGAATCGGTGCGAGGCGCCACGGAAAGCGATTCTCCTCGCCGGCGAAGGTCACGAGGTCGGCGGTGATATCCGAGCGGGCAAGCCCCGGGGGGAAGGCCCTCCACGTGCGCGCCCAGCGCGAGCGCTGCGGCGGGGTCGCCGCCTGGGGTAGGCCGGTCTGCGCTGCGCCGCTCAGTCCGAATCCGTAGAGCACTAGAACCGAGACCCCCAACCCGAGCAGAGGCACGACAATGAGAACCCAGGTGTTCTGTCTGGACACGAGGGCCAGCATTGCCTTGAGCACCTCGGTGACTCCGATGACGAGGACCGCCCCGGCCAATCCGCCCAGCAGTCCACCGAGTGCGGAGGTGGCCACCTCCGAAAACCGAGAGCGAGCCGAAAGCAAAGGCAGGCCTGTCGGCAAGGACCGCTCGCCTCTCGAGCGAATCTCAACCGGACGTCGGCGCACTGCCAGTTCGATTCAATTGTGATGCCAGGCTCGGCCCCGGGAGCACCTCCGCGCTTTGATCGAAAACTACCCTCTGATGCACGAGGGCGTGCGGCAAGCCAGGTTCTCCCTGGCGCCTGGGTGTGCGGCCATCGACAGCCCAAGGGGGGTTGCGACGCCAGCGCCGCCTCTTAGGTTCTCATTCATGTCTACGACGACGCTTACGGACTCGGAAAAACGCGTCCGACTCAAAGAGCTCATGGCTGATTTCCATACGGCCATGTTGGTTACGCGCACCGAAGACGGCGGGTTGCGATCGCGGCCGCTGTCCGTTGTCCACAATGAGGACGACCCACAGCGGTTGTACTTTTCGACCGCGATCGATTCGCCCAAAGTGCTCGAGCTCGAGGCCGACCCACGCGTCAACGTCTGCATGCAGAACAAGCGGCAGTTCGTCTCGGTGACGGGCGTCGCGCGCCTCGTGAAAGAACGGGCACTAGTCGACAAGTTGTGGTCCGAAGCCTGGAAGATCTGGTTTCCCAAGGGAAAGGACGATCCCTCGCTACGTATTCTCATTGTCGAGCCGAGCGAGGCCGCCTACTGGGACGCATCCGGCCTCGAAGGCGTGACGTATTTGTTCGAAATGGCCAAGGCGTACATGACGGGCACCAAGGCGGGTTCGGACGGCGACGAACGGCATGTGGCCCGGGTGAAATTCTGACGGCCTTATTCCCAATAGACGTCCTCAGCCGCAGGCGCGGCACCAGCCTCATGAGAAGGCGCCGTTTGCGATGTGCAACACTTCGTCGGCGCTTGCGATCACGGCCGCCGTGTGTGACTTAAGCATCGTGCTCGCAGGTTGTGAGGAGCCCCGAGGTGTGCGGTGCCGTCGAGCGCAGGAGATTGCGTTGCTCACGGCTGGCGAAGCCGATCTCGACGTCCCCGCGCGCGAGCGGGAGGGCCGGCCGCAGTGAACCAATCGGCGGGCCGGTTACTCCTGTCGGTGCTGGCTCGTGTTGCCGCCGGGCCGGGGCGACTGGCGGCGATTCTCGATGATTCCCCCCAGGCGCTCATCGCCTTCACGGCCGAGCGCACGATCCTTGCCGCCAACATCGCGGGCGAGCAGTATTTCGGCTACGAGAGGCACGAGCTCGATTCGCAGCCCACGGACCGAATCGTCCCCGAGCGGTTTCGACAACCCGATGCCCCACCCCAGCTGGCGACGGAAGACCTGACGACCGTGGAACTGCCGGCACTCCGTAAGGACGGTGCCGAGATTCCCACGGTGTGGACGTTCGGGGTCGCGCCGGCGCCGAACGGGCCCATTTTCGTCATGGTCGTTCTCGATCGTACGCGGCTGAGGACTGAGCTCGAAGCACTGCAGCGAAGCGATGCGCGGTACAAGAGCTTGCTCCTGGCATCGGCCGACATCGTCTGGATCTCCAATGCCGAGGGCGAATTCGTCGAACCCCAACCCGCATGGGAAGGCTACACCGGACAAGGGTGGGAAGAGCATCGCGGCAATCGATGGATCTCCGCCGTCCACCCCGACGATCGACCGCGCGTCATGAACGAATGGGTGTCGACCGTGCGCGCGGAGAGGGCTCTTTATGGAACTCATGGACGCATCTGGAGTGTGGGGCACAATACGTGGCGATCGTTTCAAACCAGAGCCGTGCCAGTTCGGGCGAGCACCGGTGAGGTCATCGAGTGGATCGGCGCGCTCGCCGACGTGCAAGACGCGGTAGAGGCGCAGGAGAACCTCGCACGGCGCGAGCGCGACCTCGAGCACCGGTTCCGGACAATTTACGAGAATGCGCTCGATGGGATCATGCTCACGGACGACGAGTTTCGCATCGTCGACGTGAACCCCGCCGCCTGCCACCTGCTCGGCAGAGGGCGGGATCAGCTGATCGGTGCCCATTCGGCTCAACTGAGCCCGCCCGCGGACCGGGATCAGGCGCCGGCGCGGCTGGGCAAGTTTCGCAACACGGGCATGATGACAGGCGAAGGCAAGATGCTCCTGCCGGATGGCACGATACGACGTGCAGAGTTTGGCGCGGTCGCGAACGTCTCGCCAGGGGTCCACCTGAGCGTCTTCCGAGACATCGAGGACAGAAAGCGCGCGGAGGAGGCGCAGCGATTCCTCGACGAGGCATCTCGAATCCTGACAGGCTCCCTCGACTACGACGAGACGCTCGCATCCGTCGCGCGGCTGGCCGTCCCGGAGATCGCCGACTGGGCCGGCGTGGACTTGCTCCAGGACGACGGATCGCTCCGACGGGTCGCCATCGCGCACGTCGATCCGGCGAAGATCGCGCTCGCCAACGAGCTTCGGCGCAGGCAGCCGGCTTCGATCCACGACCCATCAGGGGTTGGCGCCGTGGTGCGCACCGGGAAGCCCGAGCTGGTCGAGCTCGTGACCGATGACGTGCTCGTTGCCGCCCTCGCGAAGGATCCCGATCTGTTGCCGATCGTCCGAGACCTGGGCCTCGTCTCGGGGATAACAGTTCCCCTATTCGCCCGGGGGAAGATCATCGGCGCTATCTCCTTTGTCTCGGCAGAATCGCGCCGAGGCTACGGAGCCGCCGACCTCGCGCTTACGCAGGAGCTCTCGCGCCGCGCCACGTACGCCTTGGAGAACGCCGCTTTCGTGCGCGATCTGCAGCTGACGAACCGCCAAAAGGACCTCTTCCTGAAGCGCGCTGAGCACCTTCAGTCCACGGCGACGGAGCTCGTGCGCGCCGAGGGCGTCGCCGATATCGTGCGCGTCTTCGAGTCGATCGATCGGGCGGCGCCGCTCGAGGCCGACGGCTGCTCGCTCCTCGAGCAGACGCGCGGCGGCCTGCGCATGCTCGCCTCGACATTGGAGTTGCGAGCCACGGCCGGCGCGTGGACCATCTCCGCATCGACTCCCGTAAGCGTGGCGGCACGAGACAGAATCGCGGTCTGGCTCTCCGATTTCGATGAACTGAACGCATGCTTTCCGTCGTTCCCCGGCGCCGCCCGCGGGGACATCACGGCCCATGCTTCTATCCCGCTCGTCGTGGGGGAGGAATGCGTGGGCGTCTTCGCCCTGACGTTCCGAGATCGACGTGCCTTCGACGCCGCCGAGCGTGAGTACCTGACGGCCGTCGCAAACCTCTGGGGGCAAGCGCTCTACCGCGCGCGGCACACGGAGGGGGAGCGGGAAGCGATTGTCCGCGCGCTCGAGGCGGAATCCATCGCGATTCGCAAGAAGGACGAATTCCTAGCGATGCTCGGGCATGAACTCCGCAACCCGCTTTCACCTATCGTGACCGCAACATCGCTCATTCGCGAGCGTGGTCATGCGACGAGCCGCGAGCTGGAGATCCTGGATCGCCAGGCGCGCCATCTCGTTCGGCTGGTGGACGATCTGCTCGACATCTCGCGGGTCACTTCCGGGAAACTGTCGCTCAACGGGACCCGGGTAGAACTCGCCGAGATCATCGCGCAGGCGACGGAGAGCACTGCGCAGGCGTTCGACGAGAAGCGACTCCGCCTTTATTCGAGCCCCGGTCGCTCATCTATCGCCGTAGACGGAGATCGGGAGCGACTCGTGCAGGTCATCACGAACCTCCTGATGAATGCCTCGAAGTTCACGCCTGCGGGAAATGCCGTATTCGTGACGGCGAGCTCCGAGAGCCACGAGGCGGTCGTCGAGGTGCGTGACGAAGGCGAGGGAATCGCCTCCGAGCTTCTGCCGCGCGTATTCGACGTGTTCACGCAAGGCCAGCAGGGAAGCGACCGCCAGTCCGGGGGACTGGGGCTCGGCCTGGCCATCGCGCGGAGCATCGTCGTTGCGCACGGGGGCCGCATCGATGCCGCGAGCGCCGGGGCGGGACAGGGAGCGTGTTTTCGCATCCATTTGCCTCTGCACGCGCCGGCCGTTGTCGCCGCCGCGCCCCAGCCCGCGGGACAGGACCCGGCCGAGCAGGCGCATACGCCCTTCGGACGTCGCGTGCTCGTCGTCGACGACAACGCGGACAGCGCCGAGTTGCTCGCGGAGTACTTGACCCAGATTGGTTATGATTCCCTCGTCGCATCGAAGCCGACGCAGGCGCTCTCGAGCGTGCGTCAGACCATGCCAGACGCCGTCATCCTCGACATTGGGCTGCCTGAGATGGACGGCTACGAGCTGGCGCGTACCATCACGCTGGAGCTTGGCCACCGCTCGCCGAAGTTCATTGCACTAACGGGATATGCGCAGGCGACCGATCGCGAACGCGCCATCGAGGCGGGGTTCGTCGAGCATCTCGCGAAACCAGTCGATGTGAGGAAGCTGGCAAATACGTTGCGGGAGGTCCTTTCGGCACCGGTGGACAGGGTTGGTTCAGCGCGTGGAGGCAACGGTCATGCTGTCGATGGTGTCGGATACATCCCAAGCTGACGCCATGGTCGCAGTCGAGGGGGTGGCGGGTCCCGCTCTCTCGACCGCGCCAAAACCGGGCTTGGTCGAATCATGCCGCAGCTGGACCGGCGACCCAACGGGAATTGAAATCAGCATCAGCAATTCGAGAAAACTGAGCGCGGGCGCGGTCTTGACCGACAACTCGCGAGAATTACTTGAAGACCTGGTTGCCGTTCGGTGCGGATGTCCCCCCGACGCGCTTCCGGCAGGGTCGCGATCAAAGGCCCGAGGCACGCGCGCTCGACGATGCGGATCCACTCAGGCTTTATGACGCACGGGCTCGGAACGCCGTCTGCTTGAGTCAAGGCGACTTCCCAAGCGAGGCGGGGCGTGGGTCGAAAGAGGGAACACGAGCACCTGGCTCGGGGAGG
>CAZVPE010000261.1:0-7531 GCA_964628155.1 uncultured Polyangiaceae bacterium | reverse complement strand
AGCTCGCTGGGTCGAAGTTCGGCTTTCCGCCCAGTTGATTGATTCGCTCGGCGATTCGGTCCGCGTGCGCCTGTTCCTCGTTGGCGTGCTCCAGGAACTCGGCTTTGATCGCCTCGCTATCGATGCCCTGAGCCGCGACGTGGTGAAACTTATAGCGAAGCACACAAACGAGCTCGGTCGCCAGCGCCCGGTTCAAGATCTCGATGGTCGTGCTGGGGTCGCACCCATAATTCCCGGTGATGGCGCCTTTGCCAAGTTCCTCCCGTGCGCGGATTCGTAGGTCCGCAATGTTTCCCAAAACGTGCGCCTGATGCGGGTCCGACGCCGCGGTCATGGCTTTTTCGTTCCTGTTCATGCTTCTCGGGTCCTTCCGGGGTCGGGAGGTGCACAGGTCGAGCCATCGCGGGGACGCGTCCTTTCCCCAGCGTAGACTTCGGTAAACGGGGACGCTCAATGTTCAACCGCACGTAGCGTCGAGCGGCTAGCAAGGCGCTCGCGGTGCGTATGGCACGGGGCTGGCAGTTCGTTAAGAATGGTCGGTATTCGTGATGCAGACGACCCGGCGCGCGCTCCGTAGCGGATGGCTCCGCCTCGTCGCACTCGCGGGGGCCTTGGGTGGGCTGCTGAGAGATGCCGGCGTCCGCTGGTCGGACGACGCCTGCTACCGCCTTGGCGCGTCGCTCGCGTACTACGCGCTCTTCTCCCTCTTTCCTCTGGCCCTCATTGCGCTGACGGCGATCGGGGTCATCCTCGGCGATGGCGATGGCGTTCGGCAGCACCTCATCGCATCGGTCGGCGGCACGACTTCCTCTGAATCTCGAGTCTTGCTGGACCAAACTCTGCAAAGCATGCAGACGCACCGAACCGCCCGTGGCGTCGGGGCCGTCGTCGGCGCCCTGACGCTTCTCCTCGGCGCCAGCGGCGTCTTTTCCGAGCTCCAATCCTCCCTCAACTTCATCTGGCGGGTGACGTTCGCATAACAGCGAGGGCTCTGGCCCAGCATCCTGCACGCGCTGAGGGCGAAAGTGTTTTCGTTCGCCGTGGTTCTGGCGGCGGCGACCGCCCTGCTCGCTTCGCTCATCTTAAGCACGGCCCTCGGAACGGCGGGCGCATTGGCGGTCCCGGCCGGCGCGCAGGACTTTTGGCGAATCGTCGAGGCGATCGGGTCGGTGGGGTTTCTGGCACTGCTTCTCGCAGCGATCTATCGCATCGTGCCCGAGACGCGGGTGATCTGGCGCGACGTTCTCGGCGCAGCGCTGTTCGCTTCAGTCCTCTTGTCCGGCCTCAAGTGGCTGCTTGCATGGTACTTGGCACACCTTACCAGCTATGCTGCGTACGGCGCGGTCGGCGGAATTCTAGGACTCTTGACATGGATCTACGTCGCAAGCCTGGTGGTCTTTTATGGTGCCGAGTTTAGCCGCGTCTACGCCGAGCGATTTGGAAGTCTGCGAAAGGGTTCGCCTTCGCCCTGCGTGGCAAGTGAGGCGCGCGTCGCGCGAGGCCAGCAACGATGGCCAGATGGGCAGTCACCAGGCAGACAACGATGACCGCGAGCACGATCAAGTCCGTCATGGTCGGCGCTCCACGCAGGATTCGTGTTCGGGCTCTTCCGCGTTGTGAACGCAAATCGATTCGACAGAATCAGGTTCCAAACGTGTGCGGCGTGCAGCTGCACGATCGCCGCAGGCAAGCCCACAGGGCCGCGATGTCGATGGGCTTCGCCAAGACCGGCACCCCGGGGGGCGCGCGGCTTGGTGCCGACGTCGAGACCACGACCGAAAGACCCGAAAGGGTCGGGTCCCTCCGCAGCGCATCGAGCACCTGAACTCCTGTCATGACGGGCATGACCAGGTCGAGGATCATGAGGCAGGGCCGATGCTCCGCTATGAGCTCGAGAGCTTCTGCCCCGTTCGTCGCAAGAATCGCCGAGCATCCCACCATTTCGACGACTTCACGAAGTGCTTCGCGCGCACCCTCCTCGTCATCCACAATGAGGACCAGCCGCTCGCCGCCGGCAAAGCTCGTTTTGTTGCTCACGTGACCGACATGTCCTTCCTGGCGGGCCAACGCACGTACACGCCGGAGGTATCGCGACGTCCCCTCTTACCGTAACGATGCGGAAGAACCCGTCAATGAGGCATTTTGTCACTACGTTGTTTGACCGCCGCGAACGGTTTAGAACGTCCCCGTCGCCAGCATCCCATAGGCGCCGCCCGGCAGCGCTGTAGGGGCAAACCGGAGGGAGGCCTTTCGAAAGGCGGTCCTCGAACGGGTGACCGTCACGGTCTCGGGACTCAGGAATGCGTCCACGATCATCAAGATGCCCAAACCTTGACCGATGCCATCGGCGACAATGAGGACTTTGTTCGCTGTCTCCGCGTCACACGAGGGCCCGGTCGGGCCCCCGCACCCACCGCGGTTCACGAGCGCCATCCACGGCCCGACCACTGGCACAAACATTCGATGGTCGGCATCGCGGTCGCTGGTCGCAGCGACGATCACTCCAGCGCCGTACGTCAGTCCAAAGGTGGCAATGCCGCTCGTCAGTAGCAGCCGGCTCGGACCGCCCTTTTCGGTCACGCTTTCGGTCGTCGTTTGCGACTGTGGCTGCGCGACCACGAAGTCTTCCGCTAGCGCGGAGGAACTCCAAGTGCACGCGAGCGCCAAAGGCAACAAACACAGTTTCATGCATTTCATCGAGTTCATCGCACTGACCTCCTCCTTAAGAGCGTGGCCTTCGCCCCACTCGTCGTTCACCGAGCTCCCCCATCAGTAAGTGCTGTTCCTACACGGGTAGGCTTTGCAATGATCACTTCGTAACGTTTCCTTTCGTCGCTGAGAGCTCGCCTGACGAATGCTCGCCTCTTCGCAGTCACACCACCAGCTGCGGCACGCCCCAAGATTGCCTACGGAGCGACCGCCGGACCAACGCCACGACATCGTCGGGAATCACGGGTTTGACGAGCAGGCGATCAGCACCAAGCGCCGAGAGTTGCCGCCATTCGTTCGGCCCCCCGGATCCCGTGAGGACGATGATAGGCATCGCCGCAGAGCTCAGGCGTTTGCGAAATAGTTTGGTGAGATCCATTCCGTCGAGCCCCGGCATGCACAAATCAAGAATGCTCACCGACGGCGCCTTTCGTTGGAAGGCTTCCAGGGCGGCGAGGCCGTCCGATACGCACTCGAGCTCAGCGTTTGGGAACGCGAGACCCAGCATCCATTTCAGCGTCTCCCGAGAGTCGTCGTTGTCTTCGGCGACCAGAATGCGCGCGGGATCCACCCCCCTGCCGCCGACTCCGACGGCGAGCTGGCGACGAAACACGTCGACCGACGAAGTCCGGGCAATCGGGTCTTTCTCCAGAGCGTTCAGAAGTGCTCGCTCGATGTGCTCCGGCAGGCCTGGGCGCAAGCCACTCGGCGGGCGCACGGGTGCCAAGGCGTGCTGAAGCAACATCCCCATGCTGCCGTCTCCCTCGAATGGCAGACGACCGGTGAGGACTTCGTAGCAGACGCAAGCGAGTGAGTACACATCGGCGCGGGCGCGTAGCGTCGGATCATCGTTCTTGCGCGAGGACGCAACCTCCGGGGCCATGTAGGCGGGCGTGCCGACGAGTTCGGAATGCCCAGGTTCGTCTCGTCGCCGCAGAGCGGCAAGTCCCAAGTCGGCTACGCGCGGCCGAAGGCGGTCGTCGAGGAGAATATTGCTTGGCTTGATGTCGTGGTGAACCGTGTCTTGGGCGTGGATGGCTGCCACCCCACGACAGACGTCGTCGAGGATGCGGAGCGCCAGGTCTAAGTCGGGAGGGGCCGGCTGGTTCTTGAGCCACGCTTCCAAAGTGCAGCCTTCGACGTATTCCATGACGATGTACGGCGCGTCTTGGTGGACGCCAAAGGCATGGACCTGAAGTACGCACGAATGGTTCACGCGCGCCATCGCCCGGGCTTCGTCAATAAATCGCTCCCGGGAACCCAGGCAGAGAAGGTTTGGGTGAACGAACTTGATGGCGACCCGACGATCGAGCGTCTCGTCGTGCGCAAGAAAGACGATGCCCATCGATCCGGTTCCGAGAAGACTGACGATGCGATAACCGCCCTCCACGAGGGTACCGGGCATGGGAACGCTTCCGAGTTTCTCCGCGCTTTCGTGCTGCGGCTCTGAAGCGATCCACTCATCTACCGCAATCATTGGTGGCATGGCTGACTTACCGCTGCTGAGCGCAACGACGCTTCGCCGCCCTTGGGCGATTACGGCCACGAGCAAAAAGCGCGAAACGCATGGTCCGGGGCGCGGTGTTGACGACTCGGGTGCACCGTCTGCGACGAGGGGGCACGCAAGCAATCTCGTCGAACGAAAGGCGGCCAATCCGCCCTCCCTTTCTCGACGATCGGTTGACCCAGCAGGTGCCGTGCCAAAGCCGAGGTGCGACGCGAGTCGTCGCAGCGCTCACTGCCCAGGGGGGATCGAGCACTGAAATCCTAGGGCCGCCCATTGCTCTAGACATGTGCGGGACGCCTGCCGACGGGGAGAGACACCGCTTGGAGGCGGCATGAGACGCCACCCTTGACGCAATGGAAAGCGCGATGCTTGGCGAAGCGTGGCGAATTAGGACCCCTATGTGGCGCTTTGGCCGAGCGCTCTCTGCGCAGCGCGCCGCCGCGTTACTTTTTTCAGTGCCTCTCGGTCACGACTGCATCGCAGTCGACCTTCACACTCCGAAGTGTTGACGAGGGCGAATTCCATCTTGCCCCCGTGCCGCCGGCTGCTTCAGCGACACCATCGATTCCAGTGCCGCGACGTGAGGCTCGATTCCTTGTCCCACGAAAGGAACACCCCACCTGATCGGCGGTCAACGGTTTGTGATGAGAAGGTGCACGAATTCGATCTTTGCATTGACGACCGGCGAGATGGCGAACGGATAGGCGTCGAGGAGCCCCATGCTGCGATTGAGCGCATTTAGGGCCACCGTCAGGTGAGCCCACTGTCCCATTCGCAGATCGAATTCGGTGATCTCAGGCGCTTTGCCTGTCGCCGAGTTCGCCGGAAACGAGATCCCGAAGTCGTGCGCGGTTTCCAGAGTGTCTTCGATGTGCAAGTAGTGGGCGAATGTTTCGGCGAAATCCTCCCATGGGTGTGCCGCCGCGTATGCACTGATGAACGACTCCGCGAAGTCGCTCCGCTTCGTCGCGTAGTGTCGCTGCAGGGATTCCGCATAGTTGACGGTTTCGTCCCCGAATAGCTCGCGAAACCGGGCAATGTTCGAGGTACCGCGAACTAGCCGGTCCCAATAGTAATGCCCGATCTCGTGTCGAAAGTGGCCGAGCATGGTTCGATACCCTTCCTTCATCGCGAGGCGCATTTTCTCCCGCTCGGCGGGGTCTGCCTCTGCCAGGTTCAGCGTGATGAGACCATCGTCATGTCCCGTCAGGACCCGGGTCGAGCCCGCGTCGGCCATGATGTCGAAGGCCAGGCCGTGCTCCGGATCCTGCTGCTTCGACTGCAAGGGGAGCTTCAGCCGCTCGAGAGTGTAGAGGAGCCGGCGTTTGCTCTTCTCCACTTCGCTCCAGAGCGCGCGATTCGCGGGCTGCGACAGATCGGGAATGACATGATTCAGCTGGCACGCTTGGCAAAGAGCATTGTTTGCGGCGCCGCTCGGTACCATCCAGTTACAGACCCCGTGGTCGACGTAGTTGGAGCACTTTCTGAAAGCTCCGTGCGGAGTCTGCGATTCGCCGGTGCCGTTGGGCTCGAGTGGAATGAGAGTGAGCACGTCGGGCAAGAACCCGAGCTCATGCTCGCAACGGAGGCACCGGGTGTTTTCGAAGAAAATGCGCGCTCCGCAGGTGCATCGAAAGGTTTGCATGGCGGCCGGCGCCATGTGCAATGTCGATGCCCGCGCTCGCGGTCGGCGGCCCCATCCGGCTCACCCCGGCATCGCCACCCTCAATCGCCCTTCCCGGGCTCATCGCGTCTGCTACGCTGCGTGCCCATGGACGGCACGGCGCTGGTGATCGACGACGAGGAGGAGGGATGTGACGTGTTGGCCATGGCGCTTCAGGCTGAAGGCCTGAAGACTCGCACCATGACCTCGGCGCGCGAGGCTCTCGCGCTCTTGGCGCGGGAGCCCTTCGACGTCGTAATGACCGACGTCCTCATGGCGGAGATGGATGGATTGGAAGTCTGCTCGCGGGTAGCCGGAATCCAGCCCAACGTTCCCGTCGTCATCGTGACGGGCCAGAACAATCTGGATACGGCGATCGGCGCGATGCGCGCGGGCGCGTATGACTTTCTGACGAAGCCCATCGACGTCAAGCTTCTGGGGCTCGTCCTTGCTCGAGCGCTGCAGCATCGGCAGCTGAGCGCCGAAGTCAAGCACCTCCGAGCGAAGATCGAAGCCGCGTCGATGCCCCCCGGAATGATCGGTTCCAGCCCGGCCCTGGCGAGGGTCCTCGACACCATCGCGCGCATCGCCGATAGCGACGCCACGGTTCTGGTCGAAGGCGAAACGGGGACCGGAAAGGAGCTGATCGCGCGGCGGATACACGACACGAGCGCGCGAAAGGGAGGGCCGTTCGTGTCCATCAACTGCGCCGCCGTCCCGCCGAACTTGCTCGAGAGCGAGCTGTTCGGCCACGCGCGCGGCGCATTCACCGATGCCAAAACGGCGCGGGTGGGTTTGTTCGTCAAAGCGAGCGGAGGCAGCCTTTTCCTCGACGAAGTCGGGGAAATGCCGCTCGACATGCAAGTGAAGCTGCTCCGCGCGCTGCAGGAACGCAAGGTACGGCCCGTTGGTTCGAACGAGGAGATCTCGTTCGACTCGCGCATCATCGCCGCCACCAATCGGGACCTCGACGAGGAGGTGTACCAAAAGCGATTCAGGGAGGACCTTTATTACCGCATCAATGTCGTACGCATCTCTTTGCCGCCGCTTCGCGAGCGGGCCGGCGACGTTCTCCAGTTGGCGCAGTATTTCCTTGGCCGGCATGCCGCTCGTAACGGCCAACAACCTCTCGAACTGTCCACTCAGGCGGCGGAAAAACTCATGCTCTATCGCTGGCCCGGCAACGTCCGCGAGCTGGAGAACTGCATCGAATGCGCCGTGGCCTTTGCGCGCTACGAGCGCATCATGATCGACGATTTGCCGGAGAGAATACGCGGCTATCGTGTCGACAAGTTTGCCGTCGAAGCGAACGATCTGAGTGAGGTCGTGACGCTCGACCGACTCGAGCGCACGTACATCGAGCGCGTCTTGTCGCTTCTCGGAGGAAATAAGTCTCGAGCTGCGCAGGTTCTTGGGATCGACCGCCGCACGTTGTATCGACGAACAGAGCGTTGGGCGGCCGAGCAGAACACCACGAACGTCTCTGATCTCACCCTGCCCCCAGAAGCGGCCGCGGCGTCCGCCGATCGCCCGTAAACGGCCGAGTCATGATTCGCCTTGGGCAATGACCGTCCGTCAACGCACGCTGACGCTGCGCAAGATAAATGGTCTGTATACCGTAATCCCGCTTTCCGTGAGGCCGAAGAGGGATA
>CAZVPE010000260.1:0-7623 GCA_964628155.1 uncultured Polyangiaceae bacterium | reverse complement strand
CCGATTTCGCGCCCCTGGTCCGCCGTCTCATGGCACGTGACCAGATTCCGGGCGTGGCCGTGGGAGTCGTCCAGCGGGGACACGTCGTCTTCGCCCGCGGCTTCGGTTACCGCCAACTGGACAAGCGCCTACCCGTAACGCCCGACACGCTCTTCCCTCTCGGATCCTGCTCGAAGGCATTCACGGCAACGGCGATCGCTCTGCTTGCGGACGAGGGAAAAATCGCGCTCGACGCTCCCGTCCGTACGTACCTTCCCGACTTTTCCCTCCGGGACCCGGTGGCGTCGATGACCTTGACGACGCGGGACATTCTCACCCACAAAAGCGGTTTACCGCGGCATGATCTCTTCTGGTACAGGGCCCCATTCTCGCGCGATGAGCTCTACCACCGCCTTCGATTCCTCGAGGCGAGCGGTCCCCCCCGCGCGAAGTGGCGATATAGCAGCCCAATGTTCGTCGTCGCCGGTCGAATCGTCGAGAAAGTCTCGGGAGAGAGCTGGGAGAGCTTCGTGCAGGCTCGGATACTCTTGCCCCTCCACATGCGTCGCACTCGCCTTTCGGCAGAAGCGATGGAGGCCGACTCCGATCATGCCGCTGCATACGCGCTGCGCAATGGCAGAGTACAAGAAATACCGATGTTGAAACGCCTGAGCGCGATCGCGCCAGCGGGAGCCGTGCAGACGAGCGTGAACGATCTCGCCCGCTGGTTGACGTTTCACGCGACGAGATCGCCGGCGCTTCTCGGGGAAGACATGTGGCGTGAGCTGCATCGCCCGCAAGCGGAAATGCCGGAGTCGGCCGAACCCGAGGTGGAGCACCCCTATTACGCTTTGGGCTGGATTTACGAAAACTACCGCGGCCATCCCTTGGTGGCCCACAACGGGGCCATCGACGGATTCACGATGCATCTGGGCTTTCTTCCCGAGACCGGGCAAGGACTCATTGTCCTCATGAACAGGGATCTCGCGACCGCGGCTCTGATGGCGCTTGCCTATAGCGCCTACGATCGCCTTCTCGGGCTCGAGCCGCTGGACTGGGAGGGAAGGCTCAAAGAAACGCCGGAACCGTTGCAGGATGTCCCGGATGTCGCGCTCGACTTTCCGATCGAAACGTTGGTCGGGAGATACGAGCATCCCGCTTACGGGATGCTCACGGTGCGGGCCGAAGGAAAGAAGCTCGCGGTAGCGTTTCGTACTCTTCGGTGGACTCTGGTTTATCAGGGCGAACGGCGGTTTCTCAGCCCGGAACCAATTACTCCCGGGGCGCCGCAGATCTCGGTGGTGTTCTCGAAACAGGAGACGGGTGAGCCGATGAAGCTCTTCGTGCCGCTCAACTTCGATGAGGGCGATCCCGTAGAGGTTTTCACCCGCGTAAGGTAGGCGATCTGCGTTCGCCTATCCGATGGCGTTTCTCCGTCGGTCCCCGGCGTGGTGCATCGACGGGCCGCGATTCAGGGTGAGGCGTGCGCGCGGTGCTGCGCGAGCCGGCGCGCGAGTCGGTTGATGGGTCCCGTCAGCAAGAGATACGGCACGAGGGCGAGGAGCGCCGCCACGACGATGGCCTGCAGCGGATGGGCCGAGCGGTTCACGATGAGCTGGTAGATGATGTCGACGATCGTCGCGGCGACAAAGACACTTCCGACGTCGCCCCAGCCGCGGCGCAGGTGTTCCCCTCTGTGCCCCTTGTCCGAGACCAGCGCTCGAGTGAACGGCGTACGCCCTTCGCGCGAATCCCTGATGCCGGCCCGGATCGACAAGATGGCCGCGATGGTAGGCTGAATGACGAGCCGAAACTTCAACGGGCCGTGTAGCCCTTCGGAGAGGTCCGTCCAAACTGGTTGGAATAGCGGGTCCATTGGTTGCTGCCTTCCCGCGCTCTCGGCCTGCAACGTATGTGCGAGGGTTCGCCAGCGCGCGAACTTGCATTCCCCCTACGTGCCGCTCCGCGCTGTCGACGCGCCGAGTGGTCACAGCCAGTGGCAATGGGCAATAGGGGCCAAAGGGCGCCTGACTCAGTAGTGATAATTGTAGTTGTAATACGCGGAGCGGCGCACCGTGCGTCTCGCGACGCCGGCGTAGCTCATGGGCGTCAGCGGCCTTCCGATGACCGCGCCCACGTCGTTCGCGATCGTGACGCCCGCGAGCGTCAGGCCGAGCACGGCGAGAAGAACGGAAGCAAACCTTCTTTGCGTGTGGATCATGCAGTTGCCCTTTCTTGTTATCCCTTGTGGTCCTTCTCGAGTCACGATGGGCATGCAAGGCGAAGACCGTCAGCGGGACAGACCCGTGAAGGACGCGGTGCGCTGTGCGGCTGACGGCTCGACGCTTGCTCAGCGTGAGCGCGAACCGGAACGGAGACTGAGGCTCAACTGCGATCACCGCTCGTCGCTGCACTCGTTGCCGCCGGACTCGTCGGGACCCGCGCCGCGCGAGCCGAGGACGCCTGTGCCGCCGACGTGAAGCAGTTCTGCAGCGGCGTAAAGGTTGGGGGCGGGGCTCTTCAAGCTTGCCTCCGGCAGAACGAGACGAGGCTCTCCGCGGCGTGCGGGACGAAGATGGCGGCCGCCGACACCAAGTTCCGGGGCATCGCCGAAGAGTTTGCGCGGACGTGCCGCCGGGACATCGATCGGCTGTGCAGCGAGGTCCCGCCGGGGCGCGGCCGGGTCGTCGCTTGCCTCATCCGGCAAGAGGACGACCTATCGACCTCCTGCCGGCCCGAGGTCGAGCGCATTCAAAAAGCGGCGGAGACGATCTCGACCATCCGTGCCGCGTGCGGAGCGGATGCCGCACGCCTGTGCGCCGACGTACCACCCGAGGCGGGACCCCTCGTGGAGTGCCTCCAGGCGAATCGAAGCAATCTGTCGGAGACATGCCGTTCCCTCGGCCCGGAAGGTGCGCTCGTGCCGGCGGAGATCGTAGATGCCGTGGACTCGGCGAAGACCGAGGAGCGGTCCCAGGCACTCCTGCAGATCCTCCAGGGCATCGACTCGATCGCCTTCTCGCGCAGCGGGGTCCTGTTCCAGTTCGACACCTACCAGGGGCTCGGCGGCGTGGCGAACGCCGACCGGCTGCTCTTCAACCCGCAGGTCGTCTTCGGGAGCCAGAGAGAGTTTCAGATCCAGGTGAAGGCCCCCGTGCTCGCCGTGTACCCCTACGCGCCGGACCGCCCCGCCCGGACCGGCTTGGGCGCAATCACCACCGCGTTCGCGTGGGCCTTCTACGGGAGCGCGCGTGTCCACCAGTACCTGTCACTCGGCCTGCAGTGGATATCGCCCGAAAAGCCACCCGTCGGCTCCGCCTGGGCAGTGACGCCGGGCTACGCGATCTCCATCGCCCTCGCCCGATGGCTCTCGGTGACCGGGCAGGTCGCCTGGATCCGTTCCTTTGCCAGCAGCGGCTACCCGGACCTGGACCTGCTGGTCGTTGAGCCGACCGTCGTCCTCAATCTCCCCGGCCGCTCGTTCCTTTCGCTGGACGCCAAGCTGGGATGGAACTTCGTCGACAGCTCCGCCGTCCCGTTGATGAAGGGAATCGTCGGGCTCTACCTCGATCGGCGGAAGTCTCTCTCCATCTCGGCCTGGTACCAGACGGTGTTCTCGAGCGGAGCCCAAGCCTCGGACAACCCCGGCACTCTGGCGTTCAAGTTCGGAGTCGGGACTGCCCTCGGTTACTTCTTCGACTGGTGAGCGCTCGCCGCCCTCGGCGCTCCAACGGAGCGAACCCGGCCAAGTTGCCCAAAATACGTCGATTCCCGTCGGCTCGCGCCGAGAGGGCCCTCCGGCGACTTCCGCGCTCGCGTTCGAGAATCGGAGGGTCCTTTCCGGGCTTCGGTCGGAACACGGGGGGCGCGCCCGAGATTTCTCGGCAAAAAGTGCGACTGGCGCCGCTGGCCGACGAATTGCTCTATCGGCCGCGCCATTGTCCGTGGACGTGTGCCGTTCCTTCTCGGAGCCATCATGCAAACGAAGACCATCCAATCGATATTGCGAACGTCGGCCATCATCATGGGCTGCGGCGCTGCCGCTGCGTCTGCGCTGCCGCAAATCGGCTGTTCGTCGACCCCCGCGCTGGGCGGGCCGCCGGCCGGGAAGGCGGCGACCGACTCGCCGCCCGTGAGCGGGGCCAACGCGGGCGAAGTGAGCTTGCAGCTGACGCTTCCGGGCGGGGAGAGTTTGAACCTCGTGTCGTGGACGATCACGGGGCCGAACGGCGCGTCGACGCTCGTCCAGAGCGGCTCGGTGAACCTGTCGAACGCCAACGCGGTCAACTTCCTCGTAGGCGGGCTCCCCGCGGGCAGCGGTTACACAATCTCGCTCAGCGGCGCGTCGACCGACGGCACAGTCACCTGCGCCGGTAGCGCGACCTTCGCCGTCACGGGGCGGGCGACGACGACCGTCGCCGTGGCGCTCCAGTGCAACACCGCGGCGGCGGACGCAGGCTCGGCGCTGATCAACGGCTCGACGTACAGCTGCGCGTCGATCAGCTCCGTGTCGGTCAGCCCGGCGGAGACCGCGGTCGGCACCTCGTCCACGCTCACCGCCCTCGCCACCGGGCCGAACCCCTCGGGCCTCACCTACGCGTGGTCGGCGCCGAGCGGCACGTTCTCCGCGTCGAACGCCGCGAACACAACGTTCACATGCACGGCTCCCGGAGTCGTGACGCTGACGGTGACCGCGGGCGATGGCGCGCTCTCCGACGGCGGATCGTGCCCCGCCACCTCGACCTCGACGGTGCAGGTGACGTGCGAGGTTTTTGCTCCGAACTCGCTCGTCGTCAGTAGCTCCACCTACACCAACGCGCAGGGCGCCGTCGCGTCACTGGCCGTCGGTACGACGCTGCCGGGTAGCAACGGCACCTTCGCCACCGACGGCGGCGTGAAAACCGCGGCCACGACCGTCACTGCGGTCGCGGGCAACGACTACGTCAACGTGTGGAACAACGCCCCGGTCGACGGTAGCTTCGGCGTCACCTCGCCCATCCAGCTGGCGGACATCAACCTGACCAACGGTCAGGTGTTCAACACCATCTCCGTGCCGACCAGCCAGGTGGTCACGAGCTTCTCTTCGAAGTCGGAGCTGGGCCTGCACTTGGCGGTGGATGGGAACGGCCTCGCGCACGTCGTGTTCGTCGCCTACGCCGGCGCCCCCGTCGGCGCGCTCGACGTGTCGAACTCCGACGCCGTCCCCGGGCAGGATCCGACCAACCCCGTGACCGCCCTCTTCGGCTCGAGCTACGCGTTCGCGCGCACGATCGTATCGCTGGATGCGCTGGGGAACTTCACCTATACGCCGACCGTCAACTACGGCGGCAACAACGGCCGCAACGCCCTCCTCGCGCCGAACGGTCTTTACTACTCGGTCGGCAACGCCAACAACGGCGGTGCCTCCACCTTCGGCCTCCCCAACTCGACGAACCCCAACGTCACCGAGACGACCGGGCTCGAGGTCGTCAATCCGATCAACGGCTCGGCGTCCGACGCGGGGATCCCGGCGAACAACTCGGCAGAGGTCAGCCCGCTCATCCAGTACCAGTTCGTCGACGGCGGACTCGTCGCCGACGGCGGGACGGTCGACAAGGCCGGCAAGGACAACAACTACCGGGGCGTGGCCCAGTACAACGGCGCGCTCTACTTCACCAAGGGCAGCGGTAGCAACGGCATCCAGACCGTCTACACAGTCCCGTCGCTTCCGACGGTCGCCAACGCGGCGTCGCAGACCATCAGCATCGTCCCCGGCTTTCCGACGGATTCGGCCAAGGTCACCGGCGGGAACTACACGCCCTTCGCCGTCTTCTTCGCCAACCCGACGACGATGTACGTGACGGACGAGGGCTCGGGCAACGCCACCGACGTGGCGAGCCACGCCGGCCTCCAGAAGTGGAGCCTCGTCGGCAGCACCTGGCAGCTCGACTACGTGCTCACCGCTGGTCTGGTCGGCACCGGAACGACCGACAATCTGACGGGCTCGGACGGGCCGTGGCCCCCCGTGACGACGACCGGTCTGCGCAACATGGACGGCGTCGTGAACCAGGCCGCGGGCACAGTCACCCTCTGGGCGACGACGGCGACCTCGAGCAGCTCGGGCGACAACGGCGCCGACCCGAACAAGGTCGTGACGATCACGGACCAGATCAGCGCGACGACGCTGCCCCCGGGCGAGTCGTTCAGCGTCGTGACAGGTCCGACCTACGGCACGGTTTACCGCGGTGTTGCTTACGTGCCCTGAGCGTCGTCGGTAAGCATGGCGGGGAGGGGCCCGTGGTCGCGTTCCGAGGTTGGTCAATAGTGTGGGACGGACGGATCGACCTGGTTCGACCATGCTTCGATTCCGCCTTCGAGGTTGTATACCCGGGTGAATCCTTCGCGCAGGAGTTCCTCGGCGGCGGTTCGACTGCGCACTCCGTGGTGGCAGTGAAAGGCGATGGGTGCGTCCTTCTCGAGGCTCAAGAGGTACTTCTGGCCTTCCGCGTCGAGCTTCTTGGCTTGGGTGATCGACGCCTTTGCGCGTTCGTTGTCGGGGCGCACGTCGAAGAGCTCGACCCGCCCCGCCTCCAGAAGGGCTTTGAGCTCTTTCGGCCCAATGGGCCTGACCCGCGGAGGCTCATTCGGGTTCTCGATCTTGAATGCCATTCCCTGAGGCGCTTCGACGAAGTCGATCGTGATGCCCTCGGCTCGGCTTGCCGAACCTTGTGCGATGTAGAGAAGGACGCCATTCGACGCCACCTCGAAGTCGCCGCGCTCTTTGGCGCCGACGAGAAGCTGACATTCGTAGTTTGCATCGATCTCGAGGCGGATCACGTCGCCGCCGCCGGCGATTGCCTCTTTGAACGCCATCGCCGCGGCGGCCGTCACGGTCACCTTCGGGGCCTTCGGGGCCTCCCGGTCGACTTGAAACAGCTTCTGTAGCTCCCCCGACGAGTACATTTCCTTGACGATGTCGCAACCGCCCACGAACTCGCCCCTCACATAGAGCTGAGGAAAGGTCGGCCAGCTCGAAAACTCCTTCATTCCCTCGCGCAGGGACGCGTCTTCGAGCACGTTCACCGTCTCGTAGCCGGACGTGACCTTGTCGAGTATGCCGACGACCGTCGCGGAGAAGCCGCACTGCGGAAACTGACGGTTGCCCTTCATGAAAAGCAGGGTCTGGTGGGATCGCACCAACTTGTCGAACTCGGCGCGCTGTTGATTGGTAAGAGGCATGGTTCTTTGCGTGCCACGGACGTGCGGGGTTCTCAAGGCCCGATCGGCGGCTTGCCAGAGTAAACCGCCAGTTGAGCGTTGAAGGCTCGCTTGTAGGCGAGCCGCCCTTCGCCGCGGGCGACATAAGCGGCCAGGTCTGGGTGTTGGTCCAGAATGCCCGACGGTTTCAACCTGAGCAGCACTGAGACCATCATCAAGTCGCCAGCGCTGAACGCACCATCGAGCCACTCGGCATCGCCCAGGCGAACGGCGAGTTGGTCCAGCCGATCGCCGACGCGACCCTTGACGAGAGGCAGGCGCTCCGCAGACCAGGGCTTGTCGCCCTCCAGAAGGACCGCGGTTGCGAGTTCAAGAATCGGTGGCTCTACCGTGTATGGTCCCACGACTTGATCGCTTGAAAGCACGGGCATTTTCGTGGGCGCGCGA
>CAZVPE010000259.1:0-7657 GCA_964628155.1 uncultured Polyangiaceae bacterium | reverse complement strand
TCGCGAGACCGCAGACACCCCTCTCCGCTTGCGGAGAGGGGCCGGGGGTGAGGTCTTCCGCAGGTGCCGCAAAGCGCAGAGCGCGAGCAGGTCTTGGTATCGCGAGACCCGAAGTCACCCCTCTCCACTTGCGGCCGCTTGCGGAGAGGGGCCGGGGGGGCCCGGGGGGCTTCTCGCAGTGGCAGTCCAACGAGAGATCAATCGAAGTTTTCGATCTTCCAGAGGCCGTGCTCGCGCACGAGCTGCAACGTGCCGGCCCCGTAGGGCATCGTTGCCCGCTCGCCCGTCTCTTCTATCGTCGCCGCGGGCAGCGCTTGCTTCAGCGCCGAGACCACCTGCTGAATCTCGTCCTTTTCGTGGCCTTCCCACGCCGATTGGAGCTTGGTCGCGTCGAGCCCTTCCCGGTGCGCATCGGGCACGTAGCGCATGACGACGTCGAATCGTTTGCGCTCCACCGCTCGGACGAACCCCTGGACCGCATGGCGCGGCGTGTCTTGCGCGTAGAGTTCGATGCTCGACACGTCCACCCGCCAAGATCCGTCTTCCAGCACCAGACGAAGGTCCTGACCTCCCGGGCTCGTCACCGTCGCCGTAACGACCGGCGGCGCTGTGGGTCGCTCGAGGCTCCGTCCGATCTCTTTGACGCCTTCGGGGTCGTCCTTGACCATGCGCCGGAACGCTTCGACCGAGATTCCTCGGCGAGCCTCGTCCGAGAGACACCGATACGCGTCGTCGGCCCGTCCGTCCTCGAGAGCGCGCGCGTAGGCGCGGAGGGCCGATTGCGGATCGGCCGACGACAGCGCTCCCGCGCCGCATGCGCTCGCCGCCGACGTCCCGAGGAGGACTGCGAACGCGAGGAAGGGCGGCCAGCGCATCGCCCTTGCTCTAGCACGGCCTTCGCGGAATCTTGGCGGCAAGGAGCGGTCCAGCCGGGCGCGCCCGAAGCCCGCTGCGAGAGCCGACAATGTAGTTTCTGCGCAAACCTGGAGCCGGGCCCCCGTGCAGGTTATACGCATAGATGATGAGCGATTCGCGTTCGCAGGCGGACATCGAACTATTTCCAATCCTACCGCTTCGCAACAGCGTCGTCTTTCCGGCCAGCGTGGTTCCGATCAACGTCGGCCGTCCCCGCAGCGTCCGGTTGGTCGAAGATCTGGTCGGTCAGGAGCGTGCCGTCGTCGGTATCGTGAGCCAGCGAGACGCCGAAGTCGACGAGCCGCGGTTCGAAGACCTCTACGAGATTGGTACGGTCGCTCGTGTGGTCAAAGTGCTGCGGCTCGGCCCGAACAACTATTCGGTCGTCTTGCACGGGCTCGCGCGGTTCCGGATCACGCATCATGCCGCTCTCGAGCCCTACATGCGTGCCCGAGCCCGCCGCATTCCCGAAGACCTCGAGCGCGACGTCGAACTCGACGCGCTCGGCGCGAGCTTGCGCGAAGGGACCCGTCAGGTACTCGCCCTTCTTCCGAACCTGCCACGGGAGACTGCCGGGATTCTCGACAACGTCCGCGAGAGCGGCGCGCTGGCCGACCTCATCGCCTCGAACTTCGCGCCGGAGCAAGCGAGCGTCGCCGACAAACAGAAGATTCTCGAAACGTTCATTCCCAAAGCGCGCGTCCGCGCCGTGCTCGCCATCGTCAATCGTCAGCTCGAGCTCCTACGCGTCAAGAAGGAGGTGAGCTCGATGATCGCCGACGAAGGAAGGTCGCAGCGCGAGCAAATCCTGCGACAGCAAATGCGCACCATCAAGGAGGAGCTCGGGGAGGGCGGGGAAGAGGACGAAGTCGAAGAGCTCCGCGACCGGCTGCGTGCCGCGGGGCTACCCGACGAAGTGCACAAGGTCGCTCGCAAGCAACTCGGGCGGTTGGCCGCGATGCAATCTCAATCGGCGGAGTACAACGTCACCCGCACGTACCTGGAGTGGCTGAGCGACGTTCCCTGGACCAAGTCGACCCCCGACAAGCTGGACGTCGAAGATACGCGGCGGTGCCTCGACGAAGATCACTTCGGTCTCGAGAAGGTCAAGAAGCGGATCATCGAGTATGTGGCGATCCGCAAGCTCGCCGGAAGCAAGAAGGCTCCCATTCTGTGTTTCATCGGCCCGCCCGGTGTGGGAAAGACGTCGCTCGGGCGATCGATCGCCCGCTCGATGGGACGCCGCTACCACCGGATCGCCCTCGGCGGGGTGCGCGACGAGGCGGAGATCCGCGGCCACCGCCGAACGTACGTCGGCGCGCTGCCCGGCCGCATCGTTCAAGCAATGAAACGCGCAGGGGTGAAGAATCCCGTCCTCGTCCTCGACGAAGTCGACAAGATGGGAATGGACGTTCTCGGCGATCCGGCCGCGGCGCTCCTCGAGGTGCTCGACCCGGAGCAGAACTCTACCTTCCAGGACCACTACCTCGACGTTCCCTACGATCTGTCTCAGGTGACTTTTTTATGCACGGCGAATAACCCCGAAATGATCCCGCCGGCATTGATGGACCGCTTGGAGGTCATCGATTGTCCGGGATATACGCGCGCCGAAAAGCTGAACATCGCCAAAGAGTTTCTTTGTCCCAAACAACTGAGCGCCCACGGATTGACCGACGAGCGCCTCGAGTTCACCAGGGAAGCGCTGGCGCGGATCATCGAGGCCTACACGAGAGAGGCCGGCGTTCGCGGGCTCGAACGCGAGATCGGCGCCGTTTGCAGGCACGTCGTCATGCGGATCGCGGACGGGCAGCCGGACCTTCGAATGGTCGCCGACGCCGAGGCAGTCGAGGCCATCTTGGGCCCGCCTCGGCAGCTCCCCGATCTCGCCGAACGAACGAGCTCGCCGGGAGTCGCGACCGGGCTCGCGTGGACGCCTACCGGGGGAGACATCTTGTTCATCGAGGCCACCCAAATGCCCGGACGCGGCGAAGTGATGGTCACGGGCAACCTGAAGAGCGTCATGAGCGAAAGTGCCGCGACGGCCGTGTCGTTCGTGCGTAGCCGAGCCAAAGATCTCGGCCTCGACCCAGAGTTTCTGAAGGCCACGGATCTCCACCTGCACGTGCCCAAGGGCGGCACACCGAAGGATGGTCCGAGCGCGGGGGTCACGATGTTCAGCGCCGTCGCGTCGCTACTACTGCGCTGCCCCGTACGGAAGGACGTCGCGATGACCGGCGAGATTACGCTCCGCGGGAGCGTTCTTCCGGTCGGCGGAATCAAAGAGAAGCTTTTGGCCGCCCACCGAGCGGGGATTAAAGTCGTGCTTCTTCCGGCGCGCAACGAGCCCGACCTCGACGACGTTCCCAAGGACATTCGAGCGGAGCTCGTCATTCACCTCATCAAGCGGATCGATCAAGTGCTGCCCCTCGTCCTCGAACCGCCCCGGACCCCGCCTCCGCCCCCTCAAGCGGACGGCGAGCAGCTCAACGTGGAGTCGTGAAGCCGGCGTAGAAGCCGACGTCCGGCTGACCGCCGCCGAAGCCGTTGTAGAAGCCGTACGCGCCGTCGGTTGCCACGCCGGGGCTCCCCGGCTGCGGGGCGGTCGCGTAGTTGGGGTAGGGCCTCGCGGGCTGAGCTCCCTGGTTCGGAGGCGTGACGCCCCGGTTGAATCCGAAGCCGTCGTAGAAATCAGGAACGCCCGGCTGATTCATCGACGACCCGACGCCCTGATTGCCCGAAAAGCCCTCGAGGAAAGGCTGCTGTCCGGGCTGAGTCATGGCGGTGCTTGCAAACGGCGAGGCGGGTGCGTACGCCGGACCAAGCGGATGAAGCGCAGGGGGAACCGCCAGCGAAGCACCACGAGCGACGCTCGGAGCGACGATAAAGAACGCGGCGAACCAACGGACCGAGTGCGAATGCATGGTGCGTAGGACGTGCAATCGGCGTGCGGGCCGACTCGTTTCCGCTCGCGCTCTCTCTTTTCTCCTCTTTCGCGCACGTGCTTCGCCGCGTCGAACGAGGAGCTCCGCGCGCGTGGCGTTCAGTTCGCGGTGCACGTGAAATCTACAGCAGGATGAGATCCAATGCACGAGGCGGGCGGTGCCCTATTCGGTGTATGAATGGGCCCGTGCGATTCGTTCTCCTTCTGGTCGGGTGCTTCCCTTTCGTCTGCCTTGCACTCCCGCGAACGGCGCTCGCGGCCAATTCCCGGGCAGAGGTTGCCGCGGTCGAGGCGATGAGTCAGGCGGAAACCGACTATCTCGGCATGAACTACGCGTCCGGCGCCGCTCGGCTCGACAAAGCTTTGCGCGGATGCGCGCCCGCGAACTGCTCGACCGGTACCCAAGCCGCGCTCTTGCGCGACATCGGAACGATGGAGTTTCGAGCGGGCGACAAGGGATTCGCCCTAAAGGCCTTCGGAGAGGCGCTCAAGCTTCATCCCACGATCGATCTGAACCCCAGTTACGACTCCCCCGATCTGCGCGCGGTGTGGGAAGAGGTCAAGAGGGGTACCGCTCCTGCCGCGGCGCCGACCCCACCCGCTCCTCCTCCCGCGCCTGCGGTCGCTCCGCTGCCGCTCGCACCCGCGGTTCCGCCCCCAGCTCCCGCCCCCGTCGCGCCGCCCCCTCCAGCGCCTCTGCCCGTCACGCCACCCCCCGTCTTGTCACAGCCCTCGAAAGGGGAGTTCGTTCATACGCCCGTACCCGAACAAAAAGTCGATACGCCACTGCCCGTATTCATCGATGGGGGACCGCCCGACACGTATCACGTCATCGTGAGGTACAAGCACTCGAAAGAACACGACGACGTCGAGTGGAGCCATATCGATCTCACGCGGCTGGTCAAGGGCTGGGGAGGGCTGATCCCTTGTGGCGACATGGTCGCGGGAACGATGCGTTACTATATTCAAGCGTACAATAAAGATATGGATCCCCTCGGGGGCAATGGAGAAGCAAAGACTCCCTATCAAGTTCCGGTAAGGGAGGAGCTCTACGGTCCCCCGCCGCACCTGCCCAACAAGAACCCGCCCAAATCTTGCCACTCGAAATCCAAAGGAGCCGGCGTGCCGACGAAGGGCGCAAAGGAGGCAGAGCCGCCGACGAAAGAAGCGAACGGGAGCAGCGCGGAGGACACGCGGGAAAAACACGAAGCAAGGCTCGCGACCCGAGAGCCACTTCGGCGGTGGTGGGTCGGAGTGGGGGCGCACTTCGATTTCGTTCAAATGCCTCAGGGAACCGACCTGTGCCGGCTGAATCCGAACACGGCGCTGCCGGCCAACAGCCTGAATGTCTTCTGCTACGCGCCAGGACTCGGGACCGACTTTCCGCCGCACTCAGCGGCCGGGAAAGTCCAGAATAACGAGCTTCAGCCTGGGACGGCCGGAACCTCCAACGGAGGCGTCGTTTTGGCCAACGTTCGCCTCTACGCTTCGCTGGATTATGCGCTCAACGCCAACGTTCTCATCGGCGCGCGCGCGGGCATCGTGCTTCTCCAATATCCCGGAACGCAGGCCGCCGCCGACGGATACGGGTTCAGCGCGCCCGTCTATCTCGAGGCGCGCGTGACCGGCGTGTTCGCAAAGGACGGACTGACGAACGACGGAATCGCGCCGATCGCGTTCGCCGGAGCCGGCGTGTCGTCATTCGACGGACATGCCTCGGGCACCGCGACGCTGTGCCCGACGATGTCGACCACCGCCTGCGCGGCGACGATGCCCACGACCGTGAACGTGGACATGTGGAGAACGAACGGACCGGCGTTCATCGACTTCGGCGGCGGCGTTCGTTATGCGCCGACCGCCAGGTACGCTCTCATCGGAGCGCTGCGCGCGAATCTGTCGTTCGGGGGCAACGGGTTGATCCCGACGATCGGTCCCGAGATTGACGCGCAGATGGGGTTTTGACCTAGCCCTTTGATGCCGCGACGAGGCGGGCGGCCATCCGCATCTCGCTCACCATCACAGCCCAGCGCATTTCGTTGCGCTCGGCGCTGAGCTCCCGTTCGCCGTAGGTGGCAAACTGGTCCGCGATGACGTCGAGCCGATCGCGAAAGGAAAGGGGAAGGCGGAGGCCCGGGGTGCCCGTCTCGAGCCCGCGTCGCCCCCGAAGGGTGAAGGACATGCTGACACGCGGCTCACCGAACGTTGGATCGCAAGTTCCGCCCCAGTGAGCGACGTTGGCGCTCCACACGAGAGCGCTGCCGGCGGGGATTGGCAAGGCCAGCCCGAAGTCATCGAGCGCCCCGAGGTTGGTGAGATCGGCCGGAAAATGGGGATCTCGATCCAGCGGGACGACGTGCATGCACGCGTTTCGCTCGGTGGCGTCGGTGACGGCGATCCACACGTTGACGAGGCCCGGGGTTCCGGCCGCGTCGCGGACGTCTTGGTAGACGCCGCGATGGATTGGCCATCCCCCGCCATCGGTGCGCGGGTCGATGTGCCAGGCCCAGACATCGGGGAGGATGTCGAAGTCGGCGCCCAGGAAGGATGAAAGGCGGGGGCGCAGCGCGTCAGCTGCTCCCCACGCTTCGTCGTAGACGTAAAGGAAAGTAGGGTGGATGGCGCGTGAACGAATCTCCGCAACCGCCCGAGCGAGGGAGTATACCTTCGCGCGGTCGAGGAGGGCGTCGATCTGGAGATAGCCGGACGCGGGCCAGTGCTCGGCACGGCTCACTTCGGCGCCATCGACGGGAGACGGCCGCGCCGCGTTGTCGTTCCCCTGGGCTTCGATATGTAGCCAAGGGGCCACGGTGCGCCAAAAGGAGGTGCTCTCGATGTCGCGGAGAAACCCGGGCAGCGGCTGCATGGGGTTCTTTTCTACGCTTGGCCGCCGCCGGCTTCAGCGTAGGGGCCGGTAGAAGCCGGGCACGCCCTAACAGCGCGCCCGGCTCGGCTTCGCTTGTCAGTCGGTCCCCGCGTCGGCGAGCACGTAGTTCGAGCACTCGGAGCCGTTTGTCGGATCGGCAGGATTCGGCGCTGTAGCAACACAGGTAAAGGTATTAGCAATATCGCACAGCTGATTGGCACAAGCGTAATCAGAATAATAGTTTACACCGTCGGAGCATAGCGAGCTGATGCCATTAGACTGCGCGGCACGGCAAGTGCCTGCGCGGCCGGCGCCGACGCCGTTATCCGGGTAAAGGTTGCAGTAGAGAGCAGGCTCCCCGGTGCCGACGAAGCTGCATTGGTAGTCGGTGGTCTCGCCTGGGGTGCACGTCCCGCCGCTGCCCACAAGCGCCGTACACGTCCCAGCTTTGCAGTAGGCGCCGCTTACACACTCGAACGACGAGACGCATCCAGTGTCGCCGATCGCAATGGTGCCGCCCAAGACATTGTGACATGCCGTGAGGACAGCCTCATTCTGGGCGCTCGTCAAAGTCGTACCGCACGGCCAATTCTGAAGAGCCGCGATGCATAGCGCGGCCTGTGTCGAATCAAACGTCAGGTGACCGGCGCTGTACGCGGTCGGACTTGCAGGGAGGGTACTGTCGTAACCCACCGTGTATTGGTCTGTCTCGCACGTTGCGATGTCGAACGAGGCTCCACAGCAATGGGCAAATCCGGTACAGATTGCCGTCGCGTATTGATGAGGATACGCGAGCAAGCCTGGCGGGATGTTCGAGGCATCCGAGGCGTCGCTCGCATCCGAGGCGTCGCTCGCATCCGAGGCGTCGCTCGCATCCGAGGCATCGCTCGCATCCGAGGCATCGCTCGCATCCGAGGCATCGCTCGCATCCGAGGCAT
>CAZVPE010000258.1:162-7671 GCA_964628155.1 uncultured Polyangiaceae bacterium | reverse complement strand
CGACGTTGATGCCCGCGTTGCCGGGGATGTCGAAGTGAATGCCTGCGTAGGCCTCGCTGAGGTACCGATACGCGGTCGCGAGGCTGAACTGACCCTTCAGATTGCTTCCGTCGTTGCGCGGGATGACGGTGGAACGGCCGCCGAACTGGAGCAGCACTTTGCCGCGCATGTACGTGCCCTTGGTCGCCGACTGCAGGTCTGCGCCGATGCCGATGTCCAAGAGCTCGATCTGGTCGTCGTGGAAAAGCGACGTCGAACCGACGACCATCTGGTCGATGGGCCGGTTGAACGAGTGCGTGTAGTTGACGTCGGCGAGAAAGATCGGGTGAACGAGGTCCGTGTCGAGAAGCGCCTTGTGCCGGCGGTCGTATCCGTTGAGCCACGTGAAGTCGCCGAAGGCGAAGGGCACGGGGGCTTCGTTGGACGCCGGAGCCGGAGCCGGAGCAGGGGCCGGCTCGGGTGCCGGCGGCGCAGCTTGCGCCATCGGGGGAGGCGGCGGCGCCGTCATCGGCGGCGCCGTCATTGGCGGCGCGGGAGCCGGGGGCGGTGGGGCGGGAGGAGGCGCGGCCGGAGGCGCGGTGACGGGAGGTGGTGGCGCCGCCGGCTGCGCCGCCGCAGCCGCTGGAATGAGCAATAGACACGTGAGCGGGACGAGGCCTCGACACGTGCGAAGGAACGTTGACCGGTGCATGAAAAAACTCCTCCTTAGGCTGCGATTACGTAAATAAATTCCCCCGCGCCAAGGCCGGAACCTAGGCGCCATTTCCTGATCGATGGATTCGGTCTGGAGCTCGATTGCTAGTGGCTAATCACGAGACGTGCGCCGCTTTGGGGGCTGTCGCATGACGTGGGACCATAGTTCGGCGACCTATAAAAAGGTCATAAAAATTGATGACTCCAATATCGAAAATACTTGCACATCAATCGATACTGCTGGGAGCGCCGGGAGACTTTTCGCCGAAACACTCCCGACTCATGGATCTCGAGAAACCCTTGTTTTTTCGAGAAACAATGTGAAGTGTCCGTTCGACGTCAGTGCGAACCGACGTTCGCAACGACGGCCCTTGGAGCATTGCCCGAAAGCAAACCGCGAGAGGCCCCATTACCGGGACATAAATAACGCCTCGTCGATCAAAAGCGGACAAGGAGCGCCGCAATGACCTTGGATTCCGTTTTGACGAGGTCGGGGCGCCAGCCGCTCGGGGCGCCCGTCGTGACGTATCCATCGGGCGACGTGACGCCGCCGTGCCCTGCGAAGTACGGAACGCTCGCTTCGCGGTGCACGAACTCGATGAGCCATGTCTCCTGTTCGTTCGGCATCCACTGCACCGTCGTCGACGCGTCCCAGGCGTCGAACTTCGACCCCGGGTTCATATCGAATCCCGTGATCGGCGTACCCGGCGTCGCGGCCCCTGTCGGAGCGAGCACGAGATAGCGCCCTGGGTTGTGCATGACGCCGCCCCCGACGGTCCACCCGATGCGATCCTGCCAGAACGACAGGCGGTGATACACCATCCCGCTCAAGAAGTTCTGCTCGCACGGCGTCGCGTTCGTGCACCCGCTGCCCTGGCCTCCCGGCCCAAACTCTTTGCCGCTTCCGCCGAACGCCGTGACGCCGTCGCCATTTTCGCCGCCGATATCGAGCGTGACGGAGAACGCCGCGCGGTGAAAGAACTGCTCGGGGGCGTTGTAGTAGCGAAGCTCGGCGCTGTTGTCGCTGTGAAAGCGCATGCGCCCGGGGTTGTCTTGCGCGTCCCAGCCGATGTAGCCGTTCGACAGGATCTCGAACGATTCGACGGGGCGCCAGAGTGCTTGAAAGCCCACCCCGGGCAGCTCATTGAATTTGCCGTAGGTCTGCCAGCCGTTGATGAGCCAGAGCTCGGCTTTGAACGTGTCGAGCGGAAACGCCTGGAGGCGCGCGCCGTTGAAGAACCAGGGCGTGTTGTCCGAAGTAAACGACGGCTGGTACGACCAGTTCTCGAAGGCGGCGTACGAAAAGAGCCCGACGTACGACATGAAAATGCCGATGTCGAGATTGATCCCGTGCCAGGTGTCCCAGTGGTGTCCGCCGTACGCCTCGCTCACGTAGCGGAGGGCGGTCGCGAGATCGAACTGGCCTCGGTTGATGCTCCCGTCGTTTCTCGGAATTTGTGTCGCGCGTGTTCCGAATTGCGTCATGAAGCGCCCCCGCGCCGCGCCGTAGTGGAGGTCGCCGCCGAAGCCCAGAAACTGCAGCGTGAGCTCGTTGTTGCGCGAGACGGCGGTCGACCCCACGACGGTGTCGTCGATCGGCCGGTTGAACGAATACGGGTAGTTCACGTCGAGCATGACGCTCCCCGTGAACGCCTCCGTGTCGAGGATTGCCTTGTGCTGCCTGTTCGAGCCGTTCAACCAGCCGAAGTCGCCGAAGCCGAAGGGCTCCGACGCCTTCGCGGGGGCGGTCCTGTCGTCGCCGGGGGTCGCGGGCTGCGTCTCTGCGCGGGCGGATTGATCGAGCCCGACGACCGAGAAAAAGAAGGAGAACATCCAATACACACGCAACGACGACCCGTTCATCAGCACTCCTCGCAGGCGCGCAAGGCGACGACAGCGCGCCTTGCGGGCGCCCATCGCGACGAGGCGACGTGGCTTTTCTCGATTGCCTCGATCTGCCTCGCCGCCCGTTTGCCTCGCGCAGGACGGGACCATAGTTGGGACGCGCCTAAAAGGTACGTAAAATCAGGCTGGGGAAAGGCGTCTTGGAACCGCAATCGGATCGCCGTAGACGCGACTCCTTCCAGAAACAATACGAGGTCTGCACCGGCATATCCGTCGCGATGGAGGCGTCGAGGCAATCGACGGTTCCCCCGTACAGCCACATATTTTCCCCGTATCTATTTATCGTAGCTTGAGGATCGGCGGCCGGATTCGGGGAGACCGCAAGCTTCCTCTTCGTGCAATGTCCCCCCGCTCCGCGGGGGGACCTGAGGGGGGCGGTGGGTCGTGCAGGGCTCGGCCTCCGAGGCCGTCGCATCGTGTGCTACGCAGTTCGCGCAACCGATGACGATCGCGCGCTGCTCTTTCCTTGCCATCATCCTTGGCCTCGAGGGCTGCTTTCTCTCGCCCCTGCCCGACCTCCGAAGCCCGGCGGACCGCGCGCGCGAGACGGCGCCGAAATGCACGCGGGAGTCGACCGGCGGAGCGTCCGAAGGACTCGCGACGTCCGGCATCGAATCTGTGCAACCGTTCTATACGTACGTCGCCTCGTCGGCGACGATGCGCGAAGCGAGGCTTCGGGGGGCACGCATTTCATTGCGTCCTGCCCCCGAGCTGTCGCGCGAGTCGCTGCAGCGCGCGCTCGAATGCCATCAAACGCGCGTCGTCCTCGGCGGCCAGCCCGAAGTGCCGGACGATCCCTACGTTCTGCCCGGCGCCTGGCTGGACATCGCAGTGGCTTCCACGGGCGACGGCTTCGTCGTGGACGTGCAGGCGGACACGTTCAACGACGCGAAGCGCGTGCTCGAGCGCGCTCGACGGTTCGTCGCGGGCAAGCGGTGAGGCCGGCGGCTGTCGGAATTTTCCGTGCTGAGTGTCCGCGTGACGGAATTTCGCGCGTGAGAACACATCCTTCATGTGATCTTGCGCCGGTTCACCCGTCTCATGGGCTCTGCGTCCCTCGCGCTGCGAATCGGCAAACACTTTGAATATGAGGTCCCCATGATGACGATGAGACACATCCGCACCGGCCTTTTCCTCGGAGCCAGTTTCTCGTTGCAAGCCTGGCTGGGAGCGGCCGGCAGCGGGTGCTCGTCGACGCCTGCCTCGCATGGGAGCTCGGGAACGAGCAGCGGCCAGCCCGGAGCTACGAACGCGAGCGGATCGTCGTCTTCGTCGTCCGGCGCTGGAACGTCCGGCGTCGGTTCGTCCGGCACCGGCCAACAAGGCGGAGGAACCGGAACGGGCACGGGCACGACCGCGGGCGGCTCGTCGTCGTCCGGAGCCGCCGGAAGCGGCAGTGGTACCGGCGGTTCGTTCATCGATGCGGCGAATACCGACAACAACCTCGACGCGGGCGGCGTCACGGACGCGGTGGCGCCCGTCGTCATGAGCAGCGTGGGCGACGCCGCCCTCAATCTCGCCCCCAGCGGGAGCGACCTCACGGGCGGGCCGATGCCCGATCCCGCGAATCTCAAGTACTGCACGGGTACGTCGCCGATACATTGCTTTTTTGGCGTCCAGTGCAGTGGGATGGAGTTCAGCTCTTGCCCCGCCGGGACCAGCCCCGCGGGGGCCCTGGGCAACTACGACGTGACTTTCGAGATCGGCGGAGCCGCGGCGGGCAAGACGTCGGTCGAAGCCGAAATGCATCGGCCCATCGTGCCGGAACAGGACACGACGGCCGGACAAACGAAGCGCTACGCCTTCTCGATCAACGTCCGCTGGCCCGAGGGTGAGCCGCAGGAGGACTTCCAGCACAACCTCGCCGCCGGATCTCCGCAGTACGGCGAGCAGGGGCTGGATCTCCTCTTCAACGGCCCGTCTCCCGTGCTGACGTCGGTCGGCTTCGCCCCCGCCGCCGCCTCGGACATCGTCCTCTACGTCGCCGGCGATTCGACCGTTTGCGACCAGTACGGATATCCCAACTTCGCGGGCTACGGTCAGGTCCTTCCTCAGATCTTCCATCTCGGCGTTTCGGTCGCCAACTATTCCGACTCCGGCGAGAGCTCGGCGAGCTTCGTCGGCAATCAGGGCCTCTGGCCGGCGATCATGAAAGTCGTCAAACCGGGCGACGTCATCTTCATCGAATTCGGCCACAACGACAAAACAATCACGTCGACCGCGTTCCACACGAACATGACGAAGTACGTGACCGACGCGAAAGCCGCGAAAGCCATTCCCATCCTCTTGACTCCGATCGCCCGCGCCAACGGCGGGCCGGCCGCAATGCAGTTCCAGAGCAGCGGCGGCGCCGACATTCCCACGATCACGAAGACCGTCGGGATGGAGCAGAGCGTACCGGTCATCGACCTCACGACCGCCACCGCCAACTGGCTGATGCAAGTCGGGGCGAACTGGACGATGTACCACGCGGGCGGAACCGACGCGACGCACACGAACGCCGCGGGGGCCGCCATCAACGTCGGGTTCATCCGCGACGCGATTATCTCGCAGAACATCGCGCCGCTCGTCGGCTACTTGCGATAAAACATCTCGGCGGAATGCCGGTCATCGACGCGCACCATCACTTTTGGAGATACGACCGCGCCGAGTACGACTGGATCGACGACACGATGGCCGCGCTCAGGCGCGACTTTGTCGCCCCCGACCTCGCGGACGCCATGCGCGCCGCGGGCGTGCAAAAGGCCGTCAGCGTCCAAGCGCGCCAAACGCTCGAAGAGACCCGCTGGCTCCTGTCGATCGCCGCCGCACACGACTTCATCGCGGGCGTGGTCGGATGGGTGCCGCTCGCGTCGCCGGCGCTCCGGACCGAGCTCGAGCCGCTCGCGGCGGGCGGCAAACTCCGCGGGGTCAGGCACGTGGTCCAAGGGGAGCCCGACCCGCGCTTTCTCGAGCGCCCCGACTTCAACACGGGCGTCGCCGCGCTGCGCGAGTTCGGCCTCGCGTACGATCTTCTCGTCTACGAACGCCAGCTCCCTGCCGCAATCGCGTTCGTCGACCGGCACCCGGGCCAAGTCTTCGTCTTGGACCACGCGGCCAAGCCTCGCATCCGCGACCGAGTCCTCGAGCCGTGGCGCACCCACGTCCGCGAGCTTGCGCGGCGGCCCGAAGTCTACTGTAAGCTCTCGGGCCTGGTGACCGAAGCCGCACGCGACGCCTGGACCGAGACCGATCTGCGGCCCTACGCGGAGGTCGTTCTCGAGGCGTTCGGGCCGAACCGAGTCCTCTTTGGCAGCGATTGGCCGGTGTGTCTCGCCGCGTGCACGTACGACCGCTGGGTGGCCACCGTGCGGGCGCTCATCGACGGCCTCTCCGCGACCGAACGCGACGAAATCATGGGCGGTACGGCGCGCCGCGCGTACCACTTGTGAACGAGAGAGAGAATACGGGATGAAAGCCGCAATTCTGTACGACGATCGCAGCATTCGAATGGGCGAGGCTCCCGACCCCACTCCGGGTCCCGGGGAGGTGCTCATCCAGCCGGCCTACGCCGGCGTGTGCGGCACGGATTTGCACATCTTCCGCGGTGAATTTCATAACCGCGTGACGTTCCCCGCCATCCTGGGGCACGAATTCGGGGGCACGATCGTCGCGCTCGGAAAAGGCGTGAGCGACCGGAAGATCGGTGAGCGGGTCGCCGTGGACCCAATCGTCTCTTGCCATCGCTGCGCCCCCTGCCTCGCCGGACAGATCAACGCGTGCCGTACGCTCAAGCTCCTCGGCGTCGATCTCGCCGGCGGCTTCGGCCAGCTTCTGAACGTCCCGGTGGGACACATCTTTGCGCTGCCCGACAACGTGCCTCTGCGCCACGTGCCGCTCGTCGAAGTGTACAGCCTCGGCCATCACATCTTGCGTCGGGGTCGCGTGCAGCCCGGCGAGACGGTCGCCATCCTGGGGGCCGGAAAGCTCGGCCTCTGCGTGCTGGACGTCCTTTGTCACAGCGCGGGCGCCGCGGTCTCGATGATCGTCGACGTCTCGCCGCTACGCCTCGCCACCGCGCGAACGCTGGGCGTCGACTTCGCGATCGACGCAACGCGCGAGGATCCCGTCGCGCGCGTACTCGAGATTACGGGCGGGGTCGGCGTCGACTGCGTCATCGAATGCGTCGGCCATCACCATCCGATCGAAGGCCAGGAACCCCCCCTCGAACAGGCCGTGAAGATGATTCGCAACGGAGGGCGAATCGTGACGGCCGGATTGGGCGAACAGCCGTCGAGCGTGCATTTCAAGACGCTCGTCATCAAAGAAGGCGAAATCATCGCCTCGCGGGTTACGCTCGGAGAGTTTCCCCGCGCGATTCGCCTCTTGAGCAAAGGCCTTTTGCACCCCGACGCGCTCATCACGCACGAGCTCGGGCTTCGGGACATCACGGCGGCGTTCGATCGACTCGATCGCGAAGAGCCGAGTACGATCAAGATCGTGGTGGACGTGCAGGCGGCTTGATAGCGCGGCGGCACCACCCTCCCGCGAGACGCTCCGAGACAATTCGTTCTTTGGAGCGAGCCCGAATCGCGCCATTTCCGATTAAGGAGGTGTGCGAAGAGCGAGGGCCTCGGAGAACGAGCGACGAACCGCCGGGGCGCCAAAGGCGCCGCTGAGGAGGCTATCGGTTTCCTACGGCCTTTCGCTCCGCGTCTCCGGCGTATGGGTGGTTTTCTTGTCGTTCCTTGTTCGGCGTGACGCATTTCTTGTTGGAAGTGACGCAATGCTCATTCGCCGAGCGGCTTTTCTCGTCGGACGTGACGCATTTCTTGTTCGACGTGACGCATTTCTGGTTCGCCACGCGACTTTTCTCGTTCGCCGAGCGGCTTTTCTCGTCGGACGTGACGCATTTCTTGTTCGACGTGACGC
>CAZVPE010000257.1:2961-7678 GCA_964628155.1 uncultured Polyangiaceae bacterium | reverse complement strand
CATGTTGCCGGCCGCAATCTGGCCCGTGCTCGAAACCTTGATGGTCACCTTCGTGGCGTTCTGCGTCGCCGTGATCGCCACGTATGCGTCGTTGGGTAACGTGAACGGCGGTTGAACCGTGTTGTCTGCGTCGACCCAACTCTCGTGGCCGATGACCCGATAGTTGCCGGTCATCGCCGTGCTCGGCAGGAGGAGCGACGCGTCGTTCGAGAACGAGTAGCAGCCCACCCCGATTGCGAAGTTCGGGCTATTCGGATCCGCGCAAACCATGTTGCCCGGGCAGGCCTTCCAGCTCTTGCCCGCCGGCCCTCCCTGTCCGTGGTACTCGAGCGCACTGAACTGGTAGACGGTGACCGGCGCTGTGGAGGTGAGGTGATAGGCCCCGCCCGGCGCGACCAAGCTCGCCGTGAGCGGCGTCGTCACGCCGCCGCAGTTGTCGGCGTCCGGCCCTTTGAGCGCCGGTACCCACGGGAGGTAAATCTTCGCCAGCTGTCCAGGCATGACGGTCGTGTTACCCGCCACGCCCGCCACGGTCACCGTCGCCGCTGTCGTCCCCGCATTTGCGACAACGACCGCAAAGTCGAAAATGCTCCACACCTGGTTTGCAACGACGGTCGGCCAATAGTCGCAGCCGACGTACGTGTGCGCTTGCGCAGCCTCTGCGCATGTCGTCGGGTCGCCCGTCGTCGTCTTGGGGGCATAGCCGTCGGGGCCGGCATCACCCGTCAGGAGAGTCGGTCCTGCGCCCGTGCTGGCCGGAAGCGGCGCGCCTGCGCCGCCGCCGCTGCCACCGCCGAAGCCGCCAACCCCGCCCCTTCCGCTCGCCGGGATGCCTGCGTCGCTTCCGACGCCGACCTGGTTGCCGAGGGTCTCGGCCGGTCCCGTGCCGCTCGTACCGCAGCCCACCGAGACAACCACGGTCCCTACGCTTAAAAGCGATAGTGCAAGCCGCATCAGCCAACGATTGCACAGAAATGGCACAGCGGCTTGCCCTGATTCTTTGGTCGAAAGCCGCGTGCGCCCATTTTCGGCCCTGCTCCGTGGCGGCTTCACGCAGGCCGCACTTTTCTGTCCGCAGCCGAGGGCCAGCCCATGGTCGTCAAGGGACGTCGTGATAGAACGGAGCATGAGCTGGATTCTTCTTCGCGCGCTCGGGGCGGCGACGCTCATGACCTTCGCCTTGAGCTGCGCGGCCCAACCTACGAAGGGGGGCGGACCGAATGGGAATGGGGGCGGCGAAGGTCCGGACGCGTCGCTCGTTTTCAATGGCGACGCGTCCTTCGTGTTCGCCGGCTACGACGCGAGCTTGGCCCTCTCGAACGGAGATGGGGCGGAGGGTTCGCTCGAGATCCTTCCGGCTGATCCCGTCCTCAATGTCACGATCCAGAACGGCGTCGTCACCGCCGCTCCCTTGACGTTTCAGGCGATCGAGGGCGGACACGCTGTCGCGGCGAAATTCTCGCTCAATCGAGGGGATTTGGGCACCCTCGATCCCACGGGTGGCGTTTTCCAGGCGACCGGCGTCGTCGCAGGAGTAGGGGCGGTAAGCGCGAGCTATGGGAGCCTCGCCGCTTCGACGAGCCTCACCGTGCGCATCAGCGTCGTTCGGAACGGCGGACCGGCTCTAGTCGGGGACGCCGGGCCGGGCGGCCCCGGCGGCGTCGGCGGGGAGGGGCCCGGAGTGGCCGCGGACCCAACGGCATTTTCGGGGCCGATGAAGGCGCCCGCCTCGTCGCAGGAGCTGAGCTTTCTTTATCCGTACGACAAGACCGTCTGGCCGCGAGGCATTCTCGCGCCGCTGCTCCAGTGGCAGACGACGCACGTCGCGAGTTCGGTCTACGTGCACCTGACTCAGCGTGATTACGAGTTCAAAGGCTATTACGCATTCGCGCCGTCGCTGAGCGGCGCCCAGCTCATGCGCCAGCCGCTCGACGCCCAAGCATGGGATCAAGCCACGCACAGCAACGAGGGTGACCCACTCCACGTCGAAGTCGTCATTGCGACGGCCGACGGCGTCTTCGGGCCGATCGCCGAGGACTGGACCATCGCGCCCGCCATCCTTCAGGGCACCCTTTACTACGGTTCCTACAACTCGTCGCTGAACGGCACTCCGGGGACGGTAACCGGCGCAGTCCTCGCCATCCAGCCCGGCCAGACGAGCCCCTCGCTTGCCATTCCCTCCCTTCAGGGCAGCTGTCACTCCTGCCACGAGGTATCTGCAGACGGCTCGACGATGTTCACGAACGAGGTGGCCAATACCGGTGCGAGCGACTACGGATTCGGCGGGTCGTACAGCCTGACGAGCGGCGGGTCACTCATCAAGAGTTACGATCAGACGCTCGAGACCCAGGGTGGCCTCCAATACAATGATATCATCGGCAAATTCACGTACTCGGGCGTCTACCCGGACGGCACGTTCGTCCTCGCCAACTCGAACGACAACTTTCACTGTTACACGGGCAACTCGGACCTCTTTTCGCGAGACACGCTCCTTGCGATCCCGTCGACTGGATTTACCAACATTGTTTCGAAGGCGGTGACTCCGGCCTTTTCGCCCGACGGCCGCCACGTCGCGTTCGATTTTTGGCAGGCGCAGCAAGGGGCGGACGCGGGCGTCGCCGCCGGCAACGGGGCGTCGCTCGCGGTGATGGACTTCGATTGTGGCGCCAAGGCCGGCAGTGTCACGTGTGCGGCGCCGCCCTATGCGTTCTCCAACATCCGGGAGATTTATCGCGACTCCAAGCGCATCGCGGGCTGGCCGGCGTTTACTCCCGATGGGAACTCGGTCGTCTTTCAAAGCACGATCACGCCGTCCGGGGGCGGCTCCCCGCTCAACACCTACGAGAACGGCACCGCCGAGCTGATGATCGCCGACGCGCGCATGGCGGCGAAGTTCCCGCCGCAGCGCCTTTGTGCGCTCAACGGTTTCGGCAGCGACTGCACGACTTCTTATTTGCCTGTCGTCCCGAATCACCCGACCGATACGATATACAATTACGAGCCTACGGTGAACCCGGTCGCGTCGGGCGGCTACTATTGGGTGGTCTTCACGACCAGGCGCGCGTACGGAAACGTCGCGCAAGGCGATCCCTACGAGACCAACTCGTACTCACCCATCGACCATCCGGTGACGAAGAAGCTGTGGGTCGCGGCGATCGATGAGAATCCCACGGCGGGGAAAGACCCCAGCCACCCGGCGTTTTATCTACCCGGTCAAGAGCTCGAAGCCGGCGACATGAAGGGCTACTGGGTGGTCGAACCGTGCAGGCCGGACGGCAGCGCATGCACGACGGGCGACCAGTGCTGCGACGGCTTTTGCCGGCAGCCGCCCGACGGCGGCGGCCTCGTTTGCATGCCCACCGCGGTTGGATGTTCGAACCTTTACGAGAAGTGCATCCAAGCCGCCGACTGTTGCGGGGCCCCGCAGGGGTACACGTGCACGAACGGACGCTGCGCCGTGCCTGCCGCGCTTTGAGGCCGCTTTCCCGGTGATCCGGCGGCGGCCTCAGTTGTACGGCGGCATCGCGTACGGCGTCGCGGGCGAAATGCCATCGTTCCGGTGCATTTGCGTGACCGACGGCTCGTTGAGCCACGCTTGCAGCGTCGCGGTCTGACACGCAGTGAGAGCCGTTCCGCCGCTCGGCGGCATGATTCCGCACTTCGAGCAAGACGCCGGGTCGGCCTGTGCGATGACCGCCATCACGACCTGGAACCGGAATGGCGTCGGCGTTTCGGGGCAAGACGACGCGTGGGAAGTGCCCGTGATCCAGTCGTAGGCGTGGTCATATCCGCCGCTCGCCACGGTCGAGGTGGCATCGAGCACGTGGCAGCCTCCATTGGCAGCGTTGCCGCCGTTGCCGCCCTTGCCACAAGACGAGGCGAGGAACGGCTGGATGTCCGTCTTGAAGCTCACAGGCGAAGGCAGGGTGCAACCGGCAGGGACCACGACGCTCGCGTCGCCCCCACCACCGCCGCTGGCAACTTGTCCAGCGTCGGGGGAGCCGCCGGCTCCGGGCCCGCCGCTCGAACTCCCTCCCACGTGAGAGCCCCCGCTGGAGCTGCCCGCCATGGCCGGCCCGCCGCTCGAGCTCCCGCCCGGTGGGGGCGTGCTGCCAGAGCTGCTGCCCCCCGAACTGCCCGTGTTGGCGGGAGTGGTCGACCCGCTGCTGGAAGATCCACCGGTCGTCGACGAACTCGTGCCGGAAGACGAGTTGCCGCCGCCGACGGCCCCGCCGTTCCCATTCCCGGTTTCCCCGCCCGAACTGCTCGATGAGCTGCCGCCCCCCGACGGATTGCTTTCGAACCCGGACGACGATCCGCTCGCGGACGGATTGCCGACCGACTGGCTCGCGGGTTGGGAACTGCACGCGCTCCAAACGCCGGCACCGAGTACGACCAACAGACCGGCAAGGTGCGAATGGGCGAATTGATTCATGAGCTTCAGTCTCTCTCAATTAGGGAGTATGGCTTCGTTCGCACCCCGGATCGCTTACGCGGCGCCCCCGGAGCGTTCGAAAACAACGCATCCTAACCTCGCACACTCCCTCGAACAAGCAACGGTCACCCCGGCGATATCGGCATCCGTCACGGAAAACGTGAAAAAAACCGCTGTGACTACCGCGTCTCCCGGTAACGCTGGCCCCTTGCCGCACCGCCCCTCTCGCCCGCGCTGCCCGCGCTGCCCGCGCTGCCCGCGCTGCCCGCGCTGCCCGCGCTG
>CAZVPE010000257.1:0-2861 GCA_964628155.1 uncultured Polyangiaceae bacterium | reverse complement strand
GCCCGCGCTGCCCGCGCTGCCCGCGCTGCCCGCGCTGCCCGCGCTGCCCGCGCTGCCCGCGCTGCCCGCGCTGCCCGCGCTGGCGATAGGCCCGCGGGTTTGCGACCATTCTCCGGGCCCCTCATCGAGGAACGACGAACAATGGCAAACGAACCCAACCCCGCAATCCCGCCGTTCTCGCGCCTCGTTTGCGGGACTTGGCGGCTCTTCGACGACCCGGCCGCCGCAGCTCCGCAAGCGCTCGCTGCTCGGCTCGAGGCGTGCGTCGAGCTGGGCATCACGACGATCGATACAGCCGAAGTGTACGGTAAGTACGAAGTCGAAGCTCACCTCGGTGCCGCGCTGCGCCATAGCCCCGGGCTACGCGCGAAACTGCAGATCGTCACGAAGTGCGGGATCTACGTTCCCGATGCACGCCATCCGGAACGTAAGGTCGCATTCTACGACGCGACGGCGGAGCGAATCGTCAAGAGCGCGGAAAAGTCGCTGCGCCTCTTGGGGACCGACCATCTCGACCTTCTCCTGATTCATCGCCCGGACTGGTTGACCCCGGCAGACGAGACGGCGGCTGGTCTCGAGCGCTTGCTGCGCGACGGAAAGATCCGGAGTGCCGGCGTTTCGAATTATTCAGTCGCCCAATTCGAAACACTCCAGAGTCGCCTCGCGGCGCCGCTCGTCACCAACCAAATCGAGCTCTCGCTTTTTCGGATGGAGCCGATGAACGACGGGATCCTCCAACAGTGCGAGCGGCTTCGCGTGCGGCCGATGGCCTGGTCTCCGCTCGGAGGGGGCAGGCTCTTTCGCGAGGGCGACGAAGCGGCCGCCCGAATCCGCGCGGCTTGTCGCGACATCGCGCTCCGCTATGACGACGCACCGCCCGAGGCGCTCGCCATTGCCTGGATCCTGGCGATGCCGGCGGCACCGATGGTCGTCGTCGGCACCAACAAGGTCGAACGAATGCGCGCCGCCGCCCGGGCCGCGACCATCCGTTTGGACCGAGCCGATTGGTATCGACTGTGGGAAGCCGCCCAGGGCAGGAGGATTCCGTGAGCGACCCTTGCTCAGCGCCTCCTCGGGCCGCCACCACTCGGATTGGACGGAGGCATGCCGTGCTCGATGATGACGTCAGCCGGTAGATAAAGGTCCATGAGGAGGACAAGATCGGCGCGCGGGGGAATCTCGGGGGGCCTCCCGCTCTCTCCGAACGCGAGTGACCATGGAACCAGGGCGCGACGCTGCTCCCCCGGACGCATGCCCATCAAGGCCCGCTCGAAACCGCAGAATGTCTTGGTGCTCCCCAGGATTATCTCGCTCGGCAGAGAGCCTTCATGCGAGTCGTGCAGAATCGTTCCGTTGGGCAAGCTTGCCACGTAATGAACGCGAACCGTCACGCCCGTCGTGACCGGCTGGCCATTTCCCTGGGCGAGCACTTCGATCCGCGGGGCGGGGTCGGCCGGGGTGTCGGGCGTGCATCGCTCGCCCACGAGCCAGGGGTCCTCGCCGCGCGTGTTGTTCGCGGTCGTTACTCGGCCGGTCGGGCCCGTTCCGCACGAGACCAGGACGGACGCGGCGAAGAGAGGGGTTGCGAGAGAACGAAGGGGCGGCATCGGAGCGCCGAGCATTGCACAAAACGCCCCGTCGGTGCTCTCAAGCGCAGGCCAAGACACGTTTTTCCGGCCAGGCGCTGGTGCCGCTGTCCGGCAGCGCAGCTCTACTGGCAGCCGATCTGGTTGTCGTCGATCGCGAGGTCGTCGAACCACATGATCCACGGTGCCGTGGGCGCCTGGTAGGTCGTGCCGCCCACGATGACGTCCTGGTACGGATTCGACATCATCGAGCAGGTCTGCCCGGTGAACCCGATCGACGTCACCTCCATCGAATCGGAGAAGAACCGATAGGCGTTCGTGCTGACGTCGATGTACCACTCCGCGCAGTGCCAATTGGCGTCATACGTCCAGTTGTAGGCAGAGCCTTTGCTGCACGCGTCGCTGGGCAAGTTGTAGAGCCACTGGTGCATCCCGCCGCCGGCGCTCTTGACCGTATCCACGATGCGATCTTCGCCGGCTGAACCGAAGAGAGAGACGAAGGTGGTGTGGAGGAACGTCGTCGACACGGGGGTCTGCACTTTGTAGAAAATGCGACCCCAGTGCTTGGTCGCCGTGGCTCCGAGAGCCGAGAGGCTCTTCTGGGCGCGTGCGGCGCCGCTCTTGCCCAAGTCGTCGCTCTTCAGCGACATCGCTCCCGAGTGGAACTGGGCGGTGTCGAGGACGACGTTCTGCGGAGATGCAGCGCCGTATCCCTTGTACTGCGTCCACCCCGTCGGAAGAGCGCCTGCGGTTCCGGTCTCGAAGTCCTCGCAGAGCTTGTATGACTTGCCGGCGCATCCGGAGGCGGCCGATCCGCCGTCGCCGCCGCCTGCACCGGTGCCCGTTCCGGTTCCGGTGCCCGTTCCGGTTCCGGTTCCGGTTTTGCCGCCGCCGGTGCCAGTCCCCGTACCGGTTCCCACTCCACCGCTGGATGAACCGCCGCTCGATACGCCCGAGGACGTGCCACCCGAACTGGAACTGCTGCCGCTGGTCCCAGTGCCCGTTCCGGTTCCGGCACCGGCGGCACCGCCCCCGCCGCCGCCTCCAGTGGAAGACGTTCCCCCCGAACTCGAGCTGGATCCTCCCCCCGATGAAGTGGCCGGGCCGGTGTCAGTCCCCCCGGTTCCGTTGGTCGAGCCGGGTTCCACGCTCCCGGAGCTTCCCGACGACGAGGACGAGCTTGGAGGCCCGGCCGCCGTCGATGAGTCGCTGGAACACCCCAGATGGCCGCCGAGCATCGCGGCCGCGAGCCCGACCGGAGCGGACCATGCCAGC
>CAZVPE010000256.1:0-7761 GCA_964628155.1 uncultured Polyangiaceae bacterium | reverse complement strand
CGAGATAGTTCACGTATTGCCGGAATCGCCCCACGGTCACCAAGTATTTATCCAATCGAAATGCGCTCACGGTCGCCGGGTCCGTCCCTCCGTCCGAGGAGCCCGGACCATTGCTATCGAATACCGTGTCGAACGTGCCCCCAGGGACGGCGAGGCTCGTGCAGCAGCTCTCGTGGCTCGCTCCGCAGTCGGTCGTGCCCGAGGCGCTCACTCGGCAGCTCGGAAAGTCCACGCAGACGCCCGCCGCACATGTCGGCGTCGGAGATGCGCACGCGACCGCGGCTGCCCAGTGGCCATCCGGGCCGCACGTCTCCACGCCGTTCCCGACGCACTGCGTGATCCCCGGAGTGCAGTCGGGGCCGGCGCTATCCGGACTGGCGTCCATGCCGCTGCCGCTCGATTCCGTGCCGGCGTCCCCCGCGTCGGCGGCGAGCGGAGCGGCGTCGCCGCTGCCGCTCGAGCCCGTGCTCGCTTCGAAGCCGGCGTCCCCCGCGTCGCGGGCGATGGCTCCTCCCGAGCCGTCGGACGACGCATCGGGTGAGGCCGAGACGTGCTCGTTTTTGACCTCGCCACCGCACGAGACAAGGCAGCAAAGGGCGGAAGCGCCCAACACCCATCGGCGGTTCATTACCGGAGAATAACAGAAGCGCGCCCACAGGCGATTTGGGAATGGGCGCGCGCTAACGTCTTCCGCCTACGGTACTTTCGGCTCGTCTGCAGGCTTATACTCGCGCACCCGGCCTGTGGAATCGACGGTGAGCAGCCGGCCCGTGACCGCGGAATCACCTACTGCTTGGAGTACAGCTCCGAGCGCCGCTTCGATGTCACTCGCGGTCGCCCTCGGCGTTGTCCGGATTACGATGATGCCGGCGTACCGGAGAGGCGGATACCGAATGGCGTTGGCGAAGTCCGTGTCGAGCGTGATGAGCGCACGTCCCTCCGCCGCGCACGCGGCGATCAGCGTCTCGTCGGACGCTCGGGTGAGGCCCTGAAGGTAGGCGGTGGACACGTCGTGTCCGCCATCGACGAGTCGCCTGCACCCTCGTGTGCCGAGATTGGCGTCCAGCTTGAGCTTCACGATGCCGGTAAGTCGACGAACCGCACGCGCGCGAGCTCGGAAGCGTATGCGAGGCAGGCGCGGATATCCGCGGGCTCGAGACTTGGGTACTCGGCCAGGATCTCCTCCTCGCGCATCCCGCCCTCGAGCATACCGAGCACGAGACCGACCCAGATCCGGTGTCCTCGGATACACGGCCTACCGTGGCAGACGGCCGGATCAATCGTGATGCGAGCGAGGAGCTCCTCGTGGGTCACTTGATAAGGGTATCCGCGAAGCGAGCGAGAGACCAGCTGTCGCGGGGCGCGGAAGCTCGACCGAGCGCGGCTAAGAAGGCCAAACGGGACGGCTCGCCCGCGCTCAGGATTGCGCGACTCAATTGCGTCCGCTTGCGGAGAGGGGCCGGGGGGTCATTATCCGAGAATAACGGAAGCGCGCCCACAGGCGATTTGGGAAGGCGCCCTCCGCGCGCTACGCTTTCCAAGGGAAATGCGTCCTCCGAAGTATCCGCTCGAGCCGCTCGCCGAGCTGCGCGACCGGAGAGTCGATGAAGCCGTCGGCGGCCTGGCGCAAGCCATTCGAGAGCGCGACGCGGCAGAGCGTGCGAGGGAGGCCAAAGAACGCGACGGCCGCGCGCACGCCGTCGCCGCCGAAGGAGTCCGGCGGGCGGAGGCGGAAGCGATGGGGCACGGCGTTCTTCGTGCCGCCGACCTCGCCCAGGCCGCCGCATGGGAGGTGCGCGTGGCGGCCGAGAAGCAAGCGCTGGCGTCGGCGATTGCACGAGCGCAGGCCGAGGAGGCAGCCGCAACAGGGCAAGAGCGCCGCGCGCTCGACGAGGTGGCGGAGCGAAAGGCGCAGGCAGAGGTGGTCGCGAAGGACCGCGGTCGGTGGGAAGGCGCCCGGCGCAAACGCGTGGAGGCCCGCGAGGAGGAGGCGTCGTCCGAGGCGTGGCGCCCTCCGAAGCCATGAGCCGTCTGGCCCTCGTCTGCTTGGTGGCGGTCGTCGCCTGGTCGTGTCGCGGGGCGCGGGCGCCGGAGTCGCGTCCGCCAGCGCTGCTCGTGTCTGCGCCGATCCCGGCGGGTGGACGCGCTACGGGGGTCGTGCCGATCCCCGTGGCGCCGGACGAATCGGTGTACCGCGGGATGCCCAAGCTCGCCGTCGTTCTGGCCGATCCGCGGCTCGCCGACGTGCGCGAGCGCGAGCAGGCGCGGGACTGGTCCGGGGCTGCGCGGCTCCTCGACGCGGCCCGGGCGGCGGCGACGCTCGACGGTGCGCGGGCTTGCGGATGGGACTACCTCGCGGGACGGTTGCATCTGGCCGCGGGCGAGGCAAGCGAGGCCGCGGCGGCCTTCGAGCGCACGCTCTCCCCGGAAGCCGACGGCGGGGCTCCGTGCCCACTCGCTCCGTATGCCGCGCTTCACGAAGCGCAGGCGCTCGCGCGCCTCGGGCGGTTCGACGAAGCCCTCGCACGCGTCGCCGGCGTCATCGACGACATCGCCGCCCACGACGAGGCGCTGCTCGTCCAGGCCGACGCCTTCGTCGGTAAGGGGAATCGCGCGGCGGCGGTGCCGATATGGCGCGCCCTCCTCGCCGCGAACCCGCACGGGATCCGCTGGGCCGACAGCGCCATGCAGCTCGGCGCAGCGCTCCTCGACGGGCTCGACGGCCTCGCCGACTCGCACGCCCAAGAGATCTTCGATCTGGCCACACGCGTTCTCGTCGAAGCCCCGGCGGCGGCCGAGAAGATGGACGCCTTCGGCTTGCGCAGCCGCGCGGCCTCCTGGATGGTGCACCACGCGGCCTCGCCCGCGCTGACTCTCGAAGAGCGTGCCCAGCAAGCCCAAGCCTGGATCGACGCCGCGCAGCCCAAGCGCGCTTCGGAGGCCGCGGATGCCGTGCTCAAGGCCGTTCCGCGAGGCTCCAAGGAGCACCACGAGGCGGCCTGCAAAGCGGCCATCGTCCGCGCTCAGGCGAAGCCGCGCGGCAAGTCCGAGGACGTGGCCGACGCGTGGGGAGCGGCGATCGCCCGCTGCGAAGGCGAAGACGCGCTCGTCACGGCCCTCTACTACGGCGGCAAAGCCAGCGTTTCGGCGCATCGGCCGGCCGAGGCTCTCGAGCGGTTCGGCAAGGTCGAGAAGGTCTTTCCGAAGCACCGCCTGGCCGACGACGCGTGCTTGCGCGCGGCGCTCCTCGCCTGCGACGAAGGAAACGAAGCGCGAGGATTTGCGATGCTCGCGGGGTTGCCCGACGCCTACCCCGAGGGCGACATGGGCGGCGAGGCGCTCTTCCGGCTCGCGGTCGCCCGACTGGCCAAGCAGGATCTGGGTGGCGCGCGCGAGGCGCTCGATCGAATGCTGGAAGCAGGGTTCGACGGGGGCCGCTCCTCGTCGGGGCGGGCAGCGTATTTTCGCGCGCGCGTCGCGCAGCTCTCTGGCGACGTCGACGACGCCGAGAAGCGGTACGAGGCGCTCGTCGCCGAGCGCCCGCTCGGCTACTACATGCTGCTGGCGTACGCTCGCCTTCGTGCCATCAGCGAAGAACGCGCGCGTTCCGCCATGGACGCGAGCGTCGCGCGCGAGCCGAGCGGCCCGTTTCTCACGCGCGCGCACCCCGAGCTCGAGTCCCCCGTGTTCGAGCGGTTCCTCCACCTTCTCGAGGTCGGCGAAATCGACTCCGCGCGCCGCGAGATCCATGCGGGCGGATTCGTCGGCGACGGCGTGGATTCCGAAGTCGTCTGGACGGTCGCGTGGCTCTACGATCGAGCGGGCGCTCCGGACCTGGGGTCGTCGTTCACCCGCGGCCGTTTGCTCGACTACCGGGAGCACTGGCCCGTCGGGCGCTGGCGCGTGGCGTGGGAGGTCGCGTTCCCGCGCGCGTGGGAGGCGATCGTGGCGCGCGAGAGCGAGGCCGCGCACGTGCCGATGCCGCTTACCTGGTCGATCATGCGCGAAGAATCGTCTTTCAACCCCGACGCACGGAGCGTGGCCGACGCAATCGGGCTGATGCAGCTCATCGCGCCGACGGCGCGCGCCACGGCGCGAGGCACGCCGCTACCCTTCGACGAAGATGCGCTGCGGCGTCCCGAGGTTTCGATTGCCCTGGGAACGCGCCTTCTATCGACGCTTCGCGCCTCGTTTCCTGCGAAGCCAGCGCTCGCGATCGCCGCGTACAACGGCGGGGGCCGCGCGGTGCGGCGGTGGCTGGGCGAGCGAGGCGGCGACGACTTCGACCTCTTCGTCGAGCGAATCCCGTTCGAGGAAACGAGGGCCTACCTGAAGCGGGTGCTCGCGAGCCAGGCGGCATACGCGTACTTGTACTCGCCCAAGGGGTTGGACGAGCTCTTCGCCGTGTTGCCCTGAGCGCGATTTCAAGCCGTCGCGCTCGCAATCCACACCGCGCCGCCGAGTGCCACCCGCCCCCCGGCCGCTGCTCGTACGAGCTCATTACGCAGATCCTCGCGCACGGCTTCCGCGACGCCGGGAGGAGCATCGGCGAGTAGCCTCCCCGCCGGTCCCGCCGTGATTGCGAACTCGAGCGCCGGTTCGACACCGGCGATCGACAGGACGACGTCGGCGTCGAACGGTTCCACACGGACAGCGGCAAAGCCGGCGGCCCGGAGAATGCCTTCGACCCTTCCCCGATCCGCGAACGAAAATGGCCCGGGCTCGTCCGGTCCGGTGGGGGGTTGCGCGCCGACCCGACGAAGCGCGGCGTTCATCGGGACGCTCACCCAGGGGTTCTCGGACGGGGCGCGCCAGCACGCGAACGCCAGGCGACCGGCCGATGCGAGAGCGCCTCGGAGATTGCGGAACGCCTCGACGGGGCGATCGAAGAACATGACGCCAAAGCGGGACGCGATGACGTCGGCGGACGGACTGAATGGATGCGTCGCCGCGTCGGTCTCGAGGAGCGCGACATTGGACCGACCGGCCGTCCTGCGGGCGGCCTCGGCGAGCATTCGCGAAGAGACGTCGATCCCGAGCACGTGACCTGATTCACCGATTCGGTCGGCGATCGCGAGGGTCGTTGCGCCGCAGCCGCAGCCTATGTCGAGAACGCGCTCGCCCGGGCGGATTCCCGCGCGCTCGAGCACGGCGAGTCCGAATGGCTCGAGCGCGCGATCCAGCGCCTCTTGGTGAATCGCCCAGCGCTCTGCAGCGGGCCCGTTCCAGTACTCGATTTGCGAGAGATTCGCCGCCATGGTCGGGAGGTTGTTCTCGGGGCTGTTCTCGGGGACGCACGCGCAATTCTCGCGGATGGCCGCGCGGATGCCAACCGGTTCCTGGGCCGACGCGCGGCGCCGCGCGGCCGCGCGGCCGCGCGACGGGTGCTCCGAGCTGCAATGGACACGCACCCTTCGACCGGGTACGGTCGGCCTGTTTGTTCGGGGGAAAATGGGCGCAGAGCAGACATCGACGGCTCCGGCAAAACCGGGTGATCTCCTGGCGGCGAAGTACCGGGTCGAACGCGTGCTCGACGACGGGGGCTTGTACGCCGTGTACGTCGCTCGACACGAGTCCACCGGCAGCCGGGTCGCTCTCCACGTGCTCCACCCGGTCATCGCCGCAAGTCGGGAGGCGACGACTCGCTTTCTCGCCGAGGCCCGCAACGTCACCAGCATTCTGAGCGACAGCGTGGTGCAGGTGCTCGACGTCGGAATGTTGCGCAGCGGGCTGCCCTACGTGGCGGTGGAGTTCCTCGAGGGTACCGATCTCGCGGTTCACCTGGCGCAGAGCGGCTCGCCCGCTCCCGTGCCTCAGGCGGTCGACTGGCTCATGGGAGCGATAGACGGGATCGCCCACGCGCACGCCGCGGGCCTCGTCCATGGTGGCCTCAAACCTTCAAGCCTCTTCTTGCTCCACCGCGGGGATGGTTCGGCGGGCGTCCAAGTCCGCGACTTCGGTTTGAACAAGGTGATCGCGGCGACGGGGGTCTCGGCGAATGTCGTCTTCGGATCGAGCGCGTACCGGTCGCCCGAGCAATTGCTCGACGCGAGCCGCGCCGACGAGGCCGGGGACTTGTGGGCGCTGGGGGTCATCGCGTACGAGCTCCTGACGGGCAAACTGCCCTTCCGAGCGCCCAATTCCCTCGAGCTATTCGACGCCATCCACCGGACGAAACCCGCGCCGCCCCGCTATCTTCGACCCGAGATCGCGCCGGATCTCGAGGCCATCGTCCTGCGATGCCTTCGGCCGAATCCCGACGAGCGGTTCGTGACGGCCGCCGAGCTCGGCCTGGCTCTGGCGCCCTTCGGGACCGTTGCGGCGAAGCAGGCCCTCGAACGGGTGATCCACGCCTCGTGGGCCTCGGCGGGGGCCTTTGGAGGTGGCTCCGTCGCTCCCGTGACGTCATCGCCGCCCGCGGGCGGACCTTCCACGCCGCCGTGGTCGTCGGCCAGCGGGTGGCCACCGGCGCGTCCGCTGCCGGCGTCGAGCGCGCCGGCTTCTTTCGGACCGCGCACCGCGGCCGTGACGCCGGTCGCGCTGCTTCTGCTCGCCGCCCTGTGCGTGGGTGGTTATTGGCTGGCTCGGCTGCGCGCTCCGGCCGGAGCCGCGCCTGCCGCGCAGGGCGCTCCGCCCGCGCCCGCCGCGTCCGAAACCGTGCCCGCGTCGGACGCTGCGTCCGAATCGGGATGGTTGGAGTGACGGGACGTCGAAGCAAGTGCGCTCACCGTAGAAGCCCGTCTTCGAGCATCGAGCTCGACCGCCGGCGGGCGATGATCACGTGATCGAGCACGGGCGTGCCGACGACGCGCCCCGCGTCGGAGATCGCGCGGGTGAACGCGACGTCTTCGCTGCTCGCGCTCGGGTCGCCGCTCGGATGGTTGTGGACCAAGACGATCGCGCTCGCCGCCTCGCGCACCGCGACTCGAAGCGCATCGCGCGGAGCCACGTGGAGACCGTGGATTCCGCCCGAAGCGACCCTGCGCGCCGCGCGTAGACCGTGCCGGCCGTCGAGCGCCAACGCCCAGAGCTCCTCGTGATCGAGCGTCGCCAGTCTCGGGCGCGCCCACGCCTCGACGGCTCCCCTATCGGGAAGCCGGGTCGACGCTTCGAGCGATGCCGCGAACGTCACTCGCCTCCCGAGCTCGACGGCCGCCGCGAGCCGCGCGCCCTTCGCCACGCCGAGGCCCTCTTGGTCGATGAGCTCTCCCATGCCCGCCCGCGCCAGACCGGCCAGCCCGCCGCGCTCTTCGATCAACCTCGCGGCGAGCACACCCACGGGGACCCCCGGGTAACCCGTGCCGAGAAGGATCGCCACGAGCTCGGCGTCGCCGAGCGACTCGACGCCGATCAGGGCCGCCCGCTCGCGCGGTCCGGTCCGCGCCTCTTGCTCCATCGCCATGAGACGAACTTCCTCCACGTCTCGTGCCGCGCCAAAGGCGGCGATTTTTCCGCGGCGGGCGGCCGGCCGATCGTCCCGGACGCGGTGGGTCGGTGTCTCGGCCATCCGAGCTCGGGTCGGGACTTGCGATTGACACCTGACCTACCAAGGGTGCGACACTCCTCACCGGATGGCTTACGCCCTTTGGTCGACCGTTCTCGTCGCGGTGTTCGTTCTTTTCGGGTGCAGCAGCGGGCCGTTGAGGTCGGAAGGGACCCTGTGTGCCGCGGATGCCGAGTGCGGCGCCGGGCTATCGTGCGTCGGCTTCGGCGCCTTCTCCGACGCAGGCTGCACCACGAAGGAGAAATCCAGCACCAAGC
>CAZVPE010000255.1:0-7823 GCA_964628155.1 uncultured Polyangiaceae bacterium | reverse complement strand
CGCCGGGGATGGATCGCCAGCGGATGGGCACTTATTTACGGGGACCTGTACTTAGTAGGGCAGCGCCAGCCGCTCGCCAACGACCTCGATCTCGCAGACCGCGGGCGTTCGCCCGGCGAGCGCGACGCTGCGCGGGTCAGGCTGGCTGCCCCCGATCGTGAGGCGAAACCGGCCCGGCTCGAGAACGCGCCGCCCCCGATCGTCGATCAGCGACAGGTCCCGCGGCGTCAGCCGAAAATGCACGCGCCGCGACTCCCCCGGGGCGAGGGCGATCCGCTCGAAGCCTCGCAGGTCGCGATTGGGCACGACGCACGAGCTCTCGAGGTCGTGGACATAAAGCTGGACGACTTCGTCGCCGGCGCGAGACCCCGCATTGGTCACGAGCGCGGACACGTCCACGCTCTCGCCCGACCCGACCCGGCGCCCCGACACGCGCGGGTCGGAGTATTCGAACACCGTGTAAGAAAGCCCGTAACCGAAGGGATAGAGCGGCTCCGCTTCGGCGTATCGGTAGGTTCGGCCCCGCATTTCGTAGCGCTCGAACGGCGGCAAATCATCGACGCTGCGCGGAAAGGTCACCGGGAGCCGCCCGGCCGGGCTGTAGTCGCCGAAGAGAACGTCGGCGATGGCCGCCCCTCCCTCCTCACCCGGGTACCACGCTTGCAGGATCGCCCCCGCGTGCTCGTGGGCCCAGGCCAGGTCGAGAGGACTTCCGCTCAGCACGACCAAGACCGTCGGCTTGCCGACTCCCACGACGAGCTCGAGGAGGCGGTTTTGCAGCCCCGTCAGGCCCAGGCCGACCTTGTCGCCCGCCGCCTCCGAGTTGCCGGCGTCGCCCTGCTCCCCTTCGATCTCCGCCGAGAGCCCGAGGCAGAGCACCACCGCGTCGGCGCGCTGGGCCACGCTGACGGCTTCCGACAAGTTCCCGGAACGCCCGAGCCCGTCGATCTTCGTTCCCTGAAGGTGGCAGCCGTCGGTGTACCAAACCTTCGTGCGCGGAGACACCGCGGCGCGAATCCCGTCGAGCGGCGTGACCGACCGCGACGCGATGCCGAAATAGTTCGCGCGTAAGACCGCGTGGTCGTGGGCATTGGGGCCGATGACCGCGATGCTTCGAATTTCTTTGGAGAGCGGCAGGAGGTTGCGTTCGTTCTTCAGGAGTACGATTGACTCCCGAGCCACGGTCCGCGCGAGCTCGCGGTGCACATCGCCGTCGTTGGTCTCGTACGGAGTCGACGCGAAGGGCACCCTCTCGGGCGGGTCGAACATCCCGAGCATCATCCGAGCGCGAAAGAGCCGCTTGACGCACACATCGACGTCGGCCTCGCTGAGCAGGCCGAGCTCGATCGCGGCCGGGATGTGCTCGTACGTGCACCCGCAATTGAGATCGCAGCCGGCCTTGACCGCGAGCGCTGCCGACTCCTCCCACGACCGCGTCACGCCGTGGCCCTCGTGAAAATCTTTGATGGCCCAGCAGTCGCTGACGACGAACCCTTGGAATTTCCACTCGTCTCGGAGGATGTCGCGGAGCAGCGTCGGGCTGCCGGAACACGGCTCGCCGTTCGTGCGGTTGTACGCCGCCATGACGCTGCGCGCGCCGGCCTCCGTCACGCACGCGTGAAACGCCGGGAGGTACGTTTCGCGTAGGTCTTTTTGGCTGACGACCGCGTCGAAGCTGTGGCGAAGCCCCTCGGGCCCGCTGTGGACCGCGTAGTGCTTCGGGGTGGCGACGAGCTTGAGGTATTTCGGATGGTCGCCCTCGAGACCCCTGCAAAAGGCGACCCCCAGCCGGCCGGTCAAGTACGGGCACTCGCCGTACGTCTCGTGGCCCCGGCCCCAGCGGGGATCGCGAAAAATGTTGATGTTCGGCGCCCAGAACGTCAGACCCTTGTACATCCCGTGGTCGTCCTGCCGGATGTACTCGTGGTACTTCGCGCGCGCCTCGTCGGAGATCGCGCACGCCACCTCGTGAATGCGCCGCGCGTTCCACGTGGCCGCGAGTCCGATCGCCTGCGGGAACACCGTCGCCACGCCGGCGCGGGCCACACCGTGGACGCACTCGTTCCACCAGTTGTACGCGGGGATACCTAGACGGGGAATCGCGGGTGCTTCGTGCAGCATCTGGGCTGCCTTCTCGGCGATGGACAGGCGCCCGACGAGATCGTCGACGCGCGCTTCCAGAGGCAGATCGGGGTCCTGAAACGGGAGCGAGGGCATGACGGGATCCTCGCCGCCATGGTACACGTCGCAGCGGGTGCGTCGCCGGCATACCCGCTTGGCCCCCACGACGATGCTCGACCGATTTCCCTACGGCAAAGCGCCGCTTTGCCTGCTCGTCATCGCGATCGTGGCCTCGGCGCTGCGCGTGCTCGCCGTGAGCAATCGACCCAAGCGCGCCGATCTCGTGTTCGTGACGCTGAGCGCCTACCACTACGAGGCGTACCAGAAACCAATTCGCGAGTTCGAGAGGAGCCGGGGCATCTCCGTCCGCCTGCAGTTTGCCAACGCTACATCGCTTCAGAGCCGACTCCAGAACGCCATGCTCGCCGGCACGGAGATCCCCGACATGGCCGAGCTGGTCGAGAATTCGCTCAGCTTCTTCGCCCGCGGTCCGCGAAAAGACATCGGCCTCCTCGACTTGACCGACCGGCTCCACGAGAGCGGTCTCGACAAGCGGCTCGTCTCGTCGCGTCTCAGCTTGTGGACGAGCGGCGGGCGGACCTACGCGTTCCCGCACGACGTGCACCCGGTGATGCTGGCGTATCGCCGGGATCTCGTCGAACAGCTCGGCATCGACGTGACGCAGCTCGACACGTGGGCCAAATTCGTCGACGCGGGGCGCCGCGTGACGCGGGACGTCGACGGCGACGGAACCATCGATCGGTACATGATCGACCTTTCCTACGACGGGAGCTGGTCGCTCGACGCGCTCCTCCTCCAACGCGGAGTCCAGCTCTTCGACGACGCCGGAAAAGTCGCCTTCGACAACGAGGTCACCGTCGACGTGATTCGCTGGCTCCTGCGTCAATCGTTCGGGCCGGAGAAGATCGCGTACGATCCCGACGCCTCGGGATCGTCGGGCCAGTCGCTCATGAAGGCCATGACCGACGGGCTCGTCCTCTTCGTGTGGACCCCCGACTGGCGGAGTCGCGTATTCCAAGACGACGCGCCGCACCTGGCCGGAAAAATGGCGCTCATGCCCCTTCCCGCTTGGGAACCCGGGGGCCGGCGGACGTCGGTGTGGGGGGGTACGGGCCTCGTCATCGCCAAGAAGACCAAGCATCCGGACTGGGCCTGGGATTTGGCGAACTTTCTTTACTACGATCCCAAGGAGATCGGGGCGCGCTTCGCGCGGACCAACATCGTTCCCGTCCTCGAAGACGCGTGGGTGCTGCCCGAACTCGACGTCCCCAATCCCTACTACTCGAATCAGCCGATCGGCCGGATGTACGCCGACCTCGCGCCGAGCACGCCGCCTCGCCGCTTGACCCCGCTCAGCTTCGTCGCCGAGCAAAAGCTCTACGAAGCCTACGCGCGGAGCCTGGAATACTACCGGCGATCGGGCGAAGACGGGCTGGCTGGAGCGATCCGCGGCGAGCTCGCGCGCGCGCAGGAGTACGTGAACCTCCGCGCGGAGCGAGTCGCGGCGCTCGCCGGGGCGCAGTGAGGATGCCGCTCGAACGGAGCCCGCCCAAGCCGGCGCGGCCGAAACCGCCCGTGGAGTGGGCCCCCTATCTATTTCTCGCGCCCTACATCGTTCTCTCGGCCGCCTTCTTCGTCGTTCCGTTCTTCAGCGCCGCCGTCTTGGCCTTCTACGAAACCAACGGCCCGCGGACCCGGGTCTTCGTCGGATTCGCGAACTTCCGGTTCTTGCTGCACGACCCCATGTTCTACACGGCGCTCGCCAATACGACCGCGTTCGCGTGCGCCTCGGTGCTCCTGCAGCTCCCGCTCTCGATGGGGCTCGCGCTCCTACTCAACACGACCGAGGGCCGCTTGAAGGGCTTCTTCCGGCTGATTCTGTTCTCGCCGAATCTCGTCGGACAGATCTTCGTGGGAATTCTATTTTCGGTGCTCTTTGCTCCGCGCTACGGCCTCATCAATCGAACGTTCCAGGCGCTCTTTCACTGGGGGCTCGAAGAACGCTGGCTCGGCAACCCTCGCCTCGTCATGCCGGCGATCATCGTCACGTCCCTCTGGGTGTGGGTCGGCTTCAACATGGTCTATTTCCTGGCGGCGCTTCAGGGCGTCGACAAAACGCTCGAGGAAGCCGCCCGCATCGACGGCGCCAACGTCTGGCAGGTCTTCTGGCACGTCACGCTTCCGTCGATTCGCCATGTCGTCGTCTTCGTCGTCATCACCACGATCATCGGTTCCTACCAGCTCTTCGAGCTTCCGCTGGCGCTGCTCAACTCGTCGTCCGGACGCGGTCCCGCCAACTCGGGGTTGACGCTCATCACCTACCTCAACGAGCTCGCCTTCGAGTCCGGCGATCTCGGTCTGGGGTCCGCGCTCGGCTGGATGGTCGCCATCATCATCTTCGCGGTGAGCATCGTTCAGATTCGGATCTCGCGCGTGCTCGAGGACTGACCCGCGGGGGAAAAGCGAATGAGCGCCGTTCACGTCGTCCTTCTCCTTCTTGCCGCGCCCATCGTGGCGCTCCACCGGCGCCCCCGGCTCGCGCTTCGTTACGCGCGCGGCGTGGCGCTCGGCCTGGCTTGTCTCGTCGTCCTCGCTCCGTTTTTTTGGCTCGTCGCCGCCGTCTTCAAAGACAAGAGCGTCTTCAACGAGTTCGTATTCTTCCCGCCGCCCGCCGAGTGGTCGCGCAAGACGATGAACTTCGACAACTTCGTCCAGCTCTTCCAGGGCGGCAAGCGGGGGAGCAATGGCACCATCTCGTCGGAGACCATTTCCTTTTGGCAGTACGTTCTCAACTCGGCCGTCTACGCCACGGTGGGCACCGTCCTTCAACTCTTCTTCGCGTCGCTCGGCGGCTACGCGCTCGCGAAGTACGAGTTCCGCGGCAAGAGCGCCCTCATGGTCTTCATGCTCGGTTCGATGACCATCCCGTCGGTCCTGCTGCTCCCGCCAATCTACAAGATGGTCGTCGATCTGGGGATGGTCGATTCGCTGTTCGGCCTCATCGTCCCCGGCATGGTGACGGCGTACGGAATCTTCCTCTTCAGACAAGCTTGCATGAGCATTCCCAATGAAATGATCGACGCGGGACGAGTCGACGGTTGCAGCGACTGGACCATCTACTACCGCCTGGTCATGCCGCTGGTCCGGCCGATGTCCGCGGCTTTCTGCCTCATGAGCTTTCTCGGGCACTGGAACGCGTTCTTTGCGCCGAACGTATTCCTGCACAGCCCGGAGAATCTCACGCTGCCGGTCGTTCTCAACAAGTACATCAGCGATTACTCGCAGGACTACGGCATATTTCTCGCGGGGACGGCGGTGGCGATGCTGCCGCCCGCGCTCCTCTTTTTCGCGCTGCAGCGTGAGTTCATCAGCGGCCTCACGTCTGGGGCCGTCAAAGGATGACCGCCCGCCCCTTTGTCGGCGTGATGGCTTCGCTGTATCGTGGCGCCCGAATGCTTCGCCGCCGAATCCTCGTTACCGCCTGCGTGACCATCGCCGTCGCAGGCTGCATCCGAAGAACGCTCGTGTGCCCCCCGGTGAACGAGACGGGAGCGGCTGGACAGGCGGCGCCGGCGAAGTTCGGTTCGGTCCCGGGCGCCTCGCTGCTCGGTGAAGCGGGCCTGAAGGCATTCGAACTGCACGGCGAAAGCGACAAGGTCGACATGAGCACCGTCGCGGTGACCGGACAGCCCTTCTCGCAGGCTTTGCGCGCGCACGTGAAGAAGGGGTCCGGGCACGAGTGGGCCGTGCAGCTCCAGGCGTCGAACGCGGGGCCCGTCGACGAAGGCGACGTGCTCTTGGCGACGTTTTACGTCCGCGCGGAGGCACCGAACCCGGACACGGGCACGGGGCAAACGCAGTTCGTGTTCGAAGAGGCGGGCGAGCCGTACGCCAAGTCGACGATGGCCGACGTCGAAGCGGGTCCCGACTGGCGCAAAGTCCATGTGGGCTTCGTGGCGAAGCAGAAGTTCCTGGCCTCCCAGGCCCACATGATTTTCCGGCTCGGCTACGATCCGCAAACCATCGACATCGGGGGCGTCGCGGTCGAGAACTTCGGAAAGAAGCTGAAGGTCGCCGTTCTCCCGACGACCCCGCGGTGGACTCCGCCTCGAAGGCCGGACGCCACCGCGTCGCTCACCCCGACCGACGGCGGAACGCTCCCGATCGACGTCGACCCTTCCAAGGCGATTGGCCCCATCAGTCCCTATGTGTACGGCATCAATTCGCAAGGCGCGGAGGGCCTCGGCGTCACGGTGCGGCGCATGGGGGGCAACCGGCAGACCGCCTACAACTGGGAGATCAACGCCTCGAACGCCGGCAACGACTATCACCACGTGAGCGACGACTGGCCGTGCACGGTGCTCGGGTATACCAACTGCGGCGAGCCCGGCGCCCAGTTCGTCGATTTTGCGCTCGCCAACAAGCGGCTCGGCGTCGAGTCGCTCGCGACCGTGCCGCTCGTCGACTACGTCGCCGCCGACAAGAATCACGAAGTTTCCGAGGCGGAGAAGGCACCGAGCAAGCGGTGGATCAAGTCGTACCCGCACAAGACGGGACCCTTCGCGCTCGCGCCGGACCTCAACGACGGCGCGGTCTACGAGGACGAATTCGTCAACTTTCTCGTCACGAAGCTCGGAACGGCCGCGCAGGGCGGCATCAAGTTCTATTCGCTCGACAACGAGCCGTCCCTCTGGCCGTCGACGCACCCGCGCATCCACCCCGAAAAGACGACTTACCAGGAGATGGTGACGCGCACCGAAGCGCTGGCCGGCGCGATCACGACGATCGATCCCACGGCGGTCGTGCTGGGGGGCGTCATGTACGGATGGCCGGAGTATCTGACCCTCCAGAGCGCTCCGGATGCGAGCGAGTTCAACGGCAAATACGAGACGTACACGGATTTCTATCTCGCTTCGATGAAGGCGCTCGAGCAAAAGCACCACCGGCGCCTCGTGCACGTGCTCGACGTGCACTGGTACCCCGAAGCCAGAGGAACGAAGCGCATCACGGAGGACGACGAATCGCCGAAGACCGTCGACGCGCGCCTCCAGGCCCCCCGGGCATTCTGGGACCCGACCTACCGCGAGAAGAGTTGGATCGACGACTCGTGGGGCAAGCCGATCCGGCTCATCCCGTGGCTTCGAGAGAAGATCGACAAGCGCTACCCGGGGACCAAGCTCTCGATGACCGAGTACGATTTCGGCGGCTCGGGGCACGTCTCGGGCGCGCTCGCCCAGGCAGACGTGCTGGGCGCGCTCGGCCGCGAAGGCGTCTTCCTCGCGGACTACTGGGGAACGGCGGCCGGCAACGGCGACCTGCCCCCGTACATCGCGGCGGCGTTCAAGCTGTATCGGAACTACGACGGCAAAGGCGGCGTGTACGGCGACACGGCGGTCGCCGCGAAGGTCGCCGACGTCGCCAAGGCTTCGGTCTACGCCGCGACGGATTCGAAGAGGCCGGGCGTTCTCACGGTGCTGGTCATCAACAAGGACCAGCGAGCCCGGTATACCGGCAAGCTCTCTCTCCGCGGAACGGCCAAATACGGGCGCGCGCAAACGTACGTGCTCGACAAGAGCGCGCCGCAGGTGCGCGCCGCGGACAAGATCGAGATCAAAGACAATCAGCTCGAGTATACGTTGCAGCCGCTTTCGGCGACGCTGTTCGTGATCGAGCAGCGTGGA
>CAZVPE010000254.1:4191-7927 GCA_964628155.1 uncultured Polyangiaceae bacterium | reverse complement strand
CTGCTACGGGCCGCGGCTCGCGCAGATCGCTGAGACGAGCTCCCGGATGCACGATGCCTCAGCCGGCTCCCAATGAATGGAAGCGACGTCGAAACCAACGGCGCGCGGGCAACTCGAAGAGCTTGTGAACACAAAACGCCACCACGAGCACGGCCGCGAAGAACTGGGCGAGGAAAAGCCCGCTGGTCACGGGCACGTCACGATGGCGCTCGCGCAGAAGGCCGATGATCACCATCTGGACGGGCACGTGCACGAGATAGATCGCGTACGAGAGGTCACCGAGAAACGTGAGCGGTCGCAGCGACAAGACCCACGCGAGGGCATCGATCTCGAGTCCCGACAGAATGACCAACGGAAAAATGACGAGGAGCAGCGGCAGGGTCGAGTCCCCGATGAAGTTTTGGTAGCCGACTGCGAAGGTGACGCCGAAGAGCACGAGCATCGCGACGAATCCGGACCACGCGACCTTCCTCATTTGCCCCGTGCTCTTGAAATGGCGCATCGCCAAGAAGAGCAAGGAGCCGACGAAGAACCCGATCAATCCTCGACCGACTTCAAAGTTGAGAATGGGGAACGTCAGACTCATGCGAATGACGGCAACGGAAGCGACAACGGTGCACAGGCTCGCGGCTATGTACGTAGTCCGCTTCTTCGAAGCAAAAAGGAAAAAGGCCAGGTACGCGATGACCTCGACCGCGACCGACCAGCTGGGACCGTTGTACGTGAACACGTCTTCGAAGCCGCCGCTATGGAGGTAAGCGAGGTTCAGAAACAAATGATAGAGATCACTTCGGTTGTAGATGATTTCCGGCCTGTTCAGGGCAAGACAGGTCCATTGAACTGCGGCGCAGAATAGCAACGTCAGGAGATGGAGTGGATAGAGCCGCGACAGCCGCAGTACGAAAAATTCACGCGCATCGAGTTCGCTGTTCGAGATTGGCTCCAGATATCGATAGGTGAGGACGACTCCGCTCAGGACGAAGAAGAAGTCTACGAACATCCACCCACGAAGGTAGAGAAACCAAGGCACGGTCGCGCTGGCCAACGGGTAGGTGTGCAGGTCCCCGCCGAAGTGCCGAACGTGGTACACGATGACGGCCAGCGCGGCCATACCCCGCATCGCATCGAGCGGCGCAAGGCGGTGGTCGGCGTTCTTCGTCTGCATCGCGTAGCATTAGCGGCTGAGAGCGGTTGCTCTCAAGGCATTTTCCGCCGTAGCCAGAGCGGGGGCTCGTGTCTCCCTGTGCTCTCGCTCTCCTGCCTCCCTTTTCGGATGTGGCTCAAGGGTGCGCGGCATAGTACGCGCCGAACACGGCGGCGACTTCCGCCACGGCCGTGCCGGTTGTGGCGTTGGCATTGGGAGCGTACTGCGGGGCCGCCCCGTTGCCGATGAAGTCACTGCAGTTCGGCACTTCGAAATGCGGCGTCGAAAACACGAGCCCAGGATATTTTGCGGGCATTGCGTCGATGGCCGCGTATCCATAGGCCGGGATGATCGTCTCCGACGATGCCGAAGGTGTGGCCGCCGGGCAGAGAATGTCGCCCGGCGCGCACGTGGATGGCATGAGCTCGATCCGTTTGACCATCGGCCACTTGGTTTGAATGTTCTTGATGATGCCGTCGAAATCGGTTTCCCACTGAGCGGCCGTGGTCTCGGCCCACTGGGTCGCCATGAAGGCGACTCGATCTGGATTCGCCGAGTTTTGGGCGCACGGGTGGCTCACGGGAGTTTCCCAGGCCGAATCGCCGGGCACTGCCCACGCGTTCGTGTAGTGATGGGCGACTTCGATCAGTTCCCAGCGAGTCGGGTCGATTCCCGGATACGTCAGAAATCCACCGTTATACCACTGGTACATGGGCGACGGGCCCACGAGCAGGTTGCAGGTGAAAGGCGCCCCTCCTCCCGCTCCGCCGCTTTCTCCCTCGTTCGAAGCGTCGTTACCGCCATTCCCCGCGCTCGGAGCGCCGCCTGCGTCGCCTGCTCCTGCTCCTCTTCCCCCTCCTCCCGCTCCTCCCCCTCCACGGGCGCCGGCGCCAAGAGCTGCGTCGCCGCCGTCATCGCCGCCGGTGCTCGTCGTGCCCGAGGAGCTCGCGGGTCCGATGTCACCGGCCCCGCCGCTACTCGAACTTCCCATGCCGGCGCCGCCGCTGGACCCGGTCTGCATGCCGGCGTCGCTTCCGGACCCGGTCTGCATGCCGGCATCGCTGCCGGACCCGGTCTGGTTGGCACCCCCAGAGCCCGTGGCAGACGCGCCTGAACTCCCGCTGGCAGACGAACTCCCGGAGCCCGGTCCCTTCCCAACGGGGCCCGCACCACCACTGGAGCCACATCCGGCAAACAGGGCAAGCGCCATGGCGCGCGCCGCCACGCGAACGACGGTTGCCGCGATCACGCGACCGTCGGTCCCCATGCGCTCGCCCTCTTCGGACATACGGCGCTCCGGCGGCGTCCAGTCCTCGTTATTTGGGCTGGTACCCGCGCCAGAGCCAGACGAGGCCATCGGGCATGACCTCGTTTCGCGCATTGTCGTCGCAGTGCCCCGCCCCGTTGGCGAGGATGAACCGATAGTGATTGCCGTTCGCCTTGAGCGCGGCCGCCATGTTGGTATTGGAGGTGACCCAATCGCTGTGAGTCGAGTCGGGCGTCCCCGCACCGTGGTCGTTCTGGCCGACTTCCAGGAACACACGCAAGGACGGGCGGGCGGGCGTACTCGTGATCATGCCCGTGTACTCCCAGGCTCCGAAGGGATGCGCGGTGGTTTGCTGGATCGCGACGAACGATCCTGAAAACGAAAAGACACGGTTGAAGTCCCCGAACCATGCGAGGCCCATCACAGCCGGTCCGCCGGAGCTGCACCCGTAGCCGCCCCGCCCGTCCGGATCGCTCGTCAGCTGGAAGTTCGGGAACTTGGCTTTGAGCTGGGCATTCGCGAGGGCCGTGGGGATGACTTCTTGCGTGACGAAGCGCCAGTATCGGTCCGAAACGGTGTCGTACTCGAGGCTGCGCTCGCTATTCGGATGAACGTCCGGTCCGTTTTGAATACCGATGACGGTCAGCGCGGGCACGGAGTTATTTGGATCGGCGCTGCCTGCCAGATTCTGAACGACTGTCTTTATGCCCGCGTAAAACCCGTCGGACGTAACCATGAAAGGCGAGGCCGTCCCGTCGACGTACTGCTGAGGAATCCAAACGGTGATCGTGCGGCTGAACGTCAACGGCGGGTTGAAATCGCTTCCGTTGAAGATCGTGCTCATCGCGGAAGTCATCGTGAAGCTGTACTGAAAGCCCGCGGGGGCGTTCGCTTTCAGCGTCAAGTTGGGCGAGGGCGTGTAGCTGGGACCGACGACGAAATCACCGTCCCCCACGCTGCCGGGGTCGACGTAGCCGGAGTCGACGCCGACTGCAATTCCGCCCGCATCGCGCGCGACGCTACCGCCATCGGCCACGGGAGTGGGAGAGGTTCCACCACTGGACGTTGCCCCTCCTCCGCTCGACGAGGAAGAGCCGCCGCCTTTGCTCGGCCCCATTCCTCCCGCCCCAGCACCGCTCGAGGAGCCGCCCGAAGAACCGGAGCCGCTGCCGCCGGCCGCGCCGCCGCCCGGCGACATACCGCCGGTTGCTGCCCCGCCGTTGGTGCCTCCGCCAGCCGCAGGGGTGCCGCTCGACGACGCGCCAGCGCCCGACGATACGCCGCCACTCGACGATACGCCGCCGCTGGACGATACGCCGCTGTTC
>CAZVPE010000254.1:0-4091 GCA_964628155.1 uncultured Polyangiaceae bacterium | reverse complement strand
CGACGATACGCCGCCACTCGACGATACGCCGCCGCTGGACGATACGCCGCTGTTCCCTGACGAATTGGAATCGCCCCCGCCGTTGGTGCCGGAATTCCCGTTGGACGAACAGCCGGCCGCAAAAGCCGCGAGCACGAAGGCCCCCGCCGCAGATCGAAGCATCGTCATCTCCTACGCCCCCGCCACGTCATTCGCGCCTCGCCGGTGGGAATCACTCGCCGAAGGCCCGTGCTTCTCTTCATTCCCCACGAGCGGCCCGGCGTCCAGTGAAAGTTTGGTAGGCGACGCCGCTCGCAACGGAAATATACCGCTGGTATCGAGCGGAATATCGGCTTTCGGCTCAAGGCAGAAGATTCGTCAATTTGCGCTCTCCACGGCCTGGCTGCTCACTTGAACGAGAAGGCGCTGGATTCGCTGGACGAGCTCTGCAGGCTCTCTCACGACCCCCTCGGCGAGGAGAGCCTGGTCGTACAGAAGCTCGGACCACTGGGCCACTTGCTCGGACGCGGGGCTCCGGGATGCGAGGCGGTCGAGGTTCTTGATGATCGCGTGGTCCGGATTGAGCTCGAGGATGCGCGGCGACTCTGCGCCGCTCGCATCCATCATCTTCATGATCCGCTCCATGTTCGCCCCGAGGGCTCCCTCCTGCGCGACGAGACAACTCGCGCTGTCGGTGAGGCGTCGCGAGAAGCGAACGTCCTTGACCCGACTTCCGAGCGTCTTTTTGACCGCGTCGAGGGCGGCCTTTCCCTCCCCTTCCTTCGGAGCCGCTTCCCCGGCGCCCCCGCCGAGGTCGAACTCGCCGTGCGCCGCGCTCTTGAGCTTCCGCTTGTCGAACTCGGGGAGCGCCTGAACGACCCACTCGTCGATCGGATCGGTGAGCAGCAGGACGTCGACCCCGCGCTTCTTGAAGGCCTCGAGGTGAGGCCCCTGCTCGAGGGCACGGCGGCTGGGCCCCGTCATATAGAAGATCTCTTTTTGGTCCGCGGGCATCGCTTCGATGTACTGCCGCAGCGAAATGAGCTTACCGGTCTCGGTCTTGAGCGAGGCGAACCGGCAGAGAGCCGCGATTTCGTCCTTGTGCTTCCAGTCCAGCGAGACCCCCTCTTTCAGGACGCGCCCGAACTCGTTCCAGAATTGGGCGTACGTCTCGGGATTCGAGTCGGCCAGCTCGTTCAGCGTCTTGAGAACGCTCTTGACGATTTGCTGCTGAATCTGAAGGAGATTCCGGTCCTCCTGGAGCACCTCTCGCGAAACGTTGAGCGGCAGATCTTCCGAGTCGACCAATCCACGCAGGAATCGGAGGTAGGGCGGGACCAGGCGCTGGCAGTCTTCTTCGATGAGCACGCGCTTGGCGTAGAGACGCACGCCGTGGCGATCCTTGCTGAAGAGATCGAGCGGCGCCTTCTCGGGGACGTAAAGAAGCGCGTGGAACTGAACCGGCGCCTCGACCGACATGTGGACGCGCGCGATGGGAGTTTGCGTTTCGAAGCCGGTGAGCCGGCGGAAGAACTCGGTGTATTGCCCTTCGGTGACCGTGTTGCGCCGCAATGCCCAGATTGCCGACGAGCGATTCGCGAGCTCGTCGTTCAAGTAGATTGGAAACTGGACGAAGTCCGAATACTTCTGGATGATCTCCTTTACGCGCCAGCTCTTGGAGTATTCGCGCTCGTCTTCTTTGAGATGAACGACGATCTCCGTGCCCGGGATTTCGCGATCCCCCGGCATCACCGTGAAGCTCCCGCTGCCTGTCGACCGCCAGACGACCGGCGCGGCGTCGGGCAGCATCGAGCGGGTGCGGACGTCGACCCGCGAGGCGACCATGAAGACCGCGTAGAAGCCGACGCCGAACTGACCGATGATGCGGAGCCCGGCTTCCTTGTTTTTGGCCGCTTCTTGGTAGGCCTTGATGAACTCGAGCGATCCGGAGCGGGCGATGGTCCCGAGGTTCTGGATGACCTCGTCGCGGGTCATGCCGACGCCGTTGTCTTCGATCGTGAGTGTGCGCGCGTCGTCGTCGAGCTTGATCGCGATACGCGCTTCGCCTACCTGAGCTTGAACGTCGCTTCGGGTGAGCGCCAGAAAGCGCGCCTTGTCGAGCGCGTCCGAGGCGTTCGACACGAGCTCGCGGAGAAAGACTTCCTTGTGCGTGTAGAGCGAGTTGATGACCAGGCCGAGGACGCGCTGAACCTCGGCCTGGAAGGGCAGCTCGACGGCGCCGACCGCGGCGTCGGACGGGGGGACGGGCGGGGAGACGGGCGGGGAGACGGGAGGAGTGGATGTGGGCTCGGCTTCTTGGGTCATCGGATGGCCTCGCGGGATTGGCGAATAATCGCTCCACGGCGCCGGTCAAGCCCGGTCCTCGGTTCGAACCCCCTCACTTCTGGCGGTCACGCCCGCAAAGGCAGCGCTCTTCGGCGTTGGACGCGCGAACGGCGGCGGGGCGCTGCGACGACCGTGGACTGGAGAACCCGCGGACCCTTCATTGTCCGGCCGTCGCGCGGAGCATCGTGACGTCGAGCTGGGACAACGGCACTTTGACGGCCCGATACGACTGGTTTCCCACCGGGCTCAATGCGATGTCCAGCAGGTCCTCGCCGTCGGCGTCGATTTCCGTGAGCACCTTGGGATTCGTCGGGAGGAAACCCCAGCCGATGACGCTATGGCCGTCGGGATACCGGCGAAAGCTACCCTCGGCCACGCTCTGCTCCGTACCGACGAACTGAAAGACGAGGCTGGCGGTATTTGCGTCGTGGTCGATCGAATACTCGACGCCGCGCGCGACACCTGACATAGAGCCGTGATCGTCGAAGAGCGAGATGTCGCCGTTCGGCATGAAGCGCGCGTCGTGCTGCATGCTGAACGTGACCTGGGGGTCGTCGACGATTTGAAAGTACGCGGCCGCGTCCTTGTTGAACGGAGCGCCTCCGAGCTTCCACTCGACCGAGCCGCTCGTTCGATCGATGTAAAAGAGGGCGTTGGCGTGTCGCATCGAAAGAAGTAAATTGCCGCTCGGGTCGACGTCGATCGCATTGCAGTGAAACACGTCGTCCAGCGTCGTGCCGTTCACCATGTCGGTCGCCGGCTCGAGAGACTCTTGTTTCGGGTCCACATGGTCCGTGGCGAGCCACGACCAGACGAGCTGGCCGGTCGGGCCGATCTCCTGAATCTGACAGTTCGCGATCGTCTCGTCGCTGCCGAACGTTTGCAGACCGGTGAGGTCGACGTGACTTTGAACCGGGTACGTCAGGAGCAAGTGATCGCCGTTCGGCAGCAAGCGGAGCTCGTGCGCGTCCGTCGGGGAACCGACCGCTTGTACCGTCGACACCGCCAGCGTATCGAGGGAATGAATCTCGAACCGCGTGGCCGCGCTGAATCCGAATGGTCCGGTCGAGTTGGGGGCGAAAGAAATCGTGTTGGGGGTGACCGAATCGACGTTCAGCATCGTCGGTCCGCGCGCGTACCAAACTGGAGTGCCGTTGGTGTCGAGTACGAACGCGAAGGCCGCGCTATTGACCAGATACCAGCCAGGCGTTGGGGCTCCTTGATCTGCGTCTGTCGTTACTGTGATGACCGGCGCGTCTGGCGGCAAACACCGGATCCAGTAGTCGTCGCGCACGGAGACCAGTTGGTCTTCGACGAGGTTCAGCGCCGTCGAGACGCTCCCCGTAGAATCGGTGACCGCGAGCGTGAGGGCGTTTGTCCCACTCGAACACCGCACGTAGTAGTCGTGAATGGCGGGGTTGAAGCTCGGGGTGAGGGCGAGGGGGCTTGCGGCGATGTTCGAAACGCCGGCGTTCGCGTTTCCGCCCAAGAGGATGACTCTGTTCGGAGCGGCCGTGGAGCTCGCGCTACCCCCCGGGGAAGCGCTGCAGCCCGAGGCGAGGACGAGGGCGCCGAAAAGAAAAAACAGCGCGTTCTCGAATCGCGGGGCCGAACGAGACAACGGCGGGTGGTTGCCGGTGATATTCTCCACTCCAAGCACATCCTTCCTGGGAGCCGCATGCATCGCCTGACACTGCACCGCGCAGCGATCATCCGGACCGCGCAGGAGGCTTCGGTTGAAGAGCGCGGACGCAGCCGGTCCTTCC
>CAZVPE010000253.1:0-8037 GCA_964628155.1 uncultured Polyangiaceae bacterium | reverse complement strand
CACCCCTCTCCGCTTGCGGAGAGGGGCCGGGGGTGAGGTTCTCTGGGGAAGGAGGCGGCGCCCTGGCGTGGGCGTTTTCTCGAAGGCCGAGCGACTTGAGGGGGGCGCCTGAGGGTGATGCGATCATGCCCCGTGCAAACGGGACCCGGCGCTGGTAACGCGCGAAACAGCTGGGATGAAACCACCCAAACGTGGCGCGGCCGAGCCGGCGACGCTCCTGCGTGACGCCCGACGACACCTTTCGGCTGGTCGCTTCGACGCCGCCGAAGAGCTATCGCGTCTCGTTCTGATGCGGAGCCCGGGCGATCCCGAGGCATGGGTGATTCTCGGAAAGGCGCTAACGGGCCTGCGCCGCCCGTCGGACGCGGAAGCCGTGCTGGCGCACGGATGCAGCCTCAACCCGGGCTTTGCCGGCCTTCACGCCGCGCTCGGTCAGCTTTACATCGAGCTCAATCGGTTCGGCGATGCCGTCGGGCCCATCGAGAACTGCGTGCTTCTCGATCCGGCGGCCGGTGACCAACGCGCGAAGCTCGTTGCCCTGTACGGGATCCGCGCTTTTGCGGCGTTCAGCGAGCGGTCGAAAGTCGCGATGACCATTTGCCTGGCCGATCCGGCGCTGACCCACAGCTTGATACGACGCGCCTGGTTGAGCCTCCTCCGCCTCGACCCGGAAGAGGCGCGTACGCTGGAGCTCCTCGACGCCCCGGACTACGACGCGTTTTGCGCGCTGGCCACCGACGAGCGCCTTTCGAGCTGGGAAGCGAGCGCGTTCATCAGCCTGGGTCTGCGCCGCTTTCTCGTGGCCGACCCCGCGTTCGAGCGCGGGCTGACGTGGGCTCGCCGGTGGCTCTTACAGGCCGGGGCTTCCGCCGATCGCCATCTCTCGCTCGTCTGCTCGCTCGCGCGCTACTGTTTTCTGACCGAGTACGTGCTTGCGTGCGAAGAGGACGTGTCCGGGCTTCCGACCCACCCGACCACGCCGGGAGAGGTCGCGCGGCTCGCCTGCTATCGCCCGCTGGCCGACCATCCCGACGCGGCCACCTTCCGCCAGCTCTCCGAAGAGCCCGCGTATCGTGATCTCATCGACGTGATCGTTCGCGAGCCGCTGGAAGAGAAGGCGATCGCGGAGCGCATCGTGGAGGTCGCGCCGGTCGCGGATGCGGTGTCCATCCTCGTGCGGCGGCAGTACGAGGAAAACCCGTACCCTCGCTGGACGACGGTCGGGAGCGGTGGCGCCGTGTCGCCCGACGTGGCGAGGCTCGCTCGCGCAAAGGCCATTCTCGTCGCCGGCTGCGGCACGGGTCGAGAGGCGATCGACGCGGCGCTCATCTTCCCGGCCGCCCGTGTGGACGCCATCGATCTGAGCCGCGCGAGCCTGGCTTTCGCATCGCGCAAGGCCGCCGAGCTCCGCGTGACGAACGTGTCCTTTCGGCAGGCCGATATTCTCGACGTCGCGCGCCTCGGGAAAAGCTTCGACCTCATCGTTTCTTCGGGCGTTCTGCATCACATGCGAGACCCGGTCGCGGGCCTCCGCGCGCTCCTCGGCGTACTCTCGCCGCGCGGGGTGCTCAAGATTGCGCTTTACAGCACGCTCGCGCGGACGGCGTACACCGAGGCGCGCGAGTGGGCGAGGCGCGAGGGATTCCCGCCGACCCCCGAGGGAATCCGGGACTTTCGCGCGGCCGTCTTCAGCCGGCCCGACGGCGACCCAATGAGGCGCCGCCTCGTCGAATCGTACGACTTTTACTCGATGTCCCAGTGCCGCGACTTGGTGTTCCACGTCGAAGAGCACACCTTCACGTTGCCCGAGATCGCGGACGTCGCCGGAGAGCTCGGGCTCTCGGTCTTGCAGGTGGAAGCGCGAGGTCCAGGTGACATCGACGCTTACCGCGCGAGATTCCCGGCCGACGCCGCGGCCGCGGACCTGGCCAACTGGGATGTCCTCGAGCGCGAAAACCCTACGATGTTCTCGAGAATGTATGTCCTCTGGTTATTCCGGAAAGATGCCGCGCGCATCGACGTCGACTGGATACGCCGCACCGGTCGCATGTAATCGAAGCGGGGCTCAATCGTTCTTTGCCCCGGCGGCGACCCAGTCGACGAGGGGGCATTTCGCCGCGGCGCTGATGCCGGAGCCGCCCTTCGGCATGCTGCCGCCGAACAGCGTCAAGATCGAACTATTCTGGACGACATTCGGGTTGAGCGGGGTCGCAATCGGGGATGTGTTTCCGGTGATTTGCCCCAGTTGTTGAAGCCATGTATACGCGCTGGACGCGCTGCTCGCCTGGCCGTGGCAGCTCCGGCAAGAGGTCGAAAAGCCGTACGTCGTCCAGATGGACGACCACGTGGGCGCGGCACCGGAGAGGGGAGGACACCCCGTGCCCGCGTCCATGGAAGAACCGCCGCCGGAACTCGAGCTGCCGCCTCCTGATCGAACGCCGCTGCTGCTGCCGCTGCTCGATCCAGAGCCGCTGCTCGATCCAGAGCCGCTACTCGATCCAGAGCCGCTACTCGATCCAGAGCCGCTGCTCGATCCAGAGCCGCTGTTTGACCTGGAGCCAGCGCTCGTTCCGGAGCTGCCGCTCGATCCCAACCCGCTGCTCGATCCAGCGCCACTGCTGTTTTCCGCGCCACCCGACCCCGACGAGCTACTCGAGCCCGAGTGGCCAAAAACATTCCCGGTTGTTTGGCTGGCGTCGGCCGCCTCAGCGTCCGCTACTTGCGGCGGTCCGCCATCGGTCCAGGCCACGACATCGACGTCGCCAGCGCACCCAGCCCCCGCCAGACACCCCATCGATGTCGCGACGACTGCGTAAGAACCACACACCCTCATCGAATGCTCCCGACGCTTTCCCCCGGCCATTTTCGTTAACATGCAGGTCACGGAGGGGCGAGCCAAATTCGCTACGTGGTGAGCGTCCCGGTCTCGCTCGCGCGCCTCACGCGCGCGGTCGGGAGTTCGACGGACTCGCTCCCCTTCGCGGCAGATGCGGTCGCGAGTCGAAACGGCTCACGGACTTTTCCGCACAGACTCATGACCGAGCGGCGTGGACTCATGACCGGCTCGCGTGGACTCATGACCGCGTCGCGTGGAGTCATGACCGAGTCGCGTGGAGTCATGACCGAGTGGCGTGGAGTCACGACCAAGTCGCGTGGACTCATGGCCCGGTCGCGTGGACTCATGGCCAGGTCGCGTGGACTCATGGCCCGGTCGTGTGGACTCATGGCCCGGTCGTGTGGACTCATGGCCCGGTCGCGCCGACTTGCGGAGTCTCCCGCGGCTTGGAGACCGCGGCGAGCGACGCCAGGACGTCCAATGCGCGAACGAATAACGAATAAGGTGTACGCTCTCCTCCCCGTGGCTCTCTCTTCCCCTTTTCGCCGTTTCCCCCGCTTCGCGCGCTCTTCGGCAACGTCCGCGCACATCTGGCGAGGGTCACCTCCCATCCAGAAACTTCTCCGAAACTTGGCGGTGGATAAAATCCCGTCGCCGGTCGGGAGACCTCATGCAGTTTGAACGCTACGAATCCGCATCGTTCTACGACGAAATGTTCGACGCGGCCGGCCAGCCGCGCCACGGCTGTGCGCTCGTCGTCCGCACGCTCGCGGCCATCCCCGACGGAGAGGTGCTCCGGCGCCAACGGGCGGCCGAGCGCGCGCTGCTCCACATGGGCAGCACATTCAACGTCTACGGCCACGAAGACGGCGTCGAAAAGATCCTGCCCTTCGACATGATCCCCCGGGTCATCCCGGCGTCGGAGTGGAAGCTGCTTGAGGGCGGCCTCAAACAGCGCGCACGCGCGCTCGACCTCTTCCTCGACGACCTCTACCACGGGCAGCGCATCCTCGCGGACGGGATCGTTCCCCGCGAGCTCGTGGAAACGGCCGCGACGTATCTTCCCGCGTGCCGGGGGCTCGACCCGCCCCACGGCGTCTGGTGCCATGTCAGCGGGACGGACCTCGTTCGCGACAGCGACGGTCGCTACTACGTCCTCGAAGACAACCTCCGCTGTCCTTCGGGCGTATCGTACGTCCTTCAGAACCGCCGGGTGATGAAGCGGACGTTCCCGCGCGTCTTCGAAGCATCGCGCGTGCGCCCGGTCGACGCGTACCCGAGCCAACTGCTCCAAATGCTCCAGTACGTCCGGCCTCGCGACGTCGCGCAGCCGACGGTCGTCCTGCTCACCCCGGGCGTATACAACTCCGCGTACTTCGAGCACTCGTTTCTCGCCCAGCAAATGGGAATCGAGCTTGTCGAGGGCCGAGATCTCGCCGTTCGAGACGGCTTTGTCTGGATGCAGACGACACGCGGCCTCTCGCGCGTCGACGTCATCTACCGTCGAATCGACGATACGTTCCTCGACCCGAACGTCTTTCGTCGCGATTCGATGCTCGGCGTCCCCGGGTTGATGGACGTCGTCCGCGCCGGTCGCGTCACCTTGGCGAACGCGCCCGGAACGGGGGTCGCCGACGACAAGGTCATCTACGCGTACGTCCCCGCCATCGTCCGCTATTATCTCGGCGAAGAAGCGATCTTGCCGAACGTTCAGACGTTCGTCTGCTTCGACGAGAAGCAGCGAGAACACGTGCTCGCCAACATCGACAAACTCGTCATCAAGGCCGCGAACGAGTCCGGAGGGTACGGGATGCTCATCGGGCCCCAGGCTTCGGCCGCGGAGCGGGCGTCCTTTGCCGATCGCATCCGCGCGAACCCCCGGAACTACATCGCGCAGCCGCTCCTCGGGCTATCTCGCGCGCCGACGCTCATCGACGGCGCGGTCGAAGGGCGGCACGTCGATCTGCGTCCCTACATCCTTCACGGCGAAGACATCTTCGTCCTCCCGGGCGGTCTCACGCGGGTGGCGTTGAAGAAGGGATCGTACGTGGTCAATTCGTCGCAGGGCGGCGGAAGCAAAGACACCTGGGTGCTCGCCTCCAACGGGTCGGGAGACTGAACCATGCTCAGCCGAGTGGCCGAAGCGATTTACTGGATGAGTCGCTACGCCGAGCGAGCGGAGAACGTCGCCCGCTTTCTGGACGTGAGCTTCCAGGTGATGCTCGACCTGCCCGATCCGGTGGGGGATCCCTGGGCGGGCGTCGTGAGCGCGACCGGCGACCACGCCCTCTACGCGAAGCGCTACGAAGTCGCGACCCGCGACGACGTCGTTCGGTTTCTCACGTTCGACACCGGCTCGCCCAACTCGATTCTCTCGTGCCTCCGCAAGGCGCGCGAAAATGCGCGTTCGGTGCGCGAGGTCATTTCGTCCGAGATGTGGGAGCAGATCAACAAGTGGTACTTGCTCGTTCGCGACGCGGCGGCCGACGAGTCCGTGCTCGACGATCCGCACGACTTTCTGACCGAAGTCAAACAGGCCTCGCATACCTTCGTCGGCATCGCGGCGCTCACGATGACCCACGGCGAAGGATGGAACTTCGGACGGATCGGGCGGCTCATCGAGCGCGCCGATCAAACCAGCCGAATCATCGACGCCAAGCAGGCGCTTCTCCTCGCGCGCCCGACCGAGCTCGGGTCCAGCCTCGACTCGGTCAATCTGTCGGCGCTGCTCCGGTCGGTGAGCGCGCTCGAGATGTATCGCAAACGCCACGGGATGATCGCGTTTCCCACGGTCATCGGGTTTCTGCTCCTCGAAAAGGGGTTTCCCCGTTCTGTGCGGTATTGCCTCAACGAAGCGGCTCGTTCGCTCCACGCGATCACCGGCACTCCGGCGGACGCGGGCGACTCGGTCCCCGAGCGGCGTCTCGGACGGCTAAGCGCCGAATACGAGTACGCGTCGGTCGAAGAAATCCTGGCCGAGGGGCTCCATAACCACCTCGATCGCTTCCAGTCGAGACTCAACGACTCCGGAGCCGCTATACACGACACGTTCTTCGCGGTGCGTCCGGTCACTCCAGAGTCTCCGGAGCGTCCCGCCGCGGCGGCCACGCAAACGCAGTGGAGCTCCGCGCATTAGCCCGGGTTTTTGCGGAAGAGTTCCTTGCGCGAGGCCGGTGCGGGGCCTACGGTTGGGAGAGCACAAGCGTACGGCCGGGGCGCTGTTGGAAGGAGCTTCCTATGGGGCACAAGCATTTCTATGGGGTTGGGATCCTCTTGGCCGGGTGCAACGCTGCGCCGCCGGTCCCGGACAACCCGGTGCCTGCCCTGGCTCCCGATCTCGGCGCCACCACGGTCCAATCGGTATCCCCGCCGGCCATTTCGGGCGGGACGCTCCTTTTGTCCCAGGACGGAACAACCGCGATAGCGGCGGATCCCGACCGGGACCTCGTGAGCTTCGTCGATCTTGCGTCGAGGAAGCTCCGCGTCCAAACGGCGCTCACCGCCCGCGACGAACCAGGCCGCATGGTGGAAGACGCGGGCGGGCTGGTTCACGTCGCGCTCCGCGGTGCGGGTGAGTTGGCGACCCTCTCGATCGCGACCGGTCAGCTCGTTCAGCGCCGCGCCGTATGTCCGCAGCCCCGCGGCGTCGCTTACGACAGCGCGCTCGACCAGGTCCTCGTCGCTTGCGCCACCGGCGAGCTCGTGACCTTCGCGGCGGCGTCCGGCCCCGCCGTGCAAACGGTGACGGTCGAACCGGACTTGCGCGACGTCGTCATCGACGGGGAGGTGATCTTCGCGAGCAAGTTTCGTTCTGCGGAGATTCTCCAGCTGACGCGGAGCGGCAACATCGTGCAGCGGGCGTCGCTGCCCGCAGACCCCGGGAGCTTCCCGGCGCTGGCCTGGCGCATGCGGCTGACGCCGTATCATCAGATCTTCGTCGCTTATCAGGTCGACTCGACCACCTTCGTGCCGGTGACACCCGGCGGCTACGGCAATTCCGGGTCGAGTTTCGCCGGAGGGTCGTCGCCCTCCGGCTCCACGACATTTGGTTTCGGAGGTTCGTCGTCGCCGGGGGTACCCCTTACAAGCGTCGGTGGGGCCGGAATCGTACGCAGCGCCATCGCCGTCGTTGCGACCGACGCCGTGTCGGGCGGAACGCCGCTGCCGAGCCTCACCGGCACGAACCTGGGGAACGGAAGCAATGCCATCCAGACAAGTGTCCTTCCCGTCGACCTGGCGCTGCCGGCGTTTTCGCCGGCCAACGGCGCCCTCGCCGTCCTCGTCGCGGCCGGCAATTGGAAATCGGCGTTCACGAACGCGTACTCGACGTTCGTGACGGCAGTAACTCCTGGTCCTTCCGGCGGGGCTCAGCCTGCGTCGATCGACGGGCAAGTGATTGCGGCGGAAATCTTGCGGGACGGGACGATGCTCCTCCAAAGCCGCGAGCCCGCGGCGCTCCATTTCGTCAGCCCCGGCGCGGCCGGCCAAGCCGACTCGCTCCTCTCCTCCCTCACGCTCTCCGACGTGAGCCGCGAAGACACGGGCCACACGATCTTCCACACCAATTCCGGCGGTGCGGTCGCCTGCGCCTCGTGTCACGGCGAGGGCGCCGACGACGCCCAGACGTGGAACTTCGGCGGCGTCAAACCGCGGCGAACACCCTCGCTCCTCGGGACGGTGAAGGGAACCGCGCCGTATCACTGGGACGCGGACTTCCCGGATCTTCAGTCGCTTTCCCATGCGATCTACACGGTTCGCATGTCGGGGCGCGTACTCGCGCCGGATCAGGTCTCGGCACTTCAGAGCTGGATCGAGCAGTTGCCTCCGCCGAAGCGGCCCGCGGGGGACGCCGCGGCGATTGCGCGCGGTCAGGCCCTTTTCCAAGGCGAGGCAGCCTGCGCGAGCTGCCACTCGGGGCCGTCGTACACGAACAACACGACGGTCGACGTCGGCACCGGCGCGCGGCTTCAAGTGCCACCGCTCGTAGGCGTCGGGGCGCGGATGCCCATCATGCACGACGGGTGCGCGAAGTCGCTGATCGACCGGTTCACCGCGTGCGCCACGAGCGGGCACGGCCAGACGGCCAACCTCAACGCCGCTCAGGTCGGCGACCTCGTAGCATTCATGAACTCCCTCTAGAAACCTGGCGCTTTTCGCCGATAGCTTCGCGATCCCGGTGTCGAGCGTGCTCGCCTACAGAA
>CAZVPE010000252.1:0-8041 GCA_964628155.1 uncultured Polyangiaceae bacterium | reverse complement strand
TCGAGATCTTGTCCTGTACGTACCGAGGAGAGATGCCTTCCATCCCCTCGCGCTTGCTCTCTTTTCGGAGCTCTTTCACCGTGTCCTGCGTGTATCCGGGGAGGACCTTTCCGTCGTAGAGCTTCAGCTTCTGAAGCAGCGACAGGTTGTGCTTTTTCGGGTCTTCCAGGCGCGTCAGAGCGGCCCACATCGCAGCGACCTCGAGGGTGTGCGGGGCGATGTGCTTGCCCTTGATCTTTATCCCGTTGAAATCCTTCTCGTAGATGCGGATCTCTTCGGTGAGCTTGGTGATGTACGGGATATCGATCTTGATCGTGCGGTCGCGCAGCGCCTCCATGAATTCGTTGTTCAGGAGCTTCTTGTATTCCGCTTCGTTGGTATGACCGATGATGACTTCGTCGATGTCGGTCTGCGCGAACTTCTTCGGCTTGATCTTGTGCTCCTGGGTCGCGCCGAGCAAATCGTAAAGAAACGCGACGTCCAGCTTCAGAATTTCGATGAACTCGAGAACGCCGCGGTTGGCGATGTTGAACTCGCCGTCGAAGTTGAACGCGCGCGGGTCCGAGTCGGAGCCGTATTCGGCGATCTTCCGATAATTGATGTCGCCCGTGAGCTCCGTCGAGTCTTGGTTCTTCTCGTCCTTCGGCTGGAACGTGCCGATGCCCACGCGATCCTTCTCGCTCAGCACCAGGCGCCGAACTTTCACGTGATTGCGGACGACTTTCGACCAGTCGCCCTCGTATTTCTGCATCAGACACTTGAATATGAAGCGGCTGGCGGGGTCGAGATCGCCGTCGATGCGCACTTTGAACTTGTCGTTCGAGAGACCGAGTTCCTCGATCGCCTTGGCGCGCCAGTCCGGTGGGATGACCCGCAACGGCTCTTCGTTCATGGGGCTGGGGAAGCGGTCTTGATCGGCGTTGGCGATCCCGGTTCCGGATAGACCCACCCAGTCGAACGTGAAGAGCGCCCCGTCGGGCGAACGCGAATAGTGCTCGACGCCTTGCTTGAGCAGCCGAGCGATGGTGCTCTTCGACGAGCCCACGGGGCCGTGCAGCAAGATCACGCGGCGCTCCGGTCCGTAGCCCTCGGATGCGGCTTTGAACACGTGTACGAGCCGCATCAGCGGGATATCCAAACCGAAGATGGCGTTCGCACCCCCGTTCTGTTCGTCCTTGAAGAAGTTGTAACGGACGAGCTTCTTCTTGTTGTCGATATACTCTTCGGTTCCGTAACTGATGACCATGTCGTACATGCGCTGGTACGCGTTTCGCGTTACCTGCGGCTTCTCGCGCACGATCCCCAGTTACTCCTCGAACCCGCCCTCCCAATGCAGCTCCCGATACAGCCGGAAGTCCTGCATCGAGGCGATGCGGTCGGTCATATTGACGTGGCGGGTCTCGGCCATCAGGACGTCCCTCTCATAGAATTGCCATCACCATAACATCGGCGGCGAAGCGCGAAAGACCGGGGCGGCTTTCCGAACGCCTGGCGGCGGGTTGTCCCGGCTGCGCTTGGTGAGTCGGGACAAGTTGTCCGCGTGACGTACTTCGACTTGCGGCACCCGATCACTCTTCGGAGTATACGTCTAGTGGGTGGTGCACATGCCTGGAAAAGCGCGACGCCGCGTGACCGCTGCAATCTCTTGCTGCCGGGCTCGGGCTTTGCACCTCGTGCGATCGTGCCCGCCGCACGGAGTCCGAAGATGAAGCTTCCTGTCGCCGCTGCGTTGGTGGCCGCCGTCGCCTCCTTCGTTCCCTTCGTGACAGGGTGCGCAGAGGAGGAGGCCGAGAGCCGCGAGGCCGCCTACCCCGTTGGGGCGACGGTTCCGCCTGCCGAGCCTCCCCCTCTCGATCCCGCGCCCGCCCCCGGCGCGGAGCCCGGCTCGGAGGAAGTGGAAATCGGCGCCGACGGCGACTCGCCTGCGGACGATCAGCCCGTCGATGCGTCCCCTTCTGCGCTCACTGATTTTCGCGCGGCGCTCGACCCCTACGGCAGCTGGGTCGAGGATCCGAACAACGGAACGGTCTGGGTTCCTTCGCCCGACGTCGTGGGCGACGACTTCGCCCCCTACAGCACAGCCGGGCACTGGGCCTACGACGACGATTACCTTTGGGTCAGCGACTACGACTGGGGCTGGGCGCCCTTCCACTACGGTCGCTGGGCATACGCCGGCGGGCTCGGTTGGGAGTGGATCCCCGGACGACGGTACGCGGGAGCTTGGGTGTCTTGGCGCTACGGAGTCGGCGAGTGGGGCTACGTCGGTTGGGCTCCTCGGTCGCCGACGTGGGGCTGGCGTGGAGGGGTCGCCGTGGGCCTCGGTTTCGAGCCGCCCGCCCGTTACGGGTTCGTCGCGACGGCCGACTTGTTTCATCCGAGAGTGGCGTCCCGATTCATCGGCGGCGAAGCGGCCGGCGCCATAGCCGCCCACACGCGTGTTTGGGAGCCGGCGTCGACGGGCGCCTTGGCCGGTCGTGCGGCCGCGCATCCCGGTGTGGGTGGGCCTCCACCGTCGGCGCTCCACATTCCGCAGTCCGCGGTCGTACGCGCGGACACGAACCGCGGCGTGATGCAGGCGCGCTCGTTTGCCAGGTCGGGTGCGGCGAGCGCCGCCACTCGGTTCAACCCGGGGGGAGCTCGCACGCTGACAGGGACGCCGCACCCGGGGAATGCGGTAAGCCGCGGCGAGCCTTCGCACTTCGGTGGACGGCTCGGCGCCGGGTTTTCGGGCAGCGCGGCCGCGCAAGGGCCGACACGCGCGCCGTCGTTCGCAGGGGTCGCCCGGCCTTACTTCGGCGCGCCCGCACCCGCCAATCACGCAGCCGCCGTTCCGTATTCCGGCTTCCGCGGTGCACCGGCCTACCACGGAGGCGGGCCGGCTGGCGGCACGCGTGGCGGTGCGGGATACTCCGGCGGCTATCATGGCGGAGGAGGCGGTTCCCGCGGTGGATCAGGCGGGTCTCACGGCGGAGGACACGGAGGCGGCCGCCGCTGAACCGGGCGAGTCCCTAGACGTAGCGCGGACCGAAGGAGGGACGGCAATGGCGACAAGGGGTCTCAAGGGGATTGCGATCGGCATCGCCGCCGCCGCGGCGGTCTTGTGTAGCTGCGGCTCCGACGCGGGGGGAGGAGGGTTTCGCGAGACCGGCGCCGGCTTCGGGGGTGGCACAGGCTACGCGCCGAGCGGCGCCGCCTCGCAACCGATGCTCGTCGAGGTCGATGCCGACAAGACGATGACCGCGCAGCCCGGTCAAGGGGTCGGAGTCTTCTCGGAGTACGGCTCCGGCGGACACTGGCACGTGTGGTGGACGTGCGACACGGATCGGTCCGGTCAGTCGTGCAACTTCCAGGTGACGGTAACAGTGGCGAGCGGTGCGATCGCGAACGCAACGGGTGAGGCTCTGGAGGCGAGCGACGAACTCGTCCAGCCGGCGTCGAGCGAGATCGAGATCATTACGCGGACGTCCACCCTGCGCGACGGCGTGCGGTTCGACACGTCACCCGGCGCGGTGATTACGCTCGACGCAAAGCTCAACGGGCAGGAGGACGGAAGCCTCCTATTTTTCGTGCAAGACGGCGTCGTCAACGGAAACTACAGCGGGACGCTGACCGATCCGCTGATGTTCGAGCCGGCGAGTCCGTAGATCGTCCTCGGCAGGAAATCGAAGCTCATTGGCTCTTCGCGCGGTCGTGGGCTTCGGTGCAAACCTCGGCGACCGGCTCGCCACGATGCGGGCCGCGCTCGCCGAGCTTTCGCAAGCGACTCACGTGGAGAGGACGTCGCACGTATACGCGACCGCTCCGATCGGCGTCGTGCCGCAGGACGAATTCCTCAACGCGGCGGCCCTCGTCTTCCATGACGGCACGCCCGACGGTCTCCTAGAAGTGCTTCTGGCGATCGAGCAGCGCCTCGGGCGGGTGCGTCGCGAGAAATGGGGACCCAGGAAGATCGACCTAGACCTGCTGTGGGTCGACGGAGTCGCGTTGGAAAGCGAGCGGCTCACCCTCCCGCATCCCCAACTCCAGTTTCGCGCGTTCGCCCTGGTGCCAATGCTGGAGCTCATTCCGGACGCCACCGATCCCACGACCGGCGTGCGGTACGTCGTCCCACCAGGCGACGTCCGAGCCACCGAAGAAATCCTATGAGCAAACGCGAGCCCCACTATCACAAGAAACGCCAACGCGTTCCGTAGGCCACGTCGAGCCGAAGCCCCACTACGGAGTAAAAGCCCGGTGATTTTCGCCGAGACCGAGCGAGGCCGGTGGCGAGCGCGCGGAGCCTACTTCTGTAGGCGAGCACGCTCGACGCCGGGATCGCGAAGGTATCGGCGAAAAGCGCCGGGCTTTTACCGGACGCGGAGGCGCCAGGCGACTTGCGCGACCGTGTTGTCGGTCGCCGCCAACTCCTTGTCGCCGTTCTTGGCGTCAGTCGCGACGATCTTGTCGAGCGCGTCCGCCGCGCCCACGTCCCCTGCTGGGGCCAGCTCGTCGATGGCCTCGCAGAGCGCGATGCGCGCTCCGGGGTTCCTGACCTTCTCGAGGCGCTTGAGGAGCTCTGCCCGCGTCGCGTTCGCGCTGGGGCCGCCACCGTAGATCACGGCCATCCACGTCGCTTTGATCGCCCTCCAGTTCGCGGTCGGAGACCCCGCCGAAATCGGCTGCTCGAGCAAAGACACGTAACAGTTCGTGTCCATTTTGCAGTTGTCGAGCGCGGCGCTCGCGTTGTCGAACATCTGCTGACTCAGCGCGAAAATGTCGGCCGGCGCCTCTTTCTTGAGCTTCGCCATCGCGTCGGCCACGTCGGCTTTCCGCTCTGGCGTCATCAGCTTGAAGGCCGCCTCGAGCCCCAGCAACCGCGCGGAATAGTCCGGGGCTTTCTTGAGCTCTTTGAGGAGCCAGTCGACGAGCTTCGGGTCGTAGAAATTGGCTGACTGCTGCGCGAGCGCCGCCCGAGGTTTCAGCGACCCAATGAGCTTGTCGCTCGAGTCCCAGGTCAGCTTCTTGTAAGCGTCGAGGAACGCGGGCTCGACCCGCGGGTCGTTCGGCATCTGGACCAGCGCTTGCGCCAGCTCGGTGCGGGCCGTATCGGTTTCGGCGTTCGGAAGAGCCGCCAGAATCGCGTCGCGGCCGGCGGGCCGCCCCAACTGGGCGAGAACCTCGGCGATGACGCCGACGCCCGCCTTGTCTTCGAAGCCCTCGCTGGCCTTCGCGTAGTCGGGGTCCTGTCCGCCGAGCGCTTTGATGAGCTCTGGCTCGGAGTCTTTCGCCATCTTGAGAAGCGCGAATTGAATCGTCGCTCCGAGAGTCGACGTCTTCGCGGGCGTGAGGAGCGTCACGATCAGTGGCTTGACGGCCTTCGCGTAGCGCTGCTCGCTGAGCAGCTGCACGCTCGTGAGCTGCCACCACATGAGCTGATCTTTCTGCGAGTCGACGTCCGAGGTCACGGGCGCCTTGAGCTTTTCGATCGCTTTGTCGCCGTAGCTCGGATCGTGTACCGCGAGGATGGAGTCGTGGACGGCGTGGTAGAGGCGCTCGCTCTGCGCTTTCGAGAGCTTGAACTTCGAGAACATGTTCCAGAGCTCGTCGACCACGGTTTGGTCGAGCTTCACGCCGGCCTTGGCCATCGCGAGAAGCGATTCGCAAGAGACTCTTCCTTCGTCGTCGGTCTTGCCCATCTCGAAGTCTTTGAGTGCCTTCGAGATCGCCGGCTGCGTGCGCGGATCGTGCGTCTCGGCGAGAAACTTCATGAGGTCGATCCGGGTCTTCTCGTCGAGACCTCCGGACGTGTACTGTTTTGTAAGCGGGTCGATGATGGTGTCGAGAAGCGCTTTGACCTCGGGGGCACTCGCGTTGTTGCTCGCCTTGGTCATGTCGTCTTCGTAGAACTGGGTCAGGCGCTTGCTCGCGTTCGCGCGCTGCGCGGGATCGTCGAGCCGCTTCACCCAGGTCTTCGGGTCATTGTCGTCGTCGCAAGCCGCCAGCGTTCCCAGAAGGAGCGCGATCGGCAGGGCGGTTCTCGCGGCAGTGGATACGAGCCGGAGCGTGCAGCGGAGCGTACGCGCGGTCTTCATGGCCATCTCTCCCGATGTGCGTGTCGCGACGCGTCGCAACATCGACGCTTCCCCACGCGACCTAGGCGGTCAGTTGCGGCGACGGTACAAGGCCGCGGACACAAGTGTCAACGCGGGTATGCGCAGGCCAGCCTGAGCACCCGCCCAAGACCCGAAGCTCGTGAAAACAATGCAGCTCGACTGCACGAAGAATGAGCCGCCCATTCAATCGGACGGAGGCGCGCTCCAGCGCTGTCGCGTGCGCAGCCGCTCTTCGGCCTCTCGGTAGCGATCCGACAGCGCCTTCACGAATACGCCCACCCACGAGTTTAGGCCGAGAGCTTCGGAGAGCACTTCCCGCTTCACGACAATGAGCTCGACGTCAGTGGCTGCCCGGACGCTGACTCCCCATGGTCGGTCGGAGAACACTGCGGTTTCACCGAACACGTCGCCGGGCCCCATTTCGCGCAGCGATACGCTCGCCGTGCCCTCGACGCGATACTCGGTGCAGCGCCCCTCCAGAATGACGTAGCCGGCGTCGCCCGCCCTTCCTTCCGCGATGATGACGGAGCCGCTCGGGAGTGAGACGCGAGGCAGGTCCGCCGCCACCGAGCGGAGCGACTCCAGAGCGCGCGTCACCTCGGCACCTCTCTGGGAAGCGGGACGACTGGAGATCGGCGCGAACTCGGGAGAGCTGTTCTGCCGTTCGCGACTTCGGAGGCGTTGATCTGCCTCCCGGAATCGATCGGCCAGCGCCCGGACGAACGCGCCCATCCACGAGTTGAGTCCGAGAGCTCTGGAGAGCACGTCCCCGGTCACCTTGAGAAGCACCGCATCGGTCGTCGCCCTTACGCTGGCGGTCCTGGGCTTGTGCGAGAAGATTGCAGTTTCACCGAAGACCTCGCCCGGCCCCATGTGACGAAGTTCGAGTTCGCTCGCGCCGTCCTGTTGAAACGCGGTGCAGTGGCCCTCGAGAATGACGTAGGCGGTGTCGCCGGGTTCGCCCTCCGTGAGGATGACCGAGCCCGCCGTCACCGCGATGTGCGGCAGGTCCCACGCGCCCCGCTGAAATGCCTCGATGTCGCGCTTGAGGTCCTTGACCGAGCGATAACGATGGGCCGGATCGTACGCAATCGCGCGCATCGCAATCCGAGAGAGCTCCGGGGGCACGCGCCCGGTCGTGTCGGCTCGCTCCGCGGGCGTAATCGCCGGCGGCTTCTTTCTCCCCCACACCGCGCGCACGATTTCGGGCGTGAGTGGAGGCTGCCCGGTGAGCACCTGGTAAAGCGTAGCGCCGAGCGCAAAGACGTCGGTCTGTTCGTCCAGCGCTTCGTGATTGCCGTGGAGTTGCTCGGGCGCCATGTAACACGCGGTGCCGACGAGCGAACCGGGGGGATCGAGCTCCGAATGCTCCGCGTGGAGCGGGCTCACTCGCACGCGTGGCCCCTCGTGCGCTTCGTGACGCGGGCGAAGACGCGCGATCCCCCAGTCGAGGACGTACACCTGACCGAAGTCGGAGATCATGATGTTGCTGGGCTTCAAATCGCGATGAATGACGCCGCGGCTATGGGCGAAAGACACCGCATCGCAGGCCTTGAGGAAGACCTGGAGCAGCTCCGCCAGGTGGGCTGGCTCCAGCCGCACGTCGCCCAGTTGGTCCAGCGTCTTCCCGAGGGTTGCCCCCTCAATCAGCTTCATCGCGAGAAACCGCCGGCCCTTCCGGTCGTGTCCGAGCTCGTACACGGGCACGATGCTCGGATGCTCCAGTTGGCCGGTAATCCTTGCTTCCTCGGCAAAGCGATCGACTTGCGAACCGTCGCCGGCGGCCTCGGGGTCGAGGATTTTGACGGCGACGTACCGCAGAATCTCGTTGTCGAACGCTCGTATCACCGTGCTCGAGCCGCCGCGGCCGATGACTTCGTGTTCGGTGTATCGGTCCGTTTCTAGTGTCGATGACGGCTTCTCCACCGAACTCGCGACCGCCGGCGCAT
>CAZVPE010000251.1:0-8056 GCA_964628155.1 uncultured Polyangiaceae bacterium | reverse complement strand
CGCAGGCCTGGCCGGACGCGCATCATTCTTCTGCACGATCCCGGCGCCTTCCGGCACCTCCCGAGTGGCGAGGGCGATCTGGTCCTCTCCGGCCATACGCACGGAGGCCAGGTCGGGCTCGTGAGCTTGGGCTTCTCGTGGACGTTCCTGCGCCTCTTTGGCTTGAAGATCCCGGACCATGGCTTTTGGGCGCGTGGCCGCGATCGCATGTACGTTCACCGGGGGACCGGGCACTACGGCTTTCCGCTTCGCCTCGGGGTTCCGTCCGAGGAGAGCTTTCTGCGGGTGCATCGCGCCGTGTGAGCGCGCCCCCTCGCAGACGATGAAAGGGGAATTCGAAGGGAACATGATGGCCGGCATGGGCGCTCAACCGCCCCCGATCGACAGCGTCGCCGACGCGTTCGTACAAAATCCGCACGCCGCGCTGCCCGTCGTCGTGGCCTTCGGCGCAATGGTCTCGCTCATCAACTCGTTCCCGTCGACCGAGAGATTCAGACCGAGCTGCCCGACGACATGCGCATCAGGCACCTCGAAACCGCGGGGACTGCCGAAGGTAAGGGCCATCGTGAAACGACCGGCGAGACAGTCAGCGCTCGAAGCGCTCTCGCTGCAGGTTCCCGCATTGCAAACAGCGGGCGGGATTGGACAGATGGGGGCGAGGCTCAAGGTCGTGCCGGGCGCCAAGCATGTCCCTTGAGCGGCAGACGGGGGATCGGGGACCTCTATCGTGCACTGCTGGGAGAAGCCATCGACGACTATTGCAAGGGTGTACGTCCCCGCCGTCCAGGCATCGTTGGGCGATTGCAGAGTGACGGTGGTTTGCTCGCAAACAAGTGCGATTGCCGTGCAGCTACGGCTCCCGAGGTCGATGCACGAGCCCGTGCTCACCGCGCACGTCGCCAACGCGATTCCCCCGGACCAACGCATTCGAGACACTACCACCCGGAGGTCACGAGGCAAGGCGTGCTTCGCGGCTTAGCGGTTCGCGAACGTCGCAATCGCGGACGACCGCCGACGCTAGCCTGTTTTCGTTTGCGCTTTGAACGCCTCGAGCGAAGCCCCGCAGGTGCACGAATCGGGCACGTGCTCCTTGTGATACACGCGCTCGCAGCGCGGGCATACCCGGGCATCGGGCTCGTATGCGATCACCGTACCGCTCGCAGCGCAATGCTTGCCCACGACTTGCGGCGGGTCCATGACGAGCGACTCGCCGGCACTTGCCTGCGCCTCGGGGAGCCGGACATCTTCGGGAAGCTGTACGACGGCCGGCACTCGCTCGCGCGCTTCTTTGACGATCCACGCGGCGGCCTGCGGATAGCTGGCGAGGGACGCCACGATCGTCATCCCCGTCCCGGCGTCGTCCTTGCCCGTGACCCGTACGGCACCTTCGCTCCACGCGATGCGCTCGACGGCGTACCAGGGCATACGCCGCACCCCGCTCCGCTCTACGGCCAACCCCCCGTCGCCGACGCGCAAGGGTGCCTCGCCGCTCGTGCCGATCCAAATGGCAATCCCGACCATGACCGCGCCGGCGGCTAGGACGTACGCCGCGTATTTGAACGGCTCGGGACTCGGATCGCGCACGAGCGACCCGAACTCGCCCCAGCTTCCGGCGCCCATCGCCACCGCGCCGATTGCCCCCAATAGGTACACGACCGACGCGCTCGCGCTGGCTCGAGGCTCGAAGCGCCGCTCGCGTCTCTCGCGCAGCTTTCCACGCTTCGCGGACTTCGTCTTTTTGGCCATACCGACCGTGACCTTACATCCGCGCGAGCTCGTCGTATAGGTACGCCGCGCTCTTTATCCCGAGGTGGTAGTTGCCCAAGTCGAGCCACTCGTTGGGCGCATGAGCGTTCTCGTCGGGCTGACCAAAACCCATCAGGAGACACGGCTTTCCGGTCGCGTCTGCGATCGTTCGCACGAAGGGGATGCTTCCCCCCTCGCGCATGAAAACAGTCGGCTTGCCGAATGCCTTCGTGAACGCGCGCTTCGCGATCTCGAAGACCGGGTGATCGGTCGGCGCGAGGTACGGTCGCCCTCCGTGCAAGTATTCGACGCGGACGCGCACCCCCGGCGGCGCGAGGCGCTCGAGCTCCGCTCCAAGCTTCTTCGCGATGTCTTCCGGCTCCTGATCGGGCACAAGTCGGCAGCTGATCTTCGCGCGTGCCTGGGCCGCGATGATCGTCTTCGCTCCCTCTCCTTGAAAGCCTCCGCTTATCCCGCAGCAGTCCAGCGTAGGACGCGCCCAAACGCGTTCGAGCGTCGAATACCCCTTTTCTCCCCAGGTCGCCGGCGCTCCGGTCGACCGGAGCCATTCGCGCTCGTCGAATGGCAATGCGGCAATCTCGCGCCGCTCGTCATCCGAGATTGGGACCACGGCGTCGTAGAAGCCCGGAACGGTAACGCGACCGTCGGCATCGTGAAGAGCGGCGATCATTCGCGCAAGCGCGTGGATGGGATTCATCACGCCGCCACCGAACGTGCCCGAGTGCAAGTCCAGAGCGGGGCCGTCGACGAAGACTTCGATGTACGCCAGCCCACGGAGGCCGACGCACAACGACGGGATCCCACGCCCGAACATGGCTGTGTCGCTCACGCAGACGAAGTCGGAGGCCAAGTCGTGGGCGTGCTCGCGTAGAAGCCCGTCGAGATTGGCGCTGCCAATCTCCTCCTCTCCTTCGACGATCATCTTCAAGTTGATCGGGAGAGCGCCGACGGTTCGAACGAAGCTCTCGATGGCCTTGACGTGGACGTAAACCTGTCCCTTGTCATCGACCGAGCCCCGACCCCAGAGCCGTCCGTCGCGAACGCTGGGTTCGAAGGGTGGCGTAACCCACTCGCCGAGCGGATCGACCGGCTGCACGTCGTGGTGGCCGTACACGAGGAGCGTGGGCTTCGTCGGCGCCACGGCCCACTCCGCGAACACGGCCGGGTGCCCCGCGGTGGTCCACGTCTCGACGCGGCCGGCACCGAGGGAACGAAACTGCGCGGCGAGGTAGTCGGCGCATTTCTTCACGTCCGCGGCATGCGTCGGATCGCTCGAGATCGACGGGATCCGCACCCACTCGACCAGATCTTCCACGAAACGCGTGCGATTCGAATCGATGAACGCGATGACGTCCTTCATGGGCTCATCCTACTTGGCCAGCAGCGCCAGCGCCTCACGCAGCATCTCCTCGAACGACGCCTCCCGGTCCCGCTCGCCGAGCGTCGCGATCACCCGGTCTGCTTCGGCCGGCTTGAAGCCCATCCCCGTGAGAGCGCCGCGCAGGCGTTCGCCTGCGGCCATCGGTTCGCGTCGCGAGGCGCCGACGCCCGGCGCGGCGGAGGTGGACGCGAGCGGGATCGGCAGCTTGTCGCGAAGCTCGAGCAGCAGCCGCTCGGCGATCTTCTTGCCGATCCCCGAGATTCCCGTCAAGGCGGCCATATCGCGCCTCGCCACCGCCCGCGCGAGCTCCGCGGCCGGCAGGGCACCGAGGACCGCGACCGCGATCTTGGGCCCGACGTTCGAGACCCCCACCAGAGCCCGAAAGGCCGCGCGCTCGGCCTCGTCGGCGAAACCGAAGAGCGCGAGCGCGTCCTCGCGCACATGGGTGTGCACCCAAAGGGTGACGCGGCCCACATCATCGGTGTGCGCGCGCCCGAGCGTTCCGAGCGGAATGGCGAGCTCGTACCCCACGCCGCCGACGTCGAGCACCACACCACCGTCCGCCTCTAGGGCTACGACCTTGCCGGTGAGCCGGCCGATCATGGCGGCACGGTAGCACGTGCACAGGAGGCGCGAAGAGCGAGATGGGCGTTCCTTGGACGACCGCCGGCTAAATTGGCGAAATCGTCACCCAAAGCCCACCGGCGGGAGTTGCGAAAAGCTTGTCTTTCGTCGCCGACAAGTCCTGATCCGGGGCGAGCTTCCACCGATAGCTCCGGAGCATATGCGCGGCGAAGACCTTCATCATCAGGTGGGCCAAGGCCTCTCCCGCGCAGCGATGGCCGGCTTCGTGGAGACCGCCGCCGTGCGGAATCCAGGCCTTTTCCTGGGCTTCGCTCGCTTGGGTCCACCGATCCGGATCGAATTGCTTCGCATCCGGAAACGTTCGCTCATCGAGCAAGGTCGCGCCGATGCATCCGACGGCGCGGTGTCCCTTGGGTATCCGCATGCCGTGGAAAGTCAGGTCGCGCTTGATTGCGCCGAAGAACGTCAGAGGCAAGATGGGCATTGCCCGCCGTACTTCGCGCGTTACGCGATCGACATAGACGAGCTTCTTCAGAGCATCGACCGACATCGGTCCGCGCGGAACCTCGCGGAGCACTTCCTCGCGGGCGCGGCTCTCCACCTCGGGGAACTGCCCGAGCGCAGACGCGAGGAACGAAAGCCCACCGATCACAGCGGAGTACGCACCGAAAAAGTGGAAGGTCTCGACGCGCAGTTCTTCGGGCGACAGCTTCTCGACCCCGTCGCGGGCCTGCATGAGCCGTCCGAGCACATTGCTGCCACGTTCGCTCCCTTCGCGCGCACGGATTGCTTCGTCGACCACGCCGCGGATGAAGTCGCGAGCTTTCAGCGCTCGGCCATACCGCGTGAACGGAAGGTTGACTGGGATGGACAAGAGGCCGGCAGCGACCTTCGCAAACGCCTGCTCGATCGCCGGATCGTCCTGGGTCGGATCCGCATCGACGAAGAGCGCCCGCGCGATGCTGAACCCGAGCGAGTGGAGCGCGGGCACCCATGCGAATGCCCCGCGGTCAACCCACATTCGCGCGTGCCGATCGATCAATTGCTCGACGATAGGCAAGTAACCGTCGAGGGCGTCCTCCCGAAAAGCCGCCATGAGGAGGCGCTTGCGACGCTTTTGAGCGCTGCCATCGAGGAACGGAACCGACGTGCGGTGGAAGATCTCTTCCACATGCGGAGGATTTGCCCCGGCGCGGGCGACGTTCTCGCCGTCCAGCAGGAGGGAAAACGCCTCTGCGCCCACGAAGCACGCAGTCGGACGACCGAACAAGCTCAATCGGAACACCGGACCGAGCTCTTGGGCGCGACTCGCTAGAAGGCCCGACGGGTCGGTCGCGAACGCCAGCGTGTCGCCCAAGAGAGGCCAAGCGAAACGAGACGGCAACTCTCGAAGCCCCGGATTCATCGGCGCAGGTATTAATCCATCTGCAAGAGGACGTCACCTCTCCGGGGAACGCTCGATGACCCGACCGTCGACCGACGAAGCGCGCCCGCAGCCAGAATCGCGAACACGGGAGACACCACCACGTGATACCGATCTTCGCCGAAGAAGACCGCGTGCGTGACGATCAGCGTTCCGAGGAGCGCGACCCCTAGGACGAGCGCCGGCGGAAACGGGGGGCGCCCGTCGAGCGGGAGCCAGGGCGTAATCGCGGTGAAAACGACCAGCGGCCAGAACGCGGGCGAGTCCGAGAAAAGCGCAACCCCCCCGAGCGCGGCCGCAATGACGAACAGCGCCGCCTGCGTCGCCAGAGCCCCAGGCCTGACCGAGCGCCCGAGCGGAAGCCCAATACACCCCAGAGCCGCGGCCGCGACGAGAAACCGATGCGCCAAGGTGGTGGACTCCCGAATGCGCACCCTGCGCTCCTCGGCCCACGCTTGCGGCATCGCCTCGTGCAAATACTCCACGGCAAACGATTCGTGGTCGAACGTGAATCCAAGCTTGGCCGGGACGAGCGAGAGCCAATGCCACGGATGCTCGCGAATCTGCTCGATCCCATACGCGAGCCAACAGCGGTCTTGCTGCACTTGCCCCGTCACGTCGCGACATCCGTCGGTCGCGCGCAGCGTTTCGAAGCGGCCAGTCGCCCGCGGAAATGCGCCGATGGCAAGGTTCCAGCCCCCGTTCGTGCTCACCAGCGCGCAACCGTCCATCACCCGGCAGTTCCGCGCGGTCCACGGCAGTACCGGTACGAGAGCCAGCACGCAGGCTGCCGCCGCGAGAGGCAGGCGTTCCCGTATCGCGTTCGACCCCGCGCACGCGAGAAAGGGCGCACAGAGAAGCGCTTGCGGACGTACGAGAGCGGCAACGCCCAGGACCAGCGCACCGGCCGCGAGCCCGCGGCGGCCGCTGTCGCGCACGGCGAGCCAGAATGCGGCGAGGGTCAGCAAGGCTGCCAGCGGCTCGCTCATCAAAAGCGCCGAATAGAGGACGAGCCCTGGATGGAACGCTACGAGAAAGCCGGCGATGCGCGCCCGGGCGGACGAGAGCCCGAAACGCGCCAGGGCCCAGGTGACGACCGCGAGCGCCGCGCCCACGAGCGCATTCGCGGCACCGGCCACGGCGTGGGTCGCCCCGAAGACTCGATAGAACGCGGCGAGAAACGCGCTGTATCCGACCGGATAGTGGCACCACGGGTGCCACACCAACAAGCCGGCGATGCTCCGATCGTCGGAATAGCCCAACCCGGCCGCGATCCTTCGCGCACCGAAATCGTAGTAGTGGCCGTCCCAAACTGGCTCGCGGGACCACGCGAGGGCGACATAGATGCGGGGAAGGAGAGCGGCCACAAAGAGCGCCGCGGCGAAAAGTGGTTCGGAGGCCGGCTTCGGTCGCCAACTCGACCTCACGCTCGGTGAGGCTGCAGTCACGCCGACTCCTTGTCGCGCGCGGCGAGCTCCTCCCGCAGCCGGCGCAAGTACGTCTTGGGGACTTGCATGGGATCGAGGTGCAGCTGCTTGGCCAGCTCGACCAGAAAACCGCGCGTGTACACGAGAGCCGGAAGCTCGGCGAACCGTTCGTCTTCGATCGCTTGCAAATGGGCTCGCGAAATCTTCGTCTTCGCACTGATTTCGACGATCTCCAGACCCAGAGACTCGCGCACCTTGCGCAGCAGCGCCCCCGAGAACTCGGTATCCGGCCCGATGTCGCGCTGGAGCTCGCGCTGAAGCATCACTTGCTCGGCCGCAACGGCGGGGCTCGTCGTCCGCGCGGACAGCACTTCGGGCTCGGCTGTCGGAAACGTCGAGAGATCGTAGGCGCGACGGCGAACGGGATCGAGCAGGGTGTCGTAGGCTTCGTCCAGCTTGCGCTGCGCCGCCGCGAGCTCGTCGAAGTCCAGTAGCGAAACCGTGGCCAGACCGCCCGTTGCATAGATCTCCCGCTGGCGTTTGTATGCTCGCCGGACTTCCTCGTCGTTCGCCGATCGCGTGACGCCGAGAACGGCGTAGAGCGTCGGTTCATCGGTTGGAATCGGCGACGGGCGCGCCGACTCGCCGGGTTTGCTCGCCGCCAGGGCCAAGACGCGGCGCGCGATTCGCTCGACGTTGCGAGCGCTTTTGCTCGTCGGACTGTCGACCAGGAGCGGCTTATTTCGACGCACGGTCAGCCAAACCGTGTCGTCGTGTTCGACGTGCCCGAGCTCGTCGAGCGCAATCCCGTAGTGGCGCGCAACCAGCCCGCTCATCCAAGCCCCGAGCTCCGAATCGGTGCGCACCCGGGTCTGATTCACCACGAGCTGAATCCGCATCGCTTGCGCGAGCCTCCATGCGGTGTCGCTGAGCGACCTGTCGACTCTCGACAATCGGCGTACCAGCTCAATCGGGGCCGGGAGCATACCGAGATCGGCAAGGGCGCGATCCAGCAGCGCCAACCGCAACTTGTCGCGGACGAGGGCCCCGCGCAGCCGGCGGCGAAACGCAGCACGCAAGAAGCGGTATGTCGTCTCGATCGCTGGAGGTTCGGGGACCGTCACGGCGATCGCAATGTCGGCCGCTTGCATCAGGTCCAGCGCAAAATCGCCGTGCCCCGACCCCACGTCGATCACAAGATAATCGGCGGGGACCGCCCGAATGGCCGAGAGCCAGCGCGTCTTGCGCCCGGCTCGCAGCGCCGGTCCACGCGTTACCGCATCATGCGCCGCGGGTAGCAGGGACAGTCCCGGCACACTGGTCGGCACGAGCGCCCGCCGCAGCGCATCGGCCCCGCCCTCGTCGAAGTCGGGCTCCGCGCGCGCCGCCTTCAGCCCAAAATGCGAGTGAACATTCGCACCGCCCGGATCGGCGTCGACGAGCACGACCTCCTTTCCGAGCTGCGCGAAGTAC
>CAZVPE010000250.1:0-8073 GCA_964628155.1 uncultured Polyangiaceae bacterium | reverse complement strand
TTGCTCGTCGGGCTTGAGTACCACCGGGCGAAGTCGCTACCCCGGTGCTGCTACCTACCCCCCAGCCAGCTTTGGCAGGTGCCACCACCCGCCGCCCAGCGCGACGTAGATGGCCACCGTGTCCTGCAACCTCTGCGCGACCGCCTGCACGTAGGCCGTCCTGGCCAGCAAGTACTGCTCGTCGGCGACGAGCACCTGGAGGTAAGTCCCGATCCCGGCCAGGTAGTTGGCCTGGAGTAGGTTCAGGGCCTTCTCTGCCGTCTCGACCGCCTCGGTCTGGGCGGCGAGGGCATCGGCGTCATGACCCAGGCCACGAAGGGTGTCCGCCACCTGTTGGAAGGCTGCAAGCACGGTCTGCCGGTACTGTGCGGCAACGGCGTCGCGCGCGTCGATCGCCGCCTTGCGCTGGTAGTAGAGCGCTCCTCCGCGAAAGATGGGTTGCGTGAGGCCCGCAGCGATGTTCCAGAACGCCCCCCCGCCCGCGAAGAGCTGCGAGGGCGACGTGCCGTTGAAGCCGTAGCCGGCGCTCAGCGTGAGATTGGGCAACATGGCTGCCGTCGCGACGCCGATGCCGGCGTTGGCGGCGTGCAGCTCCGCTTCGGCGATGAGCACGTCGGGGCGCTGCCGCACGAGCCGGGACGGGACGCTCAGAGGCAGATCTTCCGGAAGCTGCAGATCGGAGAGCGCGAGGGGGAGACGCCTCCAGTTTGCAGGCGTCAGCCCCGTCAGGTCCGCGAGAAGGTCGGCGGCCTGGTCGATCTTCTGCTCGAGGGGCGGGATGGCCGCCTTGATACTGGCCGCCTGGCTCTGGAGGGTCAGCACGTTGGCGTAAGGGACGGTCCCTCCCGTCGCCTGCGCGGTCGTGATCCGCACCTGCTCCTCGATGAGAACGAGCGTCGCCTTCGTCGCGTCGATCTCGTCTCGATACGCCGCCTGCGCGATGACGGCGTCGACGACGTTGCTCGTCAGCATCACGTACGCGGCGGCGAGCGAGTATCGCTGTGCTTCGACCGCCGCCCCGAGCGCCTCGACCTGACGGCGCGAGCCGCCCCAGATGTCGATGGCGTAGCTGACGGTGCCCGAGAGCGAGAAGAGGTTGAATGTGTTGCTCGGGATCGCACCCGGCGCCGGATTGTAGCGCTGCCGGCTGGCGCCCGCCTGCGCGTCCACCTGGGGGAAGAAGACGCCGTAGCCCGCGCGAAGGCTGTCCTGGTTCTGGCGCAAGGTAGCGCGCGCGGCGTCCAGGCCGGGGTTGCCCGCGAGCGCCTCGCTGACGATCGAATCGAGCGCGGGGCAGCGCAAAAGGCGCCACCAGTCGGCTCCGATGTCGGCCCCTTCGATGAAGCGCTGCGACTCTCCGGCGGCGACGGCGGTCGCCTTCGTGCCCTCGGGGGTGTAAGCTTGGTCGTCCGGACCTTTGGGGCGATGGAAGTCGGGGCCGACCGCGCAGCCAAGGCTGATCAGGCACGGAACGCACAGCGCGAGCCGTCCGATCGTCACGTCACTTCTCCCCGATGTACACGTCGACGTCTTCGCCGGGGTACATGTGCACGGTGGACGGTGGACGAAAGCGGAAGATGACGGGCAAGACCCGCAAGTCCACCTTCTCGGGCCTCTGGCTCGCGAGCACGAGCTGGGACGACACGTGGGGCTGCAGGCGCACGAACTCGAGCGGGATCTTCGTGTTCGTCCCGCGGATGAACATCTGCCCCACTAGCTTGTCGACGGGCGGAAGCCGAGACAGCAGGATCTCGTCCACGTAGCAGCGCACACCGAGCGTGCCGTTCGGCGTCCCCATGACGACGATGGGGTCGGAGCCCTGCGTGTACGAGTCATAGACGCCCTGGGGCGAGACGTAACTGCCGACCGCGCCGCCGATGGACATGACCGTCCCTTCGGTGGGCGCTCTGACGGTGTACTTGGCGAGCAGAGCGCTCGACGCGGCGTACGCCTTCACCAGCGCCTCGGCCTGCTTCTCCTGGTTTCTCACGTCGAACACCCACGCGCCGGCCCGCGTCAGCTCGTACTGCCGCGTCACCATCGCGAGGTTCGCACCGGCCACCTTCTGCGCGTTGATCGCGTTGTCGAGTACGTCCTTGCTCACGGACTCCGGCGAGAGCGCGTACGAGGCCTGCTGCTTGTCGAGCGCGTCGCGGGCGGTCTTGAGTCCCGCCTGGGCCACCGCCGACTGCGCCGCCGCCACCTGCAGGTTCTCCCTGCGCGGCTCCGCGTGGAGCTCCTCGAGCAGGGCCTGCGCGGCCTCTGCCTGGGACCGCAGCTGCTCGACGGTGGCCCTCTGGATGGAGTCTTCGATCTGGACGAGCGGGGCGCCCTTCATCACCGTCTGGCCCTCGGCGACGAGGAGCCGCGCGATCGAGCCGGCCACCTCGGGGTAGAGGTTGATGTTCGCGCCGTTCGACTGGTAGCTCTCGACGATCCCGCGGGCGTAGATGCCCTCCGCGTACGGATTGGGGGCCGGATTGAAGTACGGCGCCAGCGGCTTGTTCGGCGCGGCGGAGACGAGCGCGCTCAACAGCGCGCCGAGGGCACCGACGACGACCAGAACGAGGATGATGACGTTGCGCATGGGTCACGCCGTGGCGCCCCTCCCCGTCACTTGCTCCCCACCTGCACGTCCACCAGCTCGCCCGGGAAGAGCTGCATGCCGGGCGGGGGATGAAAGCGGAAGATGAGCGGCAGAACGCGCAGGTCGACCTTCTCCTGGCGTTCGTTCGAGAGCTGGATCTTCGGCGACACGTACGGCTGCACGCGGACGAACTCGAGCGGGATCTTCGTTGCGTTCCCGCGCACCTGCATCTGCGCCTGCAGCTTGTCCGGCGGCGGAATGCGCGAGATGAGGATCTCGTCGATGTAGCAGCGGACGGCGAGGGTGCCTTTCGCCGTGCTCATGACGACGACGGGAACGAACCCCTGGGTGTACGTGTCGTACGCGCCTTGTGGAGATACGTAGCTGCCCACGGTCGCTCCGATGGACATGACGACGCCGTCCATCGGCGCCTTGACCGCGTATTTCGCCAGCAGCGCGCTCGAGGCGGCGTACGCCTTGCCGAGCGCCTCGGCCTGCTTCTGCTGGTTCCGGATGTCGAAGACCCACGCGCCGGCCTTCGTCAGCTCGAGCTGCCGCGTGACCATCGCCAGGTTGGCCTCGGCGACCTTCTTCGCGTTGATGGCGTTGTCGAGGGCGTCCTTGCTGACCGACTCGGGCTCGAGCCTGAAGGAGCTCTGCTGCTTGTCGAGCATGTCCTGGGCCGTCTTCAGGCTCGCGTGGGCCACATCGGCCTGAGCGCTCGCAACTTCGAGGTTCTCTTTGCGCGGCTGCGCCCGGAGCTCCGCGAGCAGGGCCTGGGCGGCTTCGGCCTGGGACTTCAGCTGCTCGGCCAGCGCCCTCTGGACCGTATCGTCGATCTGCACGAGAGGCGTTCCCTCCGAGACGCTCTGCCCCTCTATCACGAGCATGCCCGCGATGACCCCCGACACCTCGGGATAGAGGTTGACGTTTTCGCCGTTCGACTGGTCGCTCTCGACGATCCCGTTGGCGTAGATGCCCGGTGCGGGCGCGCTCGGCGCGGGAGCCGCCGCCGCCGCGCGAGGCACGGCGTAGACGTAGATGCCCCCGAGGCCACCGAGGACAGAGGCGGCCAACAGGCCGAGAACGATGGCTCTACGCATCCGCGACTCCCTTACCGGCGCGCATTCGCCCATCCTCCATATGCAGGATGCGATCCGCGAAGTCGTAGATTCGGTCGTCGTGGGTCACGACGACTACGGCGCGATGGTCGCCAACCACCTGGGTCTTCACGAACTCGACGATCTTCTTGCCCGTGTCGCCGTCGAGCGACGCGGTGGGCTCGTCGAGGATCATCAGGTCGGGGGTGCTAACCAGCGCGCGCGCGATCGCGACGCGCTGCTGCTCGCCGCCACTCAGTCGCGTCGGCCGGAGCTGTGCGCGCGCCGACAGGCCCACCACCTCGAGTACCTTCGTCGCCTCGACAATCGCGTCGGCCCACTTGTGCCGCTTGAGCACGAGCGGAATGGCCACATTCTCGACCGTCGTCAGGTTCGGAAACAGGTGAAAGTCCTGGAAGACGAAGCCGACCTTGGCCAGACGGAAGTCGGCGAGCGCGTTCTCCTTCATGGCCCAGAGGTCCGTCCCCTCGACGTTGACCTTGCCCGTGTCGGGGCGAAGGATCCCGGATATCATGCTCAGCAGCGTGGTCTTACCGCTGCCCGACGGTCCCACGATGTAGAGCATCTCGCGGAAGTGAACGTCGAAGGTCACCTCGCGCACCGCCATCGTCTTCGCCTCGCCTGTCCCGAATGTCTTGCTGACGCCCTCGACGTGGATGGCGACGGCGCCGGGCGGCTTCGCCGGAGTCGGCGTCGCGGGCGCGGCCGTGCTCGTGGTCGTGGGGACGGACAGAGGGGCGGCGGCGCTCACGTCATCCCCGGAAGATGTCGTAGGGGTCGATCCGCAGGACCTTGCGGACCGCGATGTACCCGGAGAAAGCCGAGATCACGAGCACCATACCCAGCGCCAGGCCCAGGTTGGCGAAGGTGATGATGGACGCGTAATCGGGCATCCAGAGCCGGGCGAGCGCGATGAGGCCCGCGCACATGCCAATCCCGAGCCCGTAGCCGGCGAGCCCCATGAAGCTCGCCTGGAAGAAGATCATCGCGACGAGCTCGCGCCCCTTCGTGCCGATGGCCTTGAGGGCGCCGAACTTCTCGATGTTCTCGAGGACGAACGTGTAGAAGGTCTGGCCCGAGATGGAGAGCCCCACGACGAAGCTGATAGCCGTCATGAGGAGCAGGTTGGTCCCCATGCCCGTGTTGAAGATGTACCAGTGGGTGATCTTGTCGATGAATCCCTGGGAGGTGACGGTCTGGTAGCCGAGCGCGGCGACCTCCTGCTGGATGTGCGCGAATGCGGCGGGGCTCTGCGGTTCGACGAGGATGAACGAGATCGTGTACCGCATCGAGGGGATGTACTGAATCGCGCGGTTGAACGTGGTGTAGAGGGTGGGCACGCCAAAGAGCCCGCTCGCCGGCACCTTGGCGATGCCGACGATGACGCCGCGGTTGTCGTTCAGTTCGAACTCGGTGCCGATCTTGGGGCTCTCGAGCTTCGAGTACTCCGCATCGTCGACCACGACGAAGCCGTTCTCGGCGTAGATGTCGGCGATGTTGCCGTCGATCAGCTCTGGGCGCCCGAAGAGGCTCGTGTCGTCGAGCCCCATGACCGTCACCGCCTGGTAAGTGCCGTCGGTGAGACGCAGCAGCGCGCCGCCCGAGTACAGGGGAACCGCGTACTTGACTCCGGCGATGCTGCGGACGGCGTCCAGCACGTAGTTGGGCAGCGGGATCGCGCTGCTGACGTTGGTGACCGCGCGGTCCATGACCCAGACCTTCGCGCCCGTGTTCGTCACCGTCGACGAAGCCTTCTTCATCATCCCGGAGAACATCGACGTCATCTGGATCATGAGGAACACTGAGAACGTGAGCCCCATGAGCAGCGCCGCGAACTTGCCCTTGTCGTTGACGAGCAGCTTGAAGGCGAGGCGAAGAATGCCGAGCACAGCGGCTCTCAGGGTGCACCGACTGTGCCGCAGCTCGGACGTCCCGGTCCGCGGACACCCGGGACGGTGAGCCGCGCTCGTTCGCCTCGCAGGTTGAGAAACGAGGGAAGCATTTTGCCTGGCCGAAGCAGAATGCGAGAAGCCCGGTCAGGTGCCGGTCGGGGTGCGCTCAGGTGCGCTCACCATCGGCGTGTCGACGAAGAGAGCCTGCCAGGAGCGTCCGCTGCGCGGGCGTGAGCACGGGTCCCACGGCCTCGTAGAAGTCTGCCATGCGCGTGGCTCCCCAGGTCGCCAGGTGGGCGCTTGCGGCCGTGTCGGCGGAGAGCGTCTTCGCGTCGAACGCGTCGCCTGCGAATGCCTTGCGAAACGCCCAGAGGTACTTCTCGCTCTCCTGCCGATCGAAGGGGTGCGACGCAACGCCCGCAGAGGATCGGAACCTTGCCCGAATCATCTCGACCTGATCGGGCGAAAGACTGAGCTGACCGGCCAACTTGCCGAGGTGCCCGCCATGGGCGTCTCGGTCGGCCGACTCGTCCGCCGCGTTCACGTCGCTCGAGACCTCGAACTGCGCCTCCACCTTTGCAACGAGGGCAGCCCGCTGCCCCGGCGTCAGAGCGGCGTGGAGCCGGACCAGCGAATCGCCCGCCGCAAGCTCCACCCCGGCGGCTGCTGTCGAGAGCCGTTCCAGGTCGGCGTCGACCCTGGCCGTGTCGACGTTGCCCACGGCCACGCCGTCCGCGAGCGCGAAGAGCAGCTTCCTCTCGGCATCGTACGAGAGCAGCATCGCCGCGTGCATATCGGCCCGGATACTGGCTATCGTGGCGCTCTGCTGCGTTATCGCGGCGGCATGATCCGGGGCCCCGCCGACGGCGGTTCCGAGCAGGTCGAGGCTCAGCGCGATGAACGTCACGAACCCGCTGTAGTGCCGATGACGGTAGTACTCCCGCAGGTCCGCGGTGGACTCGTAGTCGCCCATCGCCGGGGCCTTCGACGTCTCCGCTGCTGGCCCGCCCTGCACCTCGGCCGCACCAGCGGCGCTGCGCGCAGGCGACACGACGTCTTCGCCTACACCACACCCAAAGGCGGCCATCAGCAGGACCGCGGTCTTCCACCAGGGGACGCGCATGATCAAGCCTCCTCAGGCTGAGGGAGAGCACGACGCGTGCCGGGAGCGGCTACGAGCTGGGAAGCGTGAACGGGAAACGCCGAAGCCAGGAAGGCGCGGGCACCCGGTCGGACTCAGGCGCGTTCGGGCTTCCGCACCCACTCGGAGCCTACCTTGTCGTAGCCCCGCTTGACGGCCGCCCAGGCGACGCGAAATGCCGTGTCTTCTCCCTCGTTGTACTCCGCGAGCGCGTGGTTGAACGCCGCGCGAAAGATGTCCTGCGCATGGGCGGGGAGGTGCGCACGGACGGACAGCGGAAGATCGTCGTTGCAGGTGTAGGGCATGGGTCGTAAACGGGCGTCACCCGCCGTCCCGTGGAGCGGTCGCGAGAGCACAACACATGTCGTCCATCTTGGCCTCGCTCAGCGTGATCCTCCCGCCGAGTGCAGCACTACGCTTCACGAGATCCGCAACCGATTCGACGCTTACGTCGGACGCCAGAAGCTCCTGGCCCCATTTCTCGTCCAGCGCAAGCATCATGTGGCAATTCGCTATCAACGAGTTCTGTACGTGGTCTTCCTCCGGCTGGGCAGCATGCGCTTGGATCTGAGCAAGAGCGTCTCGCACGGACCTGGCGTCCTCGCGCGCATTCTCGGCGATCGAGTGGATGCTCACGGGCGCCAGTCCTTCCAGTGCGCCAGGTGCTTTCCTCGCAGTGGAGACCTCGTCGCCAAACCTCGCGGCGCGACGGAGGGATACCCAACCGCCAGGACTCGAGGTTCGCGCAGACGGACACCGATTCCTTCAGCTTGGTTTCGGCCGATTGAGCTTCCGGGGTCCCCGGATACTTCGAGATCAGCATACGCCAGTCATCCGGCGACGCGCTCGAGACGAGATGGCTCCTTTCGGCGGCACCCGCGGCTGCAGCCGCTGCAGACGCGACTTCCTCGGCAGCCGTCTTCGCAGCGAGCTTCACCTTGATCGAGGTAAGCCGACCTGTTGCGGACTTGCCCGAGAAGCCGCCTGGATCAGCCTTTGACGCCCCTTCACGCGCCGCAAGAGCACCCGGAAGGTCCCCGCTGGTCTCGAGCTGACCGCAGCGCAGGTACTCGGGCGCGGCCCTGTCAACACAACGACCAGCACTGCCGAGGAGCAGGGGCAGCAGGAGGCATCGTTTGGGTCTTACCGGGGTTACCCACCCGCAGACGCTTGAGATCGTGCCCCAGATGCCCATGCTCGGTTCACGCTCAAGAACCCGGCCCAGGTCAGTTCCCGACCTCACTGCTTCCTACTCAATGGGCACCTACCCCGACGATTCGCGCCGCACGGTCAGCGAACGACGCCGCAATGGGCACGCGGCACCGCTCGCCC
>CAZVPE010000249.1:0-8073 GCA_964628155.1 uncultured Polyangiaceae bacterium | reverse complement strand
GCGTGCATCGAGATCCCTTCCATCGCTCAACGAGGGATTGAATGATCGCTCCGGGACTCCCACGTATTCTCATCGTCGATGATCAAGCCGAAATGGCCGAGGTGATTGCCGACGATTTGGCCGGACGCGGCTATCGCGTTTTGGCGCTGAACTCCGGCCGAGAGGCCCTCGAGCAGCTGCGGACGCGGCGATTCGACGTGCTGGTCACCGATATGAGAATTCCGGAGATTGATGGAGTCGCGCTGCTTCGTGCTTCCATCCAGCTCGACCCCTCGCGGCCCGTAATCTTGATGACCGCGTACACGACGCTCGAGACCGCCGTCCAAGCCACGGGCTATGGGGCGTACCATTACTTGGCGAAGCCTTTCCGACTGGACCTGCTGTCTCGCCTGATCCGTCAAGCGCTCGAGCTACGCTAAGGCCGCCTCGCCAGGCGCGGAGGAAATGCACTCACCTGTTCGCGGAAGCGGGACCCCGAGCTCAGGCGAGGTTTCGCGCGGGACCGACGCGTCAAGAAAGAAGGCCGCCACCTGAATCCTCGCGGCCGCTCGCGGACTAGAGAACGAAAAGGATGGTGATGCCATGTTCTCCAAGATCCTCCCCAGCAACGAGAACTCCTTCGATCGGGTGGTGCGCGTCGTCATCGGCCTCGCCCTTCTCGCGCTCGTCTTCGTGGGCCCACACTCGATGTGGGGTATCGTCGGCGTCGTTCCGCTCCTGACGGGCTTGATCGGCAGCTGCCCCGCGTACACGCTGCTGGGCATCTCCACGTGCAAGACCACGACCTAGACAAGCGCCTCATCGCGCGCGCCGCGATAGGAGACCGCGCGGCTTTCGAGCAACTGCTCGAGCAACATGCGCCCGCCGTGCTTCGCCTCGCGCGCGCCATGACACCCGACGAAGCGACCGCAGCCGACGTCGCCCAGGATGCGTGGCTCTCCGCCTACAAGCCGGCGGGGACCTACCGGGCGGACGTGGCGCCGGTTCGCACGTGGCTGTTCTCGATCGCGCGAAATGCGGCGCGCAAGGCGCGGCGGTCGACTCGCGAGCAGCACGTGGAGGACACGGCCGAGACGGGCCTCTTGCAGCTCGGCTCGGACGCGGGGTGGGGGGCCGAGGAGGCGACCGCAGGCATGGAGGAGCTCGAGCGACTCGTGCGCGCTCTGGCGACGCTCGCTCCCGCAGAGCTGGAGGTGGTCTTGCTTCGGGACCTCGAGGGTTTGTCCGGAGAAGAGACGGCACACCTTCTCGAACTCAGCTTGCCCGCGGTAAAGAGCAGGCTGCACCGGGCCCGGTTGACTCTGATGGCCGCGATGCGTGCCAGCGATGGAGGCGTCATGCAGAACCAGCGCGACTTCGGTGGCCTCACGTGCGGAAAGGTTCTGGCGATGCTTGGTGACTACGTCGACGGTGACGTGGCCGCAGGAGACCGAGCGCGAATGGACGCGCACCTTCGCGAGTGCACGGTCTGCGAACGCTTTGGTGGTCGTTACGCGGGTGTCGTACAGGCCGCTCGCGCACGTCTCGGGGCCGCGCCTGCCGTGGACCCCGCCCAGCTCGAACGCATCCGTCGAGCCCTGAGAGCATGAACGCCATGCGCTGCGGTCATCGGTGCGACTTCAGGATCATCGCCGTCATCCTCAGGTTAATGAGGACGAAGCGGAACAGCTGGTAGGGGAAGAAACGCCGCCAGAAAAGGACCCACCGGGTCGGCTTCATGGCCTGTCTTTGCTGCTCGGTGGGGAGGTGCATGGGGATCTCCTTCGTCATTCGGGGATCATCCACCAGCCCGGACGGGCCCTGGCTTTGTAGATGAACAGGTGGTGCAGGATCCGCTTGATCCAGTGCCCGGCCAGGCCAATCTCCCCAACGGTGTGTCGCAGGTCGCGCCCGGCGCCGGGATAGCGCTTGTAGTCCGGAACGACCGGATACATGGTCATCGACACGGCGCTGCCGCGCCAGAACCCGGCGCCCGCCGAGGCGATACACGCTGCGCCCATGTCCCCCATCGAGGCCGTGTGCGTCGGTTTCTTGTCGCCCTTGCGGATCATATCCACGATGCTGAGCGCCGCCGTGCGGCCCATGATGCCGGAAGGCATTCCCGTGCGTGGCGGGGCTGGGGCGATGACCGTGCCGTTCTTGGTCTTGCGGGGCCGGGAGAGCGCGTGAGGGGGCGCGAAGGCAATCCCTACGGCGAATATGTTTGGATAGTGAGGCGACTGGTAGGTCTTTGGCCAGTCCGCGGGGAGCCATTCCTCGTAGGGCTTCTGGGTGTAGTCCGCGTCGACCCGCATGAACGCGTTGGGGGCGAAGAGCTTGGCCGTGATGTCCTCGCCCCTGCTATCGACAGCGCGAAGACCGACGCCGGTGAACGGGGGCAGGAGCATCGCGAAATCAAAGGCCAATGTGTGGGTCTCGCCGTCGAGCGTCTCGTAAGTCACCTGCTGCGCGTCGACGCGGGAGACGTGGGCCCCGAGGATCCACTCGACGCCGCGCTCCACGAAGAGCGACTCTGCGAAGGTGCTGCTCGCCACGACGTAGCCGCTACGCCTTATCTGCAGGCCGTCCACCCCGAAGTCGCCGAGCTCGGCCTCGTTCGTGAGGAACACGATGCGGGCGCTATCGCGCACGCCAGCGTTGCGGAGCTCGAACTCGAGGTTGAACACATACTCGAACGCGGCCCCCTCGCACGTGCATGTCCCGTGGCCTGTGCCGACGAGAAAGGTGAGCGTCTCGCCCTTCCTCATCCGCTCGATCGCCGTCTTCAGGGCCTTCGCCGTCTCGCTCGCGTGGTCGAACGTGCATACCGAAAGGCTGTGTCCCTCCGGTCCGAGCCCTGGGGTCGCCGCAAAGTTCAGTTTCGGCCCGGTCGCGTTGACGAGGTAGTCGTAGGCGAGGTCTTCGCGCTCGCCTTTGCGGTCTGGGGACGTGTGCTCGATGGTGACGAAGGGCGATCCGGCATCCGCGTTACCCTCCGGGTGAAGCTCGACCGCCTTCGCCTGCCGGTAATCGATCCCCGCGCGGCGGTAGACCAGCGCCAGCTCGAAGGTCACGTCTTCCTTGGACATGAGGCCGACGCCGACCCAGATGTTGGATGGGATCCAGTTCCAGCGGCTGTTGGGCGAGATGACGACGACCTCATGGGTCGGCCCCAGCTTCCGGCGCAGGATGAGCGCCGCCGTGTGTCCCGATATGCCTGCCCCGAGAATGACGACCCTGGCCATGCCGGTATGAGCCCGCGCGAACCACTTTGGGTTCGTGGCGGGCGAATGCAGTCGTCACGCAGCGCGTCACGATGCGCACGCCGACTCCTAACCCATGGGCTCTGCTCACGGCGTCGTCAGAACGAACCGATCACGACGTACTGCTCCGGGAGGCCCGCATCCACGACGCGCGTACGCAGCCCAGCGGCCGCCAGCTCACGCGCGACCTCCTCCGGAGCGATGCGGTGCTCGGCGGGCGGCCCGCGGTGCGCGTCGTGACGGAAGTCGACGACGACTACCTCGCCACCCGGCTTCAAGGCAGCCCCGAGGCGCTTGGCATAGGCGATACGCTCGGCAATATGGTGCCACGTGTCGACGATGAGTACGCGGTCGACCGAGGCCACCGCCAAGCCGGGGTCGTCAGGCGCGACTTGTCGCGCCTCGACGTTGTCCAAATGCTCGCGTCCGGCACGATCGCGCAGATAACTCACCATGTTCGGCTCGACGTCGAGGGCGAGCACCCTTCCGCCGGAACCCACCTCGCGAGAGAGATGCGGCTCGAAGTAGCCCGTGCCGGCGCCGATGTCGGCAACCGCCATCCCCCGCGCGAGCTGCATCGCTGCCACCACTCGTTCGGGCTGTTGCCAAGCATCGCGCGACGGGTCGTCGAACTCTTTCGCCCACTGCTCGGCGTGCTCGAAGCGGTGCTGGTAGGCCGGTGGCTCCGGCGGCGGACTCGTCGACGCGCATGCCGCTAGAGCCACACAGAAGCCCGCGGTCAGAACGAGTGGTTGCGCCGGTCCGACGTCATCGCTCATGGTGAATCTCTGCGTTCGGTGTCGATGTGATTGAGAAGCGTGCGGAGGTAGGCGCGGAGCGCTGGCGCATTGGCGGGATCTCTCGCCGTCAGGGTCAGACGGGCGCCACCATCCACGTCGTCAACGCGGCCATCGACAGGGGGTAGTCGTGTTCTTTGCGTCGCGGTTGCTCCCGTCCCCCAACCGACGCGTGCCCAAATGCGTTCGTGCACGAAGTAGCCGATGGTCGTGTAGAGGTTGCTCACGATCAGAAGCCGAGCGCGACCTCGACCTTGCCTGTAAAGAGGTAGACGGCGAGAAAGTCGAGGCAGACGATGACGCCCCGGTACGTGAGCGCCTTGACGATTGAGCGCTTCCGCGACGAGGTCCGCGCGGCGCTCACGGGCGAGCGGTCAGGAACATCTGCATCGTGTCGACGCATCGTCCACGTCTACCGCGTTGCAAAGGGCTACGTCTACGCGCGGCAGGCTCCCGCGTCGGACCGCCTACCCGGTCTGCGACACTGTATTCGGCTTGGACTGGGCTTGCCCGATCCTGAGCCGCACCTCATCCATGTCGACCCCCCGAACGCGCTCAATGAGCTCTTCCAACGCGTGCTCGGGCAGCGCTCCGGCCTGCGAAAGGAGAAGCACGCCGTCCCGAAACACCATCAAGGTCGGGATGGCGCGTATCTGAAACTCGGATGCCAGGCCCCCTTCGGCTTCCGTGTCGACTTTGCCGAAGACGACATCGGGATGGCGCCCCGCGACCTTCGCGAAGACGGGCGCAAACGCCCGGCACGGCGGGCACCAGGTGGCCCACCAGTCGACGAGGGCGATGCCCTCGCGCTTCACTGTGGGAAAGAAGGTCGCCTTGGTCAGGTCGATGGCGGCAGCGGGGCTCATGGCGTTCTCCTTGGTCTCGGGTGGCATCACGACAGCTGCTCGAGGACACGGACCAGCTTGGCCCGCACCGTCGCCGCGACCTCAGCCAGGCGCGGATCGCTTGCAGCCATGGTCTGCGTGGGGTTGATCGTTTGCACCACCGCGCGCCCGTCGTCGCCCTCGTAGACGGCCACGTTGCACGGCAAGAGGACTCCGACGTCGAGGGAAACCGACAGCGCCCCATGAGCGAGCGTCGGGTTGCAGGCGCCGAGGATCCTATAGCGCCGGAAGTCCACGCCGAGCTTGTTCTTCAGCGTCTGCGCGAGGTCGATCTCCGTCAGCACACCGAAGCCCTCGCTTTTGAGTGCGTCTGGCAGTCTTTTCAGGGCCTCATCGTAGCTCGACGTGAGGTGCTTCTTCATTGGTGCGTCCATGCTCGTTGGAGCCCTGCCGAGACGAGGAAGGTTCAGACCGATGCGCGAATCTCGGACGAGCCGGCTGACCTCGTCATCGAGGCCGCACAGCGCCGGCTGTCGGGAGGAAAAGCTCCCTTGAACCCTTCCTGCGCCCTTCTGGCTCCAACGAGCATGGAACCGATCGACATATCCTTCCCCGGTGGCAAGCGAGTCGATGCCCGCGTCGGAGCGTTTGTCGTGCATACGGACCAACCCATCGGTCAGGGGGGTGAGGGCACCGCCGTCGCGCCCTTCGATCTCTTCCTGGCGTCCTTGGCGACGTGCGCCGGTCTTTACGTGCTCGGGTTCTGCCAGGCGCGGGGCATCTCGACCGATGGCCTGGGGCTCCGTCAGCAAGTCGAGCTCGATCCGGCCACGAAGTTGCCGAGCCGTATCCGGCTCGAGCTGAGTCTGCCCGCGTCATTTCCCGTAAAGTACCGCGACGCGGTCGCCCGTGCGGCGGAGGGCTGCAAGGTCAAGAAGACGATAGTCGTGGCGCCGACCATCGAGGTGGTTGTTGCGGCGGCAGGGACACCGCTCGCCGAAGCTTCGTGAACAAGCAAATGACCAGCCATGCGGTGCTGCGCACCGTCATGGTGGTTCCCGCTCCCGTTCCCGGCGATCGGAAGCGAGAGCTGCGGCGGTTCTAGCAAGGTCAGCTACATGCGCAGCTCTGGCAGGCGCGAACGGTCTTGCAGTATGAGAGAAGCGCCGCACGCAATGCCTTGCGGGCGCGGTGCAGTCTCACCTTCGCATTGTTCGGCGTAATCGCCAGCCCACGCGCTGCGTCGTCTAGCGTTTCCTCGTCGATATCCACCCGCCGAAGGATCTCGGCATACTCGGCGTGGAGCGTGTCGAGCACCCCGAGGCTACAGCCGCAAACGGCGGCCTCCTCGGGTGGTGCCTCGATCTCCTCACGCGCGAGGAGATCGAGGCGAGATTCGCGTCGCGCCCACTCAGCATGGTGGTCCGCGATTGTGTTCCGGAGTACGCGATAGAACCAGGCCTCGAGGCGCTCGCCGTCGCGGAGCTTGTCGAGCCTTTCGGCCGCCTTCAAGAGGGCCTGCTGCAAAAGGTCGTCCGCGTCAGCCCCCGAGCGGACCCGCGTTCTGGCGAACGCCAGGAATGCGGACCGCTGCTCTGCAAGCATGAAGAGAAGCTCCGCTCGCGAGCGACCGCGAAACCGAACCGTGGGCGTCCGGCGCGGCAGGCGCGCTCGCGCGGGCAGTCTTCACGGACTCGCCTTTTTCTTCATATTCGCGCATCCACACCCAGCTGGGCACTGGCAGTCGGGGCCGCACGTGCAGCTCGGGCCGCAGCAGCACTCGCCGGCCCTCGGAGCCTGCGCCCCACAATTGCAGGACGAACCGCAGTTCTTACAGGAACAAGCTTTTGCATCGCTCATGAGACTCACCTCTCTTCACTATAGCTGACGGTCCATGGGCCTTCACGGTTACACCTCGCGGACAGAAAACCTGCGCGGCCGGCGGCGAATGCTCCGGCGAGGTTTCCGACGACCGACGCGGTCGTGACGAGCGCGGCGACTCTGAAGTTGAATGTGACATGGCCGATGGAACCCGTGAACCCGGAGAATGAGTTGAGGGCGATGACACAAAGAGCGACGTGCCGATCGCCTCGGACATCGACAATCCGCAGAGCAACGCCAGGGCGGGTACGATTGCGAAGCCGCCTCCGGCACCGAAATCGCCGGCGAGGAGGCCGATGCCGACGCATCCAGCGAGGATACGACCCCAAGGACGCCTGCCGACAGGAGCAGCGCTCGCCGCGCGCCTGCGGAGTCGCGCTCCTCGCCGCAGGGCAAGTGGAGCTCAAGCGCTTCCTTGACGGCGTAGCTCTCCGTTTCTTTAGCCGCGTTCACGCGGCGCCATGGAGCCGGGCCCCTCATTTGCCGAAAACGCGCTGCAAGAAGGAACGCTCGTCGCGCGCTCCGGTCTCACGCGGCGCGGTCGCCTCCTCGCGGCAACGGCAACGCTGTTCACGAGGGACGTCGCCGAGTACCGCATCGATGTGTCGGCCACAGCCGACGAAGGAAGGCTTTCCACACTGGCTGCATGTCACTCGAGAGCACATGATCTGTTCTCCTCATGATGTGCCGGGTCGCTCTATTGTAACGAGCCGCGCCCGACGAGAAAGGATTCAGGGTTCAGCGAATATCGCCCACAAAAAAACCGATGGCGGCGCCGTTAGAGTGTGAGAACGTAGCTCATCGACGCCCTGCACCGGATCACTCGGCGGGTGTCAGCGCGCCGGTAGCTCCGGATGAGCGCACCGTGCTCGTCGTTCGCCTCTGCGCGCGTCGGTCCTCGTGTCGCCGCATGAGAAAGTACACGACGGGGACAGTCATGCGCGACAGCAGCAGCGATGCGATCTCGCCGGCCATCAGCGAGATGGCCAGCCCCTGGAAGATGGGGTCGAAGAGAATCACGACCGCACCGACGACCACCGCAGCCGCAGTGAGGAGCATGGGGCGGAATCGGACCGCCCCGGCGTCGACGACCGCCTGATCGAGCGGCGCCCCTTCCGCGAGTCTTTGCTCGATGAAGTCGACCAGAATAATCGAGTTGCGGACGACGATCCCCGCGCCCGCGATGAAGCCGATCATCGAGGTCGCCGTGAAGAAGGCCCCGAGTGCGCCATGCGCAGGCAAGATGCCTACAAGCGAGAACGGGATCGCCGACATGATGACGAGCGGCGTCTTGAACGACTGGAACCA
>CAZVPE010000248.1:0-8161 GCA_964628155.1 uncultured Polyangiaceae bacterium | reverse complement strand
CCGATCTGGCCGGCGTCGTCGCGACCGTTTCCGGGCCGTAGGTAGCACAAGGTCGCGCCGGGAGGATTCCCGCGTCGAGCCCTCCGGCGCGGGGGCTGGCCGTCGGGCCTCACGGCCTCCTTTCGAAGGGAAGTCGGCCAAGCCGGTGCCGCTTCGACAGAGCCCCGCTTTTTTTTCGACGCCCTTGAACCTTCGCCGACCTACCCGTGCGTCTCCCGCGCCGTGACGATACCGCACGCGTCGCGCGCGTCGGCCATCACCTCGCGCGCCACCGCGCGTGCGCGCTTCGCCCCCTCGACGAGCACGCCCTCGACGAACGCTTCGTTCGCCGCAATCGCGCGCCGCTTCTCGCGGAGAGGGCCGAACGTTTCGCTATAGGCGTCGTGCAAGCGCTTCTTCAGCTCGCCGTAGCCGACGCCGCCCTTCACGTACACCGGCCCGAACTCTTCCGCCTTCGCCGGTGCGAGCAAGCGGTAGAGCGTCATGAGTGTATCGTCGGGATCCTTCGGATCCTCGACGCCCTTGCTGTCGGTCTTTATCGACGCGAAGTACGTCTTCCACGCCTGCTTGTCGGTCATGCCGTCGGGCAAGAAGATCGGAATCGTATTGTCGTAGCTTTTGCTCATCTTCTCGCCGTCCAGCCCCGGGACCTTCGCGCCGGTCGAGAAGCGCCACTCCGGTCGCACGAACACCTCGCGCCCGAACGCGGCGTTGAAGCTCCCCGCCATGTCTTGCGCCATTTCGACGTGCTGCTGTTGGTCTTTGCCGACGGGCACGAGCGTGCTTCGACAGATGAGAATGTCTGCCGCCATCAGGACCGGGTAGTTGAAGAGTCCCATCGAGGCTTCGAGGCCTTTGGCGATCTTGTCTTTGTAGCTCGTCGCCCGCTCGAGCAGGCCCTTGCCGACCACGCACGAAAGGAGCCACATGAGCTCCGTTACTTCGGGGACGTCGCTCTGGCGATAAAAGGTCGCCTTCTCGGGGTCGAGGCCGAGCGCGAGGTAGTCGATCGCGACGTCTCGCGTGAACGCCCGGACCCGCGCGGCGTTTTGCACGGTGGTGAGCGAGTGGTAGTTCGCGATGAAATAGAAGGCGCGATCGCTGCCGCCCGCGGTCTCCTGGAGCTCGACGTGCTGCTGGATCGCTCCGAAGTAATTTCCGAGGTGGAGCGTGCCGCTCGGCTGGATCCCGGACAAGATGCGCATGGCGGAAGTGGCGGCGAAGCTAGCACGCGACGGGCAGGGCTCGCGCTGCGTGTGCAGGTCGCTAAAGAGGAGCTCTGAGCCCCACGACCTCCAGCAGCGATCGCCCCGTCCGCTGCGCCCGCCTGAGCTGCGCATAGCGCCAGTAGGTATAGACGACCGGGATCAGCTCCAAGGTGAGAAACGCGCTGGAAAGAAGTCCGCCGACCATCGGCGCCGCGATGCGCTTCATCACGTCGGATCCGCTCCCCGTTGCCCAGAGGAGCGGCACGAGGCCGATGAGCATCGTCGCGACCGTCATCAGCTTCGGCCGCACCCGCTGCACCGTCCCTTCGGTGTGCGCAGCGATGATGTCCGCGAGGCTGTTCATGCTTCCCTCCCGCACGCGCCGGTAAAACGCCTGGTCGATGTACACAATCATCACGACGCCGGTCTGGGTTGCCAGACCCACCAGGGCGATGACCCCGACCCACACAGCCGTCGAGAGCCTGTAGTCGAGCAAGTACAAGAGCCACACGCTCCCCACCAGCGCGAAGGGGATCGACAAGAGGACGATGAGCACTTCGGTCAGGTGACGGAACTGCATGTACAGCAAGAGAGCGATCACGATGAGCGCGATCGGGATCAGGATCTTCATCCGGTCGCGCATCTGCTCGAGTAGCTCGTATTGGCCGGTCCACTTGAGGTACATCCCGTTCGCGAGCGGGAGGTCCCCGCGGGCGCGCGCAGCTTCCACGGCGGACTTGGCGTCGCTCACGTAGCCGCTCTGGTCGCGCGAAGCCTCTGTGTCGACGTACACGTAGCCGACGAGCATGCCGGCCTCCTCGCGGAGCATGGGCGGGCCCTCGGCGACGCGCACGTCGGCGACCTCGCCCAGCGGTATCGAGCGAGCGCCTACCCCCATTGCGGCGCCTCGCAGAGGCACGAGCACTTCGCGCAGCTTCGCCGGGCTCGCGCGGAAGTCTTGCTTGTAACGGACGTTGACCGAGTAGCGCTGGCGGCCGTCCACGGTCACGGTGACGGGGGCCCCCCCGACCGCGCCCTCGACGATCATGTCGAGGTCCTCGACCTGCAGTCCGTAGCGTGCCATGGCTTCGCGGTTTGGGACGACGTCCACGTAGGTCCCACCGAGCGACCGCTCGTAGAGCACGCTGCGCGTCCCGGGGACGGCGCGCAGCACGGACTCGAGTTCCTTGCCGGTCCGCTCGATGGCCCCGAGGTCGGCGCCGAAGATCTTCACGCCCACCGGCGTCCGGACGCCGGTCGAGAGCATGTCCACGCGCGCCTTGATCGGCATCGTGAAGGCGTTGGTCCATCCGGGTTGTTGCAATGCGGCGTTGAGTTTCCCGATGAGCTCCTCCCAGGACTCGGGTCGCTCCTCGGGCCACGGACCCGCAAGCGCCCGCCGGGCCCACCTCGGCGCCCACGCGCTGTACCAGCGCGCGCGCCGAGCGGTGGGCCACTGCTCCGGGGCCTTCAGCTGCACCACCGTCTCCACCATCGACAGCGGCGCCGGGTCCGTTGCGGTCTCCGCTCGTCCGACCTTGCCGAAGACACTCTGAACCTCCGGGAACGCGGCGAGGGTGCGGTCCTGTCGCGCGAGCTGTCGCTCGGCCTCTTCGATTGCGATGTTCGGGAAGGTCGTCGGCATGTAGAGGATGTCGCCTTCGTTGAGCGGCGGCATGAACTCGCTGCCCAGCCTGAGAAAAGGCGGGACGGCCGAGAGCACGGCGAAGAGACCGATGGCGAGCGTCGTCATCGGGCGCCGCAAGGCGATGTAGACGAATGGCTCGTACACGCGGCGGATGGCCCGAGAGACCGGATGGTCGGCTTCGCTGCGCACCCGCCCGGTCAGGAGCATGTCGCGCATTGCCGGCGCGAAGGTCACGCTGAGAATCGCCGCCGACAGCATCACGAAGGTCTTGGTGTACGCGAGCGGCTTGAAAAGGCGCCCTGCCTGCCCGGTCAGGCCGAACACCGGCAGGAAGGCCACCGCGATGATGAGCAGGGAAAAGAAGATCGCCGGCGTGACTTCCTTCGCAGCCTCGTGAAGAAGCTTCGTGCGCTCCGCGAAGGGCAGGCCGGGGGGAGCGTGCTCCAGCTTCTTGTGGCAGGCTTCGATCATCACGATCTCCGCGTCGACCGTGGCCCCGATCGCGATGGCGATGCCCCCGAGGCTCATGATGGTCGACGGGATGTCGAGCAGGTACATGGGGACGAACGCCAGGAGCACCGCGAGCGGCATGCTGATGATCGGCAGAAGGGCGCTGCGGACGTGAAGAAGGAAGAGCAGGATGACGGCGGCGACGGTCACGCCTTCCTCGACCAGCGCGCGGCGTAGCGTGTCGATGGATCGATGGATGAGCGCGGATCGGTCGTAGGTCGGGACAATCTCGACGCCGGGCGGCAGACCGGGCTTGAGCTCCTCCAGTTTCGTCTTTGCGCGCTCGATGACCTCCAGGGCGTTCTCGCCGTACCGTGCGGCGACGATGGCACCGACCACCTCTCCCTGGCCATCGAGCTCGGCGGCGCCGCGGCGAATCTCGGGCCCGAACTGCACGCGTGCAACGTCGCCGACCTTCACCGGCGTGCCGCGGTCGTCGCGCAGCACGACCTCTGCGAGCTGCGCGAGGTTCTCGAGGTAGCCGCGGCCGCGGATGAAATACTCGCGGCCGCTCATCTCGAGCACGCGTCCGCCGACCTCGGCGTTCGAGCGACGTACGGCCGTGGCCACGTCGTCGAGCGACAGTCCGTAAGCGCGGAGCTTGTCGGGATCGACCGTCACCTGGAACTGCTTCTCGTAGCCGCCGATCGTGGCCACTTGCGCCACGCCGGGGACGCTCTCGAGGGCGTACCGCAGGGTGAAGTCCTGCAAGGCGCGCAGTTCGGCGAGGCCGAGTCGCCCTGACTTGTCGACCAGCGCGTATTCGTAGACCCAGCCGACGGCCGTGGCGTCGGGGCCGAGCGTCGGCGTGACGCCGGCGGGAAGGCGGCGCTGGATCGAGCTCAGGGACTCGAGCACCCGCGAGCGCGCCCAGTAGACGTCCGTGCCCTCGTCGAAGACGATGTAAATGAAGGACATCCCGAACATGGAGTAGCCGCGGACGGCGGAGACTTTCGGCGACGCGAGGAGGTGGCTCGCGATCGGATAGGTCACCTGGTCCTCGACGATCGTGGGGGACCGGCCCATGGTTTCCGTGAAGACGATGACCTGGGGGTCGGAAAGGTCGGGGATGGCGTCGAGCTTGATGGACCGCACGGCCTGCATGGCGCCCGCCGCGGCTGCCGCGTAAAAGAGCAGGACCAGCCACCGGTTACGCGCGCACGTCTCGATGACCCGATCGATCATCGTCAGCGCCAGGGCTCGGGAATCGCGTTCTTGCAGTCGTCGACCATGGATCCCATGCCGGCGTGCTGCTTCTCGCAGCGCTGACACTGGCCCCACTTGTCCGGGTATTTGCCGCGGTCGAACTCCGCGTCGCAAGGCGACCGCGCGGGGGCCAGTCCGCCCGCGCTCGTCGGGCCAAGGGATGCCTGCAGTCGGCTCTCGGAGTCGATGAGAAACGTCGCGCTCGACACCACGCGATCGCCCGCCGAGATGCCGGCGAGCAACTCGACTTTTTCGCCCACCTCCCGGCCGACGGTTACAGCCCGTGGCGAGAAGCGGCCGCCGCCATCGTCGACGAACACGTACGTCGATAGCCCCGTGTCGATGACCGCGTCACGTGGAACGACGATCCCCTTGTGGGCGGGCCGGTCGAAATCCACCTCGCCGTACTGGCCCGGGCGCAGTTTCAGCGTGTCGTTGCGAAGCTGCATTCGCACGCGCGTCGTGCGCGCTTCCGCGTCGATCGTCGGGTACACGAGGTCCACCTTCCCGACCGCCGTCTTGTCGGGCTCCGACGCGAGCGTGAAACGTCCCTCGGTGCCCACCGGGATGCTCGCCGCGTCGCCCGGAAAGATCTCGGCGACGACGTAGATCCTCGAGAGATCGACGATCTCGTAGAGGATCATCTCCGGTGTCACGTAGGAGCCCAGAACGACGTTCTTCTTCGTGACGTAGCCGCCCGATGGCGCCGAGACGGGCACGACGCGCATCGGCCGGCCGCTCGAGAGGACGCTGTCGATGGCGCCAGGCGGCATCCCCATCAGCGAGAGCTTCTGGCGGGCGGCGTCGACCGCGCGAGCGCCCTGCTCGCCGAAGGTCGTTGCCACGAGCAGCTCGCTCTCGGCCTGGAAGACGTCTGGGCTGTAGAGTCCGAAAAGCTCCTGCCCCCGTCCGACTCCCACTCCGGTCTCGCGCACGCTGATCCGATCGACGAACCCGGCGGTGCGCACGTGCACTTCAGACATGCCCTGCTCGGGAGCCGCCACGACCGCCGTGACGCGAAGCGTGCCGCCCGCCTCGCGCTCCTCCGCGAGACTGGTCCGCACTCCGATCGATTGAACGCGCTCGAAAGCGAGCGTGATGGGCGTGGTTCCCGGCGGAGTCGAGCCGGGTGCGCCCAGGGGCTGCGAGACAGCCGGCGCTGCCGCTGGAGCGGCGGCGGCCACGGGCCGCAGCTGCATCTGGCAGATCGGGCACTCGCCGGGTTCGTCGGAGGTCATCTGCGGGTGCATCGGACATTGATATTTCTGCGTCGAAGCGCGGGGCGCCGTCACCGGCGCGTCGTGCGCATGCGGCCGGATGAAGAAGGACGACCAGGTCCAGACCGCCGCGGCTGCCGAAAGGGCGACCAGGCCCCATCGGACCACCGCCATCGCGTTCACGCCGGGGGGGGGCTTGTCGTCGTGCGCGTTGGCCATCGGCGAATGGCTCGGTTCAGGGGTGCTCATTGCGTGCCTCCGTGCCGTCCTGCAAAGCGGTTCGGGGGAGCGGCGTGCCGACCGCCCAGTCCAGGTCCGCAAGCGCGTGGTCGAGCAGCGCACGCGCCATCACGAGCTCCATTTCGATGTCGACGACGGCCTGCCGCGCTCGAAGGACGCCGAGCAGGCCTCCGCCGCCGCTCTGGTAGCCCGCGAACGCGACATCGAGCGCCCGCCTTGCGGCTGGGAGCGCGCGGCTGCGCAGGACACGCAGGCGTTCCGCTGCCGCGTGCGCCGACGCCGCCGCGGTCCCGACGTCGACGCTGATCTCGAGACGCGCCTCGCGCTCGTCGTTCACGGCAGCATGGGTGAGCGCCTCCTCGGACTCCCGCTTGCGCGCCCCGCCCCCCCACACCCACGGCAACGTCATCGAGGCCGAAACGCCGTAGCCGTTGAACGGCATGAGCGTCGTCGGCGCGAAGTAGTACGCGCCCACCGAGAACGCTGGCAGCGTGGCTTCCCGCCGGGCGGACTCCAGCGCGGCGTTCTCCGCTGCGACGCGGGCGTCGGCAGCGCGCAGATCGGGCCGGGCGCCTTGCGCGATCGCGACGAGAAAGTCCGGCGTCATCGCGACGGTCGTCGGCTCGGTCGCCTCGACGGGACCGAGGGGCGCGTCCAAGGGTCTGGCCAGCAGAGCATTCAGGTGCGTCTTGCCGCGATCCATGGCTGCGGCCTCCGTCGCGATGTCCGCGTCGAGCCGCGCCAGCTCGAGCTGCGCCTGCGTGACGTCGTCGAGCGTTCCACCGGCGGCTTGCCGCGCCTCGACCGCACGCACGATCTTGTCCACGACGCCGCGGTGGTCGACGTGCGCGTGGTGGCGCGCGGTGGCCTCGGCGAGGTCCACGTACGCGTGCTCGGCGTCGCGCACGACTTCGCGCGCCTTGTCCGCCAGCATGGCTTCTTCGGCGCTGGCCGCGTGGTCCTTCGCTTCGGCCCGCGCCGACAGCGAGCCCGGCGCCGGGAAGGATTGGGTGATACCGCCCATGATCATCTGAGCGCTCGAGAAGGAGGCGGGACGCTCGAACGGCACCTGCCAGATCTGGAACATCACCTCTGGATCGGGCAGCCGACCTTCCGCGGTCGACATCGAGCGCATCGCGCGAACGCGATCCGCTTGCGCCTTGAGGCGCGGGCTGCGCGCGAGTACGGCTCGGACGACGCGCGCGCGGTCGATACCGAGGGCAAGCGGGTCGTCGGGGCTGCCGTGGGACTCGGCGAATGCGCGGCCCACCGTGGCCGAGACCAGGAGAGAGATGCGAGCGACCGCGATGACGCCCCGGGCGAAGCGGTGAACTGCGAACATGACGGGCGGACCTCACGTGACGGGTGGCAGGGAAGGGCCACGCAGGCGTGCCCCAGGCACGCGCGCGTGCGCGAACCGAGCTGGCGCGCCGCGGCGCGCGCCTTGTCACGTGAGCGAGACGCGCAGTCGGATGCGATAGTCGTTCGGGCAGCCGCGGGCAGGGCCGGCGCGCGCCGAACGAATGTCGACGGAACGTGGCCTCGCGGGGGCGGTTGCGGCGAGCGTGGCAAGGGGGACGATCGCGAGGAGAGGGGCGGCGATGACGACGCGCGGGGCCGCTGCGACCCCCTGGTCAGGGCTCGCGAAGCGGTTCGCGTGACAGCAGGCGTCGGCGTCGAATGTCGACTCCGAGTCGGGGGCAACGTTCTGGCAGCACGGCTCGGGAGCCGTGCCGGTCATCTTGGCGCAGGTGAAGTAACGGTGACCGGCGGCAAGCGTCGCGGCGAGCAATGACACGGTGGCCAGCAGCGCCCACGCGCCCCTCCGCCACGTTTGCTGCCGGCTCTCTCCCGAACGCACGGTACGCAAGTCTAGTAAGGCCGCTCCGGGAACTTTGCCAGGCCTTTCCATCCGGCGCGAAGCACGCGCCTCGCACAGTCGGTCCGTGACGGCAGCACACCGTGGGCCATCGATGCGGCATCGGCATCGGAACCGACTATTGCGGCTTGTCGGTTCCCATCGCGTGGTCGAGCTCTTGCCTGACTTCCTTTTGGGTGGGATCGACTGGAAAGTCGTTGGCCGACGGAGTGACCCGCCGACCGAGACGAAGGAGACGGCGTTCGTGTGGGCC
>CAZVPE010000247.1:0-8173 GCA_964628155.1 uncultured Polyangiaceae bacterium | reverse complement strand
GCCAACAACAACAGCGAAGAACGCGTCAACGGCGCGAAGCTTCTGATTCGCCCTCCCAAGGGAGTCACGTCGGAACAACTGACGCGCATTCTACAGTGCCACAGCGCGCGCGTGTTGCTTGGTCAAGTCAACGGGGCGGCCGTCCCGAATGATCCGTATTGGCTCTCGGACGCGTGGGTGAATATCGACGTGAGGCCCGAAAGCGGGAATTTCGCGGTGAGTGTCAGCGCGGACAGCATCCACGACAACCTTCGGGTTCTGGGCCGAGCGAATCATTACGCGGGCGACCATATGCTCGCCACCGAGCCCGCCCTTCCCTAATTCACTCCCTCCAGCCTCTTGGTTGAGAGCGAGCGAGCCGGGAAAAGGGCCCAGGCTCTGGTCTCTGGGCGCCGCGCGCGTCACGGGACGGCACTGAACTGGACGATCGCGCTCCCGATCAAAATCACGCCGAGGCCGACCCAGGTCGAGGCGTGCAGCGGCTCGCGAAATGCGATTCGGCCGGCGGTGATGCTGACGATCGCGAAGAATGCGACGTAGCTCCCGAACAGCTTCGAAAAATCCATCGGAATCAGGTTGATGACCAGGCCGTACGCGGCCAGGATTCCCGCTCCTATCGCGCAGGACAGCCATCCGCGGCCGCGCAAGCCGGCGCGAATGAGCGCGTCGCCGCCGACTTCGAACACCGCCGCCAGAAGCATGACCGCGAGCGCAACGAGTCGTCGGGCGAGGGGGCTTTGCATGACCGCGTCCAGTCTCCATCCCCAATTCGTATGGCAATCCGGGTGGACTAGCGTCGCGGCAACGTGACTCGGAACGTCGTCCCGTCCGCGTCGCTTTTGTGGAGCTCGATGCGACCGCCGTGCGCGCGAACGATTTCGCGCGCCAGGTAAAGTCCCAGCCCGAGTCCCTCCGCACGGTCTGACCGCTCGGAGCGACCGCAGACGAAGGGCTCGAACAGGCACGCTGTCAGGTCCGCGTCCAATGGGCGACCCGCATTCCAGACGTCGATTGTCACGTCGCTCACGAGTCCGCGTAGCTCGACCCGAATCGCGGGCCGCGCCGCGCCGTGTTGCATGGCGTTGAGAACCAACTTGGAGAGAACGGTGGCGATCGCGTCGGGATCGAAATCACCCTCGAGACGAGAATCGCAGGAGAAGAGGACGGGGTGATCAGGATGGGCACTATGAATGGCATCGACGACCCGCTCGCATAGGAGCTTCAGGTCCACCCTGCGCCGGACGATCGGTATGCCTCCGACGCCGCTGCGCACGAAGTTGAGCAGGTCGTTCAGCATCCCATCGGCCCGCTTTGCGGCGTGGACCATCGCGTCGATCTGCTCGGCGTGGTCATCGTCCAGTTCGTGCTTGAGCACGGTCGCCAAGGTCGCGATTCCCGAGAGCGGCTCGCGGAGCCGGGCTTCGAATGCCGCGTCCAGCCGCGAGGCGATCGCGGAAGCGGTCTGGAGACGCGATGGGCGCGGCATCGACGTGGAAGCGGGAGGGACGGCTCGCTGATCCCCGCCGACCGGGTAGCCACCTCCCGCCGCGTCGGACGTCGCTCCGGCGCGTTCCCGACCCCGAGCGGCGAAGAGTCGAACGACCCGCTCGTCTTGGCGAAGCGAAAAATTATCCTCCGCCGGCATGGGCAGCCAATCTAAACGGAGCGCCCCCGATAGCAAACCGCCGTCCTCGGCCTGCGCTACGTTTTTATGTGTCATTTACACAAGATCTCCGCTTCCGCACGCCGCTGGGAATAGGGTCTTGATATCCCTAGCAGGGAGCTAGTCGCTTGGTGCGTCTGCCGCCGACGCCTCGCCGGAAGCGTCCCCGGAGGAGGCTGCCGGGCCATCGTCCCCTCCCGTTTCGCCGGAGGCGTCGCTCGGTGCGGGCGCCGCAGTCGTCGCAGTCGCCGGTACCGGACAGAGTCCCGGGGCGCCGTCCGGCGCCGGAGCTATCAGCGATGCGTTGCAATAGGGATTCGAGCTCGGCCCGCTCGAAGGGCAGCAATAGCTCTCGCCGCAGGTCGCTCCGCTCGCCGGATCGACGATGGTGGTGCACGTGAGACCGCTGTTGCAGTCGTCGTGGCTGAACCCGACGCTCTGCGGCACGCAGCGGTCTCCTTCGCGGCCGCCGTCGCATGCCGTCGTGGGACCCGTCAGCGCGAGCAGAAACGCGAGTCGACCCATGCAGGTGAAGAGAGCGGTCCGCTTCTTGAACGTCGATTTCGTCATTGCAGCACTCCGTATCGCAGTCACGTTGCCTGAGTTCGTCTTCATGGCTGGGCTCCTAGAAGCGCACGAGTACGTCGGCGATGAGCCTCAAATCCCCGTTCACGAGATCCGGTCGCCAGCCTGCAGGAGTCGTCGTCGTCGTGTATCCGTCGGGGCCCGTCACGCCGCCGTGGCCCGCGAAATAGGGGACGCTCGCGTGGCGGTAGTTGCCCTCGATGCCGTACGTGATTTGCTCGTTCGGCATGTACTGGAACCCCGTCTCGTAGTCGTAGGCGTCGAACTGGGTCCCGATGCTCGTGTCGAAGGCGTGGGTCGCCGGGATGTATTGAATGCCCTGAATACTCAGAGGCTGCGCAATCGGCGAAGCGTTGCCCGTCGGGGCGAGGACCAAGTACCGGCCGGGGTTGTGCATCATGCCGCCGCCGACCGTCCATCCCAGGTGATCGTGGAAGAACCACATGCGGTGGTACGCCATCCAGCTGAGAAACTGCTGTGTGCAGGGCGTCGCATTGGTGCAGCCCCCTTCGACGCCGCTTCCGCCGAACGCGGTCACATTGTCGCCGACCTCGCCGCCGATGTCGCCCGTGACCGAGAAGGCCGCCTTGTCGAAGAACCCCGAGGACGGTTCGTCGAAGTACTTAACTTCGAGGCTGTTGTCGCTGTGAAATCGGAGGCGACCCGGGTTGTCCTGGGTATCCCAGCCCACGTAACCGTTCGAAAGAATCTCGAACCACCCGGTGGGCCGCCACAACACCTGAAAGCCGACGCCCGGCATCTCGTTGAACTGGCCGTAGGTCTGCCAGCCGTTGATGAGCCACGGCTCGATCTTGAGCGTGTCCGTCGGGAAGAGCTGCAGGCGGAGCCCGTTGAAGAACCAGGGCGTATTGTCGGACGTGAACGACGGCAGATACATCCAGTTTTCGAAGTTGTCGTACGAGAAGAGCCCGACGTAAGACATGAAGATGCCAGCGTCGAGGTTGATGCCGTGCATGGCATCCCAGTGATAGCCGCCATAGGCTTCACTCAGGTACCGAAGGGCGGACTGGAGGTCGAACTGCCCACGAAACGTGCTGAAGTCGTTGCGCGGGACCAGCGTGGACCGTACGCCGTACTGCATCATGAGACGGCCGCGAACATTTTCGTAGTGAAAGTCGCCACCGAACCCCATGAACGCGAGGGTGATTTCGTCGTTTCGAGATAGAGCGGTCGACCCGACGACGGTGTCGTCGATCGGGTGGTTGGTCGACGAAGTCCAGTTCACGTCGAGAAGGAAACTGCCGGTGAACAGCGGACTGTCGAGCAGCGCCTTGTGCTGCCGGTTTGCGCCGTTCAGCCAGGTGAAATCCGCGAAGGCAAACGGCTCGCTCGCCTTCTCCTCCGCCGCCTGAGGGGGCGCAGGCTGCTCGGAGGGCACGGTGGCCGCCGGCGGCGGGGAAACCGTCGCGGCGGGCGGCGGCGGCGCCGCCGTCTGGGGCGCAGCCGGGGGCGGGACAGGGATGGGAGCGGGCGCCTGCGCGGACGACACACCCTCGGACAGCAGCGCGCCGGTCAGGGCGACGACCCACGCGCCACGCACGCGCCACGACATGAACCGATCCATCAGATTCCTCCTCGTTTTGAACACGAATGACAAAGATCTCCACTCACCCGCCCCGGTCGGGCGGTAGCCGCACCCCATCGACATGCAGGCGTTTCAGATCACAAGGCGATCCTTCGACGATTCCGGCGCGCGCGAACACGAGCTCTCCGAGTGCGCAGGCTTGCGACCAAGCCTGCGGCCCCACGACCGCCGCGCCAGGGCGAGAGCTTCGATTGTCGTCCCACGGCGTCGAATGTAGACGTTGCTATCTATAAATGCCGTAAATAGGCCTGCCCCTGCACTAAACGGACGCTAAAGATTGGCGCTCCAGGGTGCAGTCGATACCCCGCATCGCGTCCGCCAGCGACCGCCTCCCTTCGGTGCAAAGCGAGATACACACCGATTTGAGGAAGTTGCAGACAGACCATTAGGGGAGGTCTTCCTCTTCTCGCCCGTGCCCGCACCGTGCTCCGTGCCCGTGCGCAATTGGGCTCCCCTCCCCCGCCGCCTCATCATTCGTCACATCGCGCTCGGCCTTCGAGAGAAGGCCCACGCCAGGGCGCCCCTGCCTTGCCTCGCGGCCCCAGAGAACCTCACCCCCGGCCCCTCTCCGCAAGCGGAGAGGGGTGTCTGCGGGTCTCGCGATACCGGCGCTTCTCCCCCTCTCCGCTTGCGGCGGGGGGACATTGCCTCGCATTCCCGCGCCAGCAAATCGGATCGAGAACTAGAAGCCTGGCGCTTTTCGTCGAGAGCAAGCGAGGCCGGCGCCGAGCGCGCGGAGCGTACGACCGTACGCGAGCACGCTCGACGCCGGGATCGCGCAGCTATCGGCGAAAAGCGCCAGGCTTCTAGGCGACGCGGAGGCGGTAGCCCACGCCTGGCTCGGTCACGAAATACCTAGGCCGAGCGGGCTCCTTCTCGAACTTCTGGCGTAGCTTGCCCATGTACACGCGAAGATACTGCGTCTCCTTCGTGTAAGCCGGCCCCCAGACGGTGAAGAGAATCTGCTCGTGCGTCAGCACCTTGCCCGCGTTTCGCATCAAAACTCCGAAGAGTTTGTACTGCGTCGGCGTCAGCCGGACTTCGCGCCCGCCCACGAACGCCAGGCGCCTCTCGAAATCGATGCGGAGGTCGCCCACTTCGAGAAACGAGTTCAGCGAATCGCTTTCGGCGCGCTGCGTGTGCCTCAGCCACACGCGAATGCGCGCGAGAAGCTCGCCGGTCGCGAACGGTTTCGTCAAAAAATCGTTGGCGCCGGCGTCTAGAGCGGCGACCTTCTCCTGTTCTTCGTCGTGCGCCGACAGAATGAGGATGGGCGCGGGCGTCCACTCGCGGAGTTTCGTCGTCACCTGGACGCCGTCCATGTCCGGCAGTCCGAAGTCCAAAACGACGAGATCCGGATTGTGGCCGGCGGCTTGAATGAGCGCCTCGGATCCCGTCTCCGCATCGACGATCCGGAACCTTTGATCGGCGAGGGTCGCACGCAAGTACTTTCGCATTCGCCCGTCGTCTTCGACGACCAGGACCAAAGGCATCAGCGGGCGCGACGTCGTGTGCGGTCCGGCCCCGCGTGTCGGCGGCGTTTCGTCTTCCACTGGAATGCGAGATTCTTGGCTCACCATCATGGCATTGCCTCTGGATAGCGTGCTCCCCGGGATGTTTCGGATGGGATGCGCGTTCATAAACGTGGCGTAAAAAAACGCAAGCGGCGTGAGGAGCCCGGCTGGACAGCGCGCCGAATTGCACGGGCGCTTCCGAGATCACGATTGCGCTCGAGCCAGATCAAACTGACACTTTTGTCGGGGACTTGCGCGGAGCGGAATTTACGCCATTTTGATGCGTTGGCGCAGTACACGTCACGCAGACGGCGGATCTGAAAAGCGGACTCTCAAGATGCCTACTCAACGACCGTCTCCGTGGCTCCGTGGGGGGTCGGGGGTTCAGCCGCTCGTTCTGGTGGTGGAGGACGAGCCGCACGCGAGGCAATCGCTCGTATCGACGCTCGCCACACACGGGTTTCGCACGCTCCACGCGGGAAGTCGTGCGGGAGCGCTCACGCGCGCGGTCGGCCACGAGCCCAACCTTCTCCTCATCGACGTGGGCGACCCCGGAATCGACGGTGTGGGTCTCACCGCGCGCCTTCGCGAATGGACCTCGGCGCCGATCGTCGTCCTTCTCCAGCGCGGTCACAAGCAAGAGCGAAGCGCTTTCCTCGACGCAGGCGCCAACGATTATCTCGTAAGGCCCTTCGCGACCGACGATCTCGTCGCGCGGATGCGCGTGTGGCTGCGAGAGACCGAACGCATCCAGTCGGCGCGCGCTCCGTTCGACGCGAGAAGCGAGCGTGTGCGGATCGACCGCGACAGGCGCTCGGTGTTCGTGGAGGGAAGGGAGATTCACATTACGCCGCTCGAGCGCAAGCTGCTCCTGGCGCTCGCCCGAAGTCCGGGTCGGTCCATGTCCGAGGAGCAGATCCTCGCGGCGGTGTGGGGTCCCAAATCGGCTACGCGCGCGCAGTATCTGCGGGCACACGTGCGACAGCTCAGGCAGAAAATCGAGAAAGACCCCGCGCGGCCGCGATACCTCGTAACCGACGCGGGCGGCGGGTATCGTCTGAATCTCGGCTAGCCGCGCACCAGCCCTCCCGTGTCCCGAAGCGCGACATACTCGCTTGATGACAACGTGCAGACGAACCTGCTCTAACCTTCTATTTGGGCCGCGGGCGATCGCGATGAACGATGGCTGAGGAAAGCTTTCTCGCCCGACAGCACGTCACGATGGTGCTGCGGCGTACGTCGACGGGTCTTTCCTTCCTGACCGCGGTCGCCGTCACGGCGGTGAACACCGGGATTTGCCGGCTCGCGCTCGACCACAAGCTGCCCGACATCGTGATGATGTACCTCCTGGGCGTTGTCGTCACGGCCATGCGCTTCGGCTACGTCGCGTCGGTCACGACCGCTGCGCTCAGCGTGGTGGCGCTGGATTTCTTCTTCACGCCGCCGTACCTGAGCTTCGCCGTCACCGACAAGCGATACTACGTCACGTTCGCGATCATGCTGCTGGTGGCGCTCGTCATCAGTAACTTGATGCAGCGCATCCGGCGGAGCGCGGCGGCCGTTCGCGAGCGCGAGGCGCGGACTGCCCGCCTCTACGCCATGAGCCGCGAGCTCACCATCGCCCGCTCGATCGACGACATCGCCCGCGTCGCCTGCCGCCACCTCGGGGACACTTTCGGAAGCAGTGTTTCCCTGCTGCTTCTCGGCGCTCGCGATACGCTGGAGCTCGCGGCCCCCGCCGCCGCGGACAAGACGGCTCCTATCTCGCCCGCCTTGCTCGAGCGGGGGCGCGAACTCCTCGGGGGCGAGACGCATCCGCTGCACGGCACCGGACCCGAGGGTGAAGAGCTGCTCGGGCTACGCGCGCCGCGGGGCGCGATGGGCGTGCTCGTCCTGCGCTGCGGCGTGCCGCGGCTCCTCCAGAACCCTTCGAACCGAGAGCTCCTGGAAGTGTACGGTAACCAGATCGCGCTCGCGGTCGAGCGGGCCCGGCTCGCGGACGACGCGCAGCGCGCGCAAGTGGACATCCAGCGAGAGCGCTTGCGAAACGCGCTCCTCAGCTCCGTCTCGCACGACCTTCGCACGCCGCTCGCCGTCATGAAGGGGGCGGTAACCGCGCTCATCGACGGGGCCGAAGACCTTTCGGCGAGCCGGCGACAAGAATACCTGGAGACCATTTCGGACGAAGCCAATCGGCTGAACCGGCTCGTCCGCAATCTCCTCAATATGACGTCAATCGAGGCTGGCGCGATCCGCGCGCGAAAGGAGTGGCAGCCGCTCGAAGAAGTCGTCGGCGTGGCCCTCAACCGATTGGAAGATCCCCTTCGCGGCAGGCCGGTGAACGTGGAGATCGACCCCGACGCCAACCTCGTGCCTATCGACGCGACGCTCCTCGAGCAGGTGTTCCTCAATCTCGTGGAGAACGCGATTCGCTATACGCCCGCGGACGCGCCCCTCGAGATTCGGGCGCGCAAGGTCGACGGCGGCGTCGAGGTCGACGTCATGGATCGCGGCCCGGGGATCCCCGCCGGCCACGAAGAGCAGATCTTCGAGAAGTTCAATCGCACTTCGTCGACCGCGGGCGGGATGGGGCTCGGCCTCACGATTTGTCGCGGCATTCTCGCGGTGCACGGCGGCAAGATCTGGTGCGAGAACCGCGACGGGGGCTGCGCGTCGTTTTGCTTCTTCCTACCGCGAGAGACGGAAGTGCCGGCGATGGAGCTCCCGGAGGCGGTCGCGGACGCGTGACGAGGGGCCCCCCGTCCCGCTCACAAGGCAGTTACGCAAGGCGATCCAAGCAGGCCG
>CAZVPE010000246.1:0-8209 GCA_964628155.1 uncultured Polyangiaceae bacterium | reverse complement strand
GTGTGAACGGAGCCGCATGGTCTCTATCACTGCCCGCAATACTTCGCGCCCACGGCCTCCAGCCAGGCGCCGAAGTTGTTCTGGTACGTCGCGGGATTGCAGAACGCCGCCGCTCCGCCGAGGGCCGGTGTGATGCAGGAGCCGGGTTGGAAGAACGCCGAGCACACCCCGGTCTGGACTTGCGTTCCGCATTGCGTCGTCGAGTCGGGGTCGGTGCATTCGAAGCAGCTCTGGTACACGCAATCGGCGAGACAGGCGCTTTGGTGATTGCAGGCCACGTCGACGTAAGGCTCTGCGCAGGCGCGAATGCCCGTTTGCATCGCGAAGGTGTAGATGAAGTTTTGCAAACAGTTGAAACACGGAAAATTCGTATTGAACTCGTAGGCCGTGAAGGTGCCGCACGCGGCCGTGGCAGCCAACCCGTCCGGGCATGCGGCGGCGGCGCTCTGGAGCTCGGCGGTCGAACAGACTTTCTGGGGCACGAGCATCGGTTCTTGCAACCCGGCGGGACAGCTCGGGTAGGCCGCGGGGCACGTCATCTGCTGGCTGGTGCATGTACGCGGCGAAACGCTTTGGTCGCATGTCGAGGGAGGGCTGAGCGCCATGCAGTTTTGGCAAGCGCGGCCGACTTCCCCGCATTGTCCGTCGGCAAAGCCGGGCTGACAGTTGCCGTTGGCGTCGCAACAGCCGTCGCACGTCTGCGAACAGATCACGCCGCCGTCGGGCACCACGCACGCCCCCGGCGCCGGCGGCACCGAAGCAAAAGCGGGCTGACATGTCCCACCGACTTTCGTGCAGTCCGCGCACAGTCGGCCGCCGTTGCCGCATTCCACGTCTGTATTCGTCATAAGGCAGTTGCCCAGTGCATCGCAGCAGCCTTCGCATGTCAGGGGGCCGCACGGCACTCCCCCCTCCGCTGGGTACACGCACTGCTGATTCGAGCAGATTTGCCCGCTGCCGAGGCAGTTCTGGCAATTGGCCCCAAACGCGCCGCAGAAGCCGCCCGTGAGACCCTGCTGGCATTGTCCGGATACATCGCAGCAGCCGGAAGGACAGGTCTCTAGGTTACAGACGCCGGCGTCGACGTTGGCGACGCACTGTTGCTGCGAGCACTGGTCACCGGACGCTGTGCAATCCTCGCAGTACGCCATGGGCCCGCCGCACTGGGCATTGGAGGAGCCGGGTTGGCAGATGCCATTCGCGTCGCAGCAGCCGCTCGGGCACGTGCAAGCGGGCGCCATGATGCATTCCTGGTTCGAACAGGTGGTCGGAGTGATCAAGCCACGCTGCGGCGTCAGTGAGCACGTGTCGCAAGTATGACCGCCGAGGCCGCAGAAGGCGTCGGAGGTTCCAGGTTGGCAACTTCCGCTGACCACATCGCAGCATCCCGAAGGACAGGACTCCGGAGTGCATTGGCAAACTTGCAACGCCGAGCATCCTTGGCCCGCGCGGCAGACCGCGCAAGTGCCCCCGCCATTTCCGCAGGCCGAGGAAGATGCGCCGGATTGGCAAACGCCGTTCGCGTCGCAACAGCCGTTCCGGCAGCTGTAGTAGTCGCATTTTGCAGGTCTTGCCGGACCGCAGCCTGCGCCGGCATCGGCGAGGCACGCCGCGCCGGTCGCCGCGCAGTTGCTGCACTGAGCCCCATGGCTGCCGCAGTTCGCCGGTTCGGTTCCGGAGAGACAGGCCCCTCCGGCGCAGCACCCCGCGCAGTTGACTGGTCCGCATTCGGTCATGCTGGTGGCGCAAGCGCGGCGCGCACTGTCGCACGAGGCGCCGATACTCGCGCAGTCCTGGCAGACCCCTCCCGCCGTGCCACACGCGTTCGCGGCGACGCCTGGTTGACATTGGCCATTCGCGTCGCAGCAGCCGCTCGGACACGTGACTCGCGAACAGGCGGTCGCATCGACGGCTGCCCCCGCGTCCAGGGCCGCGGCGGCGTCGGTCGCTGCGGTCACGTCGAGCGCTGCATCGGTGAGCGAGCTCGCACTGGCGTCGTTTTTCGATCCACCCACCGCGCCGGCGTTCGCCGCCTGGCCGCCGTCGTCGGAGGCGTTGGAGGCGGGACCATTGCCGATGCTCGCTTGCCCGCCGCAACCGACGACAAGGAAGTACGCGAGGCAAGTAACGACCGAGAAACGCACGGGACCGGGAGCTCGCCGGCACCTATCGGCCGCCTTTCGCCTCATGTACTTGTGCCTCCTATCCATTGCCCCGCCCGTGACCTTTGATCGTTAAGTGTCGCGAGAAGCAGAAATCGGGCGGACAATCGACCTCCTCTGGGAGCACCAACGCCATCGAGCTTCGACGGTAGTAGGGCGCTGAACGGGCGCGACCATCGCGCCCTCGATCGGCGCCTGCCCGCGAAGATGGTACGAAGCTGACGTCGCCGTGGCGCATGACTCGAACACACCGAACCTCCGGCTCGTCCAGCCCGCCGACCCGGAGAGCGATCACGTTCGCGGCGCGTGGAGCGACGAGGCGGTGTTCGTCGTCGGCTACGAGGATTTCCTATGCCCCTACTGTCGTCGTCTGCGCTCGGTGATGCGCCCGCTTCGCGACATACTCGGCGACCGGCTCGTCTACGTCTTCCGCCACTTCCCGAACGAGCGCGCACACCCGGGGGCGAACCTAGCGGCGAGGGCGTCGGAGGCGGCCGCGCTTCAGGGGCACTTCTTCGAGATGCACGACGCGATCTTCGATCGCGAGCTCCCCGTCGGGCGCACCGAGCTCCTCCAGCTCGCCGCGGGAATCGGCCTCGATCTGAGCCGCTTCGACCACGACCTCGACTCCGAGCCCGTGCGCGCGCGCGTCGAGCGCGACGTTAGGGCCGGTCGCGAGAACGGGGTGACCGGAACGCCCACGATTTTCGTCGACGGGCTCCGCTACGACGGCGCCTGGGACTACCACTCGATGCTCGAGGCGCTCGAGCGACCCGTCGCCGCGCGCGTGCATCGCTCGGCGCGCGTCTTCGCGAGCCTACCGACGTCGGGAGGTCTCATCCTGCTCTTGACCGCCCTCCTGGCGCTCTTCTGCGCGAATACTCCGCTGGCTCCGCTCTACGAGCGGGCGATGAACGCGCACCTCGGTATCGGCCCCGTGGGAAGCTTGCTCTCGCTGACGACGCGCGGGTGGTTGTCGGAGGGGCTCTTCACGCTCTTCTTCTTGATTGTGGGCCTAGAAATTCGGCGGGAGATGACCGTGGGCGCTCTGACGAGCCGGCGCGCGGCCCTTCTTCCGATCGTCGCCGCAATGGGAGGGGTCGTCACCCCGGCGCTCGTGTACCTCGCGCTCAATCGGGGCGCAGCAGCCCGCGGATGGCCGATCCCCACGGCGACCGACGTTGCGTTCTCGCTCGCCCTGCTGGCCCTTCTCGGCGACCGCATCCCTTCGGGTCTCCGCGTTTTCGTTGCCGCACTCGCTGTCGCGGACGACATGCTGTCGATGGTGACGCTCGCGCTCTTCTTTCCGTCCGCGTTTGCACCGGTCTATGCCCCGGCGGTTGCAGTCAGCTTGCTCGCGCTTTTCGCATTGAACCGCGCGCGCGTTTACGCGCGATGGCCCTACGTGCTTGCGACCATCGCGACGTGGCTCTCGCTCCACGCGATGGGTGTCGACGCCGCTCTCGCGGGCGTGCTCGTCGCGCTCGCGGTCCCCGCGCGCCCCCGACCCGCCACCGGGCCGCTCCTGGCGCAAGCGGCCAACGCGCTCGCCGCACTCGATCAAGCGGAGACCGAGGCGCGGCGAAAGAAGCGCGACACCTCCCGGCTGGAGACTGAGCCAATGTGGGAGTGGGCAGCGCGCAACCTATCGGCGGCGGCCGAGCGGCTCCTCTCGCCAGCCGAACGCATGGAGAGAGCCGTCGGGCCCTGGAGCACCTACGTGGTGCTTCCGTTGTTCGCGTTCTCGGCGACGGGCGTAAGCTTCGCCGTCCACCTGACGTCGCCCGAGCGCCTCCACATCCTGGCCGGAACGGTGCTCGGGCTGGTCGTCGGGAAGCCCATCGGAGTCCTCGTGGCCTCCGCCGTCGCCGTGGCGACGGGGCTGGCGACCCCGCTCGAGGGCGTGACATTCCGTCAGTTCGTCGGTGCTGCCTGCTTGTGTGGGGTGGGGGACACGCTGGCCCTGCTGATGGCCGATCGCGCCTTTGCGCCCGGCGAAGCGGCCGTCGCGAAGCTCGGCGTGCTCATGGGGTCAATCATCGCGGGGCTCGTCGGCACGACAGTCCTTGCGCAGAGACAAGCGACGTCGACGCGGGCTTGAAGCGCCGACGGCCCTCACTTGTGGACACCGAGTACACTGGCCGGCGCCCACGGAACCGGGATGCCGTTGGTCGGGGGAGACGACCCGGCGAGGGGGGGATTGGGGTCGAGCCAGAAGAGCGAGGCGCCCGCAGCCACGAGCTGGGATCGAATCTGCTGTTGCGGCGCTAAGACCGTGGGAGACGTGCAGCCGGCAAGCGGGCAGCGGACGATGTCGACGAAGTCGGCGCCGGGGGCCATGAGGGCCGTGCCCTGGTCGGTGACCCAGTACGCGTTGGCTTCGTCCACGGCGAGTCTCGTGGGGCGGGATTGTGCGCTGGCGATCGAGCCGGTCGAGCCGGCGCAGCCGTCGCGTGGACAGGAAAGGATGGCCCCGTTGTCATGCTGGTTGGCCCAAAGCACGCGCTGTCCGGAAACGACGACGTCGCCTGGGCTCTCCTGATTGTCGGCGAGCAAGCGGGTCGGGCTGCCGCCGGACTTGTCGAACGCGAGCACGCGCCCGATTTCCGTCGTCCCCTGGGTGACCGTCACTGTGACGTAGACAGAAGAGTCGTCGACGGCCAGGCTCGTGGGAGACCCGTCGAGCGTGGTGACCACTTCGGGGGACTGTCCGCAGCCGACCGCCGAGCACCTCTGGACGGTTTTGTCCGCCTCGAACCAGTAGAGGTAGGTGCCGTCCGAGGTGAATCCGCCGACCACCGGCGCGGTTCCGATCTCCCGTGCGCCGGCGCCGTCACAACCGGAGACCGGGCATCCGCGGATCGAATACGACGTCACCATTCCAACGAGCTGCTCCGCCACCCAGTAAACGCTCTTGCCGTCGGCGGCGATCCCGGCGCTGGTGCCCTGGTGGGCGGCATACGTCACGAGGGTGCCGCGGCAGTCCGACGGGTCGCACCCCTTGAGAACGCCGTCTCGTGTGCCACCCACCTCGGCAAACCAGTAGATTCGCTTCCCATCCGACGCGATATCCGTGGCTTGACCTTGCTCGGTCGCGATGGGCCCCGGAGTGGTTGCGCCGCCGGCGGAAGGGGAGGCATCGGGGTCGACGGGGCCCGAGTAGAGGGCCAAGTTATCGCCCAGGTCGAGCTTTCCTCCGCAACCGACCACGAGGAGGACAGCCGCGATCGCCGAGGGAAGAGCCTGAGCGTACGCCCAAGGCCCGGAACGGATTCGGTTTCGATTCATGGTCCCTGCACAGACATTGGGCGCGGCGCAACGGAATCGTCATCACCGAGGAATCGCGTCGATGGCCGCCTCCACGGACGAAAGGAGCATGCTGCGAGGGAATCGCCGGACGAACAGCGCCGCCCGCGCGCGTGCTTCTTCGTAGCGACCCGACTGCACCAGTGCGTTGACCGAGAGTGCCTCGCGTTCTTCGGCGAAAACGCTCCCGGGGTACGCCTTGACGTGAGCGGCCAACCTCACGAGCGCCTCGTCGGCGCGTCCCGCAGCGAGCGCGCGCCGCGCCGCGTCGAGGAGCGCTTGTTCCGCCCGGAGCCCCGCCGCGCCCGATGGCGATCCAGGGCCCGTGCGTCGCTGCGTCGATGCAGTCGTGCTTGGACCGGTCGGCGCCGCTTCCCCGGCCGGCGCGGGGAAATCCGCGTCCGGCTCCGAAGCCGATGCCGCTCGGGTCTCTTCGACCCTGTCGTCCGATGCGGCTCGACCCGTCGGCGCGCCGCGGGCCACAGGCCCAGGCCCAGGCCCAGGCCCAGGCGAGCGAAGGGCCGTGGCAACGCCCCCTCCCACAACCCCGCCGAGCACAAACGCCAGCCCGACCGGACCGAGCCGCCGCGTGCGCATCGAGAGCGCGCGCCAAGCGTCCGCTGTACCGGACGGTCCCCTTTTCTGGCGCGCCTCGCCCGCCTGTCCGAGCGGCGCACGCAGAAGGCTGTCGACCAGCCGCGTGGAAACCCGATTCTTGGCGGCGGCAGGGGGATCGACCCCGCCGCTCGCCAACTCGAGCAATCGCAGCACGTCCGACTCGATCGGTGCGAGCTCTGTCTTGCTCACGGGTCGCTCCTGTTGAGCCCCATTGCGCGCACTGCAGCGGTGAAGCGCGCCCGGGCGGCACGCAGCCGCGAATACCCGGTGTTGATCGCAATAGAAAGCGCTTCGGCGGTCACTCTCATGGCATGTCCCTCGAGATCGTGCAGGACCAGAACGGCGCGTTGATCGAGCGAGAGCTGCCCCAAGGCGCGCTCCACGATGGCCACCGCATCGCGCGCGGCGAGCTCCGCGTGATGCGCGGTTTCACTTCTCGCGAACGATTCGAGGTCGGCCGCGTCGCCGGCCAGGATCACGCGGTGGCGTGCAAGGCGACGGTAGTCGGCCGCGACGCGGTGGGCGAATCCGAAGAGCCACGGACGCAGCGGCCGTGTGGCGTCGTAGGTGCTCAGGTTGCGGTGCACGAGCAAGAACACCTCATGGGTCACATCCTCGAGGTCTCGCTCGTGCACGCCGAGGCGCCGCAGCGAATTCCACACATACGCGAACTCGCGATCGAAAAGGGCGGCGAAATCCGCGGGGCTCGTGGAGTCGAGCTCCCTGCGAGCGGTGGCCGGCGGTGGACCCATCGTCGAGAGTATTGGGGTCTCGTGCGCACGATCGTCAGGGATCATCACCGAAGCGCAAAAAAGAGCCCGAGCCCGACGCCACCCGCGACCGGGGGGGACGTCCATGCCTCCGCGCCGTCCAGAATGAGCCGGGTGCGGGCAAGGGGGCAAAATCCGCTTGCGCGTTCAAGAGGAGGCTCCCGGCGATCGGCCACAGGGCAGCCACACGGGCGCCGACCGTCCCCACCCCCGTCACGGCGGTTCGCGGGGACGCCACCCCCTGACCTTCGGCATGGATTTCAGCCACCGATCCCGTGGCACAAAACGCAACGGGGCCCGCGTGAACGCACGGAGCAAACGCCACGCCCCAGGCCCACGCCCGCGCCTGTCCCGCCACCGCGGGGACAGCGCTTCCCACCGGAAGCTCCGCGCGCACGTCGGCCCCGATCGAGAATCGCCCGGACCGGACGCGGGCGAACGCAAACGGACCACCCGAAGGCTCCGGCAGCGACCCCAATGACACGAAGCCGCCGCCGCCAACATCCACCGTCAGCCCTTCGAAGCGGCGTCGCGGGGTCGGTGCCCTAGCCTCGGCTGGCCCGTCTGCCGCGCGAGGAGGCGCGGGCACCGCCTCGGTGGTTTCCAACGGCGGCGAAGCGGATGCATCGCTCGGCGCGTCTGTTCTCGTTTCGGCATGCGGCGCGAGGGTGGTCTCGGACGACTCCGCGCGAGCCGCCTGCATGGGATCGAGTGCAATGCTGACCGCCAAGGCGACCGCGGAAATGAGTTCGCCGCAGTTGCCGTGGTCGGCGACGAACTCCCGCGCGCCGCGCGACACGCCGCCATCGTCCAAGTAGATGCGAGCGCGCAGCTTCGTCTGGTCGTGCTCGATCGCGACGACGACTGTCGTTTTGGCGAACGCCACGAACGGGTCGTAGCCCAACAGCCGTGCAACCTCGGCGCGAAGCGTAGGTTCGTCCGGACATGGTTCAGCCTCGGCCGCGCGAGAATAAAGGAGGCGGCTCGATGTGGCCGCCAAAGCAGCGGACGGCGCGAGCTGAGCCCCAATGGACAACCATGCGCCGGCCACCACCGCGCGCGTATCGGGCATTCGCATGTGGGCTTCTCCGGTGCCCCGTCACAGCCTTCCGTGAACTATAGAGTGGAGTTCGTCACGATGTGTTGATGCGAAATCGGCACACCGCCCTAGCCTACCGGCTTCCTCGCAACGAGGATCTTCTATCGACACGGCGACTAAAAGGCGGCGCGCTGACGGGCGAAGGTGGCGCATCTCCGCGGTCTGAGCTGAGCTACGGTGCCAGGACGAATCAACGCGCCTGCGGAGAGAGCCCATGACCGGCACGACGACTTCGACGACCAAGCGAATGCCTG
>CAZVPE010000245.1:4070-8224 GCA_964628155.1 uncultured Polyangiaceae bacterium | reverse complement strand
GTTTTAATAGCTGGACCAGCCGGTTCACAACACGATGTGACGAATGCTTAGACGGTCGTACGCCTCGCTCGCCTCCTTGGCCTCGCTCGGTCTCGACGGGAATCGCCCCCCTTCTAGTCCCGGACACAGGCGCGGGCGGACTCTAGGGACAGGCTCTGAGTCTAGGGACGTGGCGCCGACCGAAGGGCCATCGGAATCTTCGATCCGTCGGGTCTGCGCCATGTCGTTCGAAACTCGCGGTCGTAGGTCCACACGCGAGCGCGGCGGTCGCGGTCGGAGAGAACTGCGAGATACGCGTCCGCCCAGTCGGGCTCGTGGTCGGCGTAGCGCTGCATCCAGAGGAACGCGTCCTTCCATAGCGCCGCCTCGTCGGCGATCGGGACCGGACGGATCGGTAGCTCGGCGAGCAAGCGGTGAAGACGCGCGCGCTGGACCGGGTGCGACAAGAGAAAGCAAGCTTCGGTCAGCACGGGCGCGCACGCGGCGAGCGGGTGCCGGGCCAGAGAGTCGAGGTCACGGACGGCCTTCGCATGGAGGGAGTCGCGCGGATCCGAGAGCGCCACCAGCGGGGCCGTATCGACGAGAATCACTTCGCCCGTCGGGCGAGCTTGGCGCGCACGTGACGGCGCACGGCATTGCGGTTCGCGGCGGAGAAGTCCCGTGCGAGCAGACCAGGCGGATCGGGCAGGCTCTCGATGATTGCGGCGACGACCTCCGAGCCCTTGGGCCGGGGCTTTCGGCCAATGCGGCGCTCATATTCGCTCCGCAGAGCTTCCCTCACGATGCCTGAAATGGCGACACCGGCGTCTCGGAGCTCTGCCGCCATCCGTTCCTCTTCTGGGCCCAGGCGAACGTTGAGGAGGGACATGACCGAAACTGTAAAGACGGCGTGTCTTTACGTCAATCGCCACTCCGCGTTGCGCGGAGGCGAGGCGACGCCTCAAGCACTGGACAGATCGCCGTGCCGCGGAGAGCCCCTTTCCGTGTTCGCGGAAGGGGCCCTCCCCGCGGGCTACTCATTCATGCGGTTGGAAGCCGCGGCTCAGTGGACGATGAGCGACTGCGGCTGGCTCCAGTCTCCCTCTCCGGCTTTGGTCACGGCCCGGTACTTGAACTGCACGGTCGCTCCGGGCGTGAGGCCGGCAATGGATGTTTTGGATTGAAGGGTGGCCGGCGCGGTGAGCCACGTCTTGCCACCGTCGGTGCTGTACTGCCATTCGTACGAGGCGCGTTTGGCCGCCGTCTTGGCGGTGACCGCCGCCGTTCCGGAGACCTTGCCCTGCGTCGCGGCGAAGACGCGCGCGCGACCCGTGGGGGTCTTGCGCACGGCGACGCCGGAGCTCTGGATGACGGATGCGGCCACGGTCGGCGGGTTCGCGTCGGCCGTGGTCTGGATATACGCCCGGAGCTGCTGGAGCAGAGCGACCAGCGCCGTGCGTTTTGCATTGCGGGTTGCGGCAGTTCCCTTCGTGCGGGCCAGCGCTGCGGTCTCCGCGGTCTGCAGATCGTCGACGGCCGAGGTGACCGCGGCGAGGGCGGGCGAGGGGTTGGCGAAGAAGGGGTTTGCAGTCATGCGCTTGACGATGCCTTGTGCATAGACGATGAGCGACGGCACGCTCTTGGGCAGTTGGAGGGTGACGGTCGGGCGGCGGATGGATTTGGTGGTGTCAGACATGGGGATTCTCCTCGGTGTTCGGTCGTGGTTTGTGGTTGGTGGGCGAAAGCGGCTTGTTCAATCGGTAGAGCGTCGTTTCTTATCGATAAAGCGTCATGTTCATTTGGCTGAGCAGCATTTCTAAAAAGCTAAGCGTCTTGTTCGGTCGGCGTCGCGTCTATTTCGTAAAGTCGAGCCTCCTTTTGGGTTGGCAGGGCGTCATTTCTCATTGGCAAAGCGTCTCGTTCGATTCGTTCGGTGTCCTTTCTCCTTGGTGAAGCTTCTCGTTCGATGGGGGCTGCGTCTTTGTCGGTTGGCCGGGCGGCCGTTTCGATTGGCAAAGTGTCTTTTCCAATCGGCAGAGCACCTTTCCTCGTTGGCAAAGCGCCTTTCTTAGTTGGCAGGGCGCTATTTCCAATCGGCAGAGCGTCGTTTCTCGTTGGCAAAGCGTCCCTGCTCGTCGAGGAGGCGTCCTTGGTTTCGAAACGAGAGGCACGGCGGCAGGAAGAAAGCGCCGGAGGGCCGAGCTTCGCTCCCTCCACCTCCTTAATCGGAAAGGACGCGATTCGATCGCGCCGGAAAAGGACGAATTTTTCGATTTCTTTCGGCCGCCGCGGTACGCCAGTGGCCGCCGATGTCCGACGCCCTCTTCTACGATCCGGCCGTCCTGAAGGTGGTTCGGGCGATTCTCGTGTCCAACGGCATTCGCGCCGAGCACGACCTCGAGGACGCCATCGGCGAGGTCGTCCTCGACTGCATCGAGTACGTCCGCCGGAGCGGCCGGCCCCCCGGGGACGTGGCGCAGGCCATCGCCCTGGCGCGGCCGATCGCGCGCGCACGGAGCGTCGACGAAGCGCGAAAGCGGTTCCGCAGGGGCGCGAGCAACCTCGGTCCGACGGGGGACGCCGACGAGCACGCTCACGAGCCGCAGCCGTCGCTCGACCCGGTCGACCAGGAGCGCATGCTCTCGGCCATCCGGCTGGCACTCAAAGACGAGCAGATCGAAGCCTTGTCCGACGTCGGCGCGGGCCTGCGGCAGGCCGAGCTCGCGGCCGAGCGCAACGCTTCGGCGCCGGCGATGCGCAAGCGCCTGCAGGCGTCCCGAGAGAAGGCGATCGCCGCGCTGGGAGCGAAGGGCTACTGGGTCGCAGGCGGGTTCGCCGCGCTGCTGGCGGGCGCGATCGCGATGGTCGTCGTGCCGTGGCGCCGATCGGAAGTGGCGACTTACGTGCCGGCGAGCGATGCGTCTCGCGAGCTTGCCGCAGAGCAGCGGCGACTGGCGGCGGGCGCGTGCGGAGAGAAAAAGTGGGATGCGTGCGAGAAGGCGCTGGACCGCGCGGCGAAGCTCGATCCGTCCGGCGAGGACGGGGCGGAGGTGAAGGAGCTGCGCGCGGCGATCGCGGCCGGGCGGGGGCAGGGCCGATGACGGAGCTGTCGGCTTGCCTTCAGCCGCTCGCCTTCACGGCTGCGATCGGCTTGCCTTCAGCCGCTCGCCTTCACGGCGACGAGACGCAGTCTGGAACCTCCCCGCACGCCTGGAGCGGGAACGTGATGCCCCCACCCGCGTCGATCATGCACGTGTGCATCGAGCAGGCTCCCGCCTCGCCGCACTCCGCGCTCGACGCACATAGCTGTGGGAACTCTACCGCGCACGTTGCCATGCACGTGCCGAGCGTGGACGCCGTCGAGGAAGTCGTGACCAGGCAGCAGACCGCCGCGTCTCCGCACGCCGACGCGGAAGTGCATGTCTTTTCCGAGGTCCCGGAGTCGGGCTCCGTGTAGCCGTCGGTGCCGCCCGTGAAGACGATGCACCCGCTCGCGAGCGCGGTACTCAAGAGGAGCGCGACGGTCGCGGCGCGCATCAGAACGAAGTCCTGAGGGTGAAGTTGGCGCCGGATCCGTTCGGTGCGACGCCGACCTGCGTGTCTGTCGCGCGATCCGCGTGATGGGTGAGGACCAGATAGGCGCCGAGACCCAGGCCGACCGCCGCGACACCCCAAGCAGCCGCGTTCCATCCGCCGAGCGTGGCCAGATCGGAGTTGGCCGTAAAGCCGGCCGCCGAGCAGACTTTCGCCGCGCTGCAGTTGCTGTTTCGCGTGGAGTTGTCGACAAGCATGGCTATCGAGGTGCCGATGGCGACGAGCCCGGCGGGCGCGCCCACGCCTCCCATCACGATCCAACCCCACGTCCGGCCCCGCCGTCGCGCCGCGCGTTCGTCGGGCGTCTCGCTTTGGGTGGAAGACGTCGCCTCGGCCGGAGGGGGTGCGGCTTGAACTCCGGGCTGCGGTGGCGGCGGATCGGCGGCCGCATGGCCTGGCAGGAGGACCGACGCCGCGATCGCGATCGCACAGGCGCGTGCAAGGCGTCCAAGCCTCCGGTCGGAGCGAATCATCGCCGCGCATCATCTGCGATCTCGGGTCGCAAGTCTCGCGGCAATCGTGGGCTATGGCGGCCGCGTCTGCATCGGCGGAGCGGGCCTTCCCTACGGAGGTTCAACGCG
>CAZVPE010000245.1:0-3970 GCA_964628155.1 uncultured Polyangiaceae bacterium | reverse complement strand
ATGGCGGCCGCGTCTGCATCGGCGGAGCGGGCCTTCCCTACGGAGGTTCAACGCGGCAAATGACCTCTCTCTATTGCGCCCGCAACCGTTCCGGCGCGCGACTCCCGTGCAAGCCGGAGCATCGAAGCCACTCGAGGTGAGCCGATGACGACGATACGCTCGACGCCCGCTCCAACCGAATCGCGCCGCACGGCGGACGCGCCGCGTTCGCGCCGATTTCTGCGTGTGACCGGGAAGCGGGCGGGTGTGGTGCTCGCCTTTGGGGCGACGCTGCTGGCGGCCTCCGCTTCGGTCGCGGACCCGCCGCCGAAGGGGGTGCTGACGGTGCAGCTCTCGCAGCTCCGGTCCAGCGACGGGCAGGTGGGATGCCTGATCTACAACGCCGCGAAGGGGTTCCCGACCGACGCGTCGGCGGCGCTCCAGCGCCTCTGGTGTCCCGTACAGAGTGCGGCGTCGACTTGCAGGTTCGATCCCATCCCGGCAGGCACTTACGCGCTCGCGTGTTTCCATGACGAGAACAAGAACGGCAAGCTCGACACGGGCCTCTTTGGCATCCCCAAGGAAGGGACGGTCGCGTCGAATCAGGCCAAAGGGTTCATGGGGCCGCCCAGCTTCGACAAGGCCAAGTTCTCCTTTTCAGGCGTCTCCGCCGAGCTGCGCCTGCGCATGGGCTACTGACGCGGCCGCGTCGCGCCAGCCCGCGTTCAGCGCGCCGACGCCGTGGCGCCGGCCACTCGCCTGGCGAGCGGCTTGGCGCGTTCCGGGGCGAGGCCCGGTTCACCACGTGGGCGCTTTCGATCGCGACGCGCATCGCGTTCGACGAGCTCCGTCACAAGCGATGGAAGGACGTCTCGTTCGACGCGGTCAGCGCGGACGCAAAGCGGCCCCTCGTGTTCGAGCCGCGCGTCGAGGCTTCGCAAGACAGGGGGCTCGTGCGCGAGCGGGTGCTCGCATCTCTGCGCCGAGGCGTGCGCCGAGAAGCGACCGATTTCCGGTGCGTTCGCGAAGGTCGTGGGGCACGAGCGTCTGTGCGCGAACTGCGCGGAGGAGTGTCGGACGCTCGTCGAGATTCTCGGTGGAGTGGGGCGTGGAGCCTGACGTAGGATCGTCGTCGTCATGACGACGGTTCGTCAGCCCGTCCACCGCCAGGGAGCCGGCGCATCGCGCAATGGCATCGCGCCGGCCTTTCAGCGGAAGCGCGCGACCGGCTCGCTGTTTGCTAAGGCCAGTATCGCGAGACCCGCGACACCCCTCTCCGCTTCCGGAGAGGGGCCGGGGGTGAGGTCGCCAACCCATGCTTCGAGACCGTGAACCGATGCCCGCTGCTTTCTCTCTTCTCCCCGTCCGATGCCTCGTCATCGCGGCGCCGCTCTTCGCGAGCGCTGCGTGCGCGCCCGCAAAGGACCAAGGCGCGCCAAGTGCGCGCGTCCAGACCGACGGCGCTGCCGGTGTGATCGATGGCGGCCCCCAGCAAGACGGCCCTTCACAGGAACCGCCCGACGCGGGGACCGTGATGTTTCGGGTCGACGTGACGAAGGGACCTGCTCGGCAGTTCCAACCCCCCGCGAAGCCGGCACCGGTGTCCGCTTACATCTACGGCATCAACGCGGGTCTGATGGGAACAGCCGTCTCGGAAAATCTGATCGCACGAACGACCCGGTGGGGCCTCGTCCGTCAGGGCGGTGACGCCTACACGCCCTGGAACTGGACCAACAACTACAACAACTCCGGATCCGATTATTGCTTCTTCCAAGGCGCCGGTCTCGGGGGCGGCGCGCTGGCCGGAGCGATCACGGACCTGGGCGGCGACACGATCCCCGCGGCGCAGGCCAAGGGCGAGGCATTCCTCGCCACGGTTCCGATCATCGACTACCTGGCGGCTGCCGTCGACAACGTGGTCAGCCAGTGCCCGGCCGCCGGAAGCTTTTGCGATGGCACGTCGAGCTCGACGCGCGTGAATCCCAACCACCTGCCTTTCGCCACGGACTCCGATGCCGGAGACGCGGGCGGTCCGGCGTTCGTCCCGAACGCGGCGGCCAAGCCCGACGGCGGCTACTGCACGTGCTCGGGGGGATGCGATGGCGGTTGCCAGGTCGCGGCCGGCCCCGTGTACCAAGACGAGTTCGTGCACTACGTGCGGGGGGCGTACGGCACGGGAGCGCCGGTCTTCTTCAGCCTCGACAACGAGCCGAACTACTGGGGCTCAACGCACCCCGAGCTGTGGCCGTCGACCGGCGTCATTCCCTGCCAGAAGTACACGGTCAGTTACGACGACATCGTGAGTCGGAACGTAGCGTTCGCCGCCGCGATCAAATCCGCTTGGCCGACGACGAAGGTGTTCGGACCGGTCGTCGCGCAAGACGGGATGGTCTACGCGCATTCGTACTCTGACCCGCACGGGCCGACGGAATTTCTCGACTATTACCTCGCGCAAATGCGAGCGGCGTCGGCCGCGGCCGGAGGGCCGCTTCTCGATGCGCTCGACGTCCACTACTACACGAACAATGGGACCACTCCCGGCCCGGCCCAGTGCGTCCAGTCGCCCCGGCTCTTTTGGGATCCGAGCTACACGGCCCTTTCGGCGGCAAAGACCGCCAGCTTGGACTTCGGTTGGACCGGCGTCGCCGACTATTTCTCGCAGGCCTGGTATCCGCGGCAGCTGATTCCCCGGCTCCTCGCCAAGATCGCGAGCGCGTACCCGGGCGATCCCGCCGCGCCCGTGCTTTCGATTAGCGAGTACAATAATGGTTGCGAAAGCGACATATCCGGGGGCGTTGCGCAGGCTGACGTGTTGGGGATTTTCGGTCGCGAGGGGGTGTGGGCCGCCGCCGCGTGGCCGTTGCAGTCGCTGACCGACAACTATCTCCTCGCGGCGTTCGATCTCTATCGAAACTACGATGGCAAGGGAGCCGTCGTCGGTGACACCGCCGTCTACGCGAGCACGAGCGACGTCGCCGACACGTCGGTCTACGCGTTCGCGCACTCCGACGATTCCTCCGAGGTCGACCTCGTGGCCATCAACAAGACGAGCGCGGTCGTGTCGGCGACCATCCAGGTGGCGGGCAGTCCGGCGTTTGCAATGGCCTCCGCGTTCGAGCTCGTCGCCGGGAGCGCGGCGGTGACGCCCGTACTGACTGCGGTTCCTGTCACGTGTGGCGCGGGGGCGTGCACGCTCACGTACGCGATGGCGCCGATGAGCGCGACGACGCTCATCGTTCGTTGAGAGGTGATGCCACCGCTTGCGGAGATGGGGGAGCAGCGCCGGTATCGCGAGACCCGCGGACACCCCTCTCCGCTTGCGGAGAGGGGCCGGGGGTGAGGTTCTCTAGGGCCTGAGGCAAGGGGACCTGGCGTGGCGGTCTTCGGCTGGAAACGGACCGCGGAAAAGGTGTACGTATAGCTTGCCCGATGTCCGACGACGATGTGCTCCGTGAAGCGACGCGGCGAGTCGGCACGATACTGGGCGGCAAATATACGATTGACGGCGTTCTGGGCATTGGCGGGATGGCCGTCGTCTATGCCGCGACGCACCGCAATCGAAAGCGCTTCGCCGTCAAAGTTCTCCACGGGGAGCTTTCCGCCCGGCGCGACATTCGCGCGCGCTTCCTCCGGGAGGGGTACGTCGCCAACTCGGTGAATCACCCCGGGGTCGTCGCGGTGCTGGACGACGACGTCGACGCCGATGGGTCGGCGTTTCTCGTCATGGAGCTCCTCGAGGGCGCCACGGTCGACGATCTTCGGTCGAGGCTGGGCGGTCGCCTGCCGCTTCGCGAAGCGCTCGCCGTGGCGCACCAATTGCTCGACGTCTTGGCCGTGGCCCACGCGAGCGCCATCATCCACCGCGACATCAAGCCGGCGAACCTGTTCGTGTCGACTGCCGGTCACGTCAAAGTCCTCGATTTCGGCATCGCGCGCCTCCGCGACGTGGCATCGAGCGTGCAGTCGACTCGGGCGGGGGCGATCGTCGGCA
>CAZVPE010000244.1:0-8232 GCA_964628155.1 uncultured Polyangiaceae bacterium | reverse complement strand
GAGCGAGTGACGATCGGCTCCTTCGAGGTGGAGCAGATCCGTGTCACCCATTCGACGGCCGACGCCACGGGGCTGGCGATTCGAACGGACGCGGGGCAAGTGGTCCACACGGGTGACTTCAAGTTCGACGAGACGCCCCCCGACGGCGAAACGTTCGACGTCGAACGGTTCGAAGAGCTCGGCCGCGAAGGGGTCCGCCTCCTCATGAGCGACTCCACGAACATCGACGCTCGGGGACAGACCGGCAGTGAGGAAGGGGTCGGGCGGGCGCTCGAGGAAATCATCGGCGCCTCCGAGCAGGCCGTCGTCGTGGCGATGTTTGCGTCGAACGTGCACCGGCTCCGCATCCTCGGGGAGATCGCGCGCCGGCACGGCCGCAAGCTGGTGGCGCTCGGCCGAAGCGTCAGCACGCATGCGCGCGTCGCGCGGAGCGTCGCACGCTCGACGGGCGAGCACGCGGGAGAACCGTACCTCGAGTGGCCGAGCGACCTCGTGTGGCCCGCAGATCGCGCCCGCGAGCTCCCAAGAAGAGCCCTGCTTGGGGTCGCGACCGGGACGCAAGGAGAGGAAGCGGCCGCGCTCGCCCGGCTGGCCCGCGGCGAGCACCAGGCCTTCGAGCTCGCCGCCGGGGACGTCGTCGTTCTGTCGAGCCGCGTCATCCCCGGCAACGAGGCCGCGGTCGTTCGTGTGATGGGCGACCTGCTGCGTCGAGGGGTGGAGCTTCGGACCAGCTGGTCCGATCGCGGCGTCCACGTCAGCGGTCATGCGCACCGCGACGAGCAGCAGCGAATGATCGAGCTCGTCCGGCCGCGGGCGTTCGTGCCCTTGCACGGCACGCTGCACCACCTGTCTCGCCACGCGGAACTCGCGCGGGAGCTCGGAGTCGCCGAAGTCTGCGTGCTCGAAAATGGAGACGTGGGCGAACTCGACACGGAAGGGCTCCGCAAAGCGGGTCGTGTCCACGCCGGGCGGGTCCACGTGTACGCCAAGCGAGTCCTTCCTCACAACGTGCTTCACGAGCGAGCGGCGCTCGCGTCTCACGGCATGGCGCACGTCGTCGTACAGGTCGACGGCCGCGGAAGGCTGGCGGGCGACGTCGCGCTTGCGACGCGCGGCGTCGTCGACGACGTCCTCGACGCGCACCTGCTGGCGGCCGCTCGCCACGAGGCGGCTGCATCCGTCGAAGAGCTCGCCGATTGCGCTCGTGACGCCGTCCTCGACGAGCCGGCGATCGCGGAAGCGGCACGTCAGGCCGTCCGCCGCGCACTTGGACGTGTGCTGGGGTTCAAGCCCGTCACGACGGCCACCGTCCTGCGGGTCCGGCCGTGATCGTCGTCGCTCCGCCGACCGTCGGGCCATATCTCAGCGCAAAGCTGCGCACGCTGGACGGACGCCTGGCGCTGGTCGTTCCGCGGGTGATCGCGGCGACTTCCGACGAGGACGCGGTCCACGACCTCCGTGTGGCGCTGCGCCGCACGCGCACCTTGCTCGAGGTTGGCCGTTCCGTTTTCGGCCCCTTTCACGCCGACGAAGTCCGGGCCGCGCTGCGACACGTGCACCGCGCGACAGGGACGCTTCGCGACGAAGAGGTGCTGCTCGAGTTGATCGCGAGCCTGAAGATCGACGATCCGAACGTGCAAGGCTGGCTAGAAGTCCGCAGGCGTCGCGAGCGCGCCGTCCGCAGAGCGCTCGTGCGCTTGATCGAGGCCGGAGAGCTCGACCGCGGGCGTCGTTTGCTCGAGGCCCTCCTTGCGTTCCGCGTCGAACCGGCGCGCGACAAGCGTCTGAACAAGTTCGCAAGGCGCGCCGTGGCCCGCGCACGCAGGCGCATCGAGCGGCGCCGCGGCGCTCGAGTGGACGATCCAACCGCGCTGCACGAGCTCCGGATCGCATACAAGCGGCTCCGCTACGTAGTCGAGATCTTCGCGGAAGCGCTCCCGAGTCCACTCGCGGCTCTGGCCCAGCCGGCGTCCCGCTTGCAAAGCCTCCTCGGTTCGGTGCACGACGTCGACGTCGTCCTCGCGTGCGTCAAGCGCGCCCGTTCGCTGTCTCACGAATCGCGACGACAGCTCCTCGGCGCGCTCACGCGGTTGCGCGAGCAGCATACGGCCCGCTACCAAGCGGAGGCGGGACTCTTGGACCGCCGCCCGGAAGTTCCCCTTCAGGCGTCGGGGACCGACTCGCTCCGGAAGACTTCCACCCGCTGAATCACGACGTCTTCCATCGGCTTGTCCCGCGGCCCGGTCTTCACGTGGGCGATCTTTCGGACGACGTCGAGCCCGGAGATCGTTTCTCCGAATACGGAATGGCGATTGTCGAGGTGCGGCGTCGGGGCTTCGGTGATGAAAAACTGGGACCCGTTGGTTCCAGGACCCGCGTTGGCCATCGAAAGAATGCCCGGGCCGGTATGCCGAAGCTCGGGGTGAAACTCGTCTTCGAACTGGTACCCGGGCCCGCCCGTCCCCTGGCCGAGCGGGTCGCCCCCCTGGATCATGAAGTTCGGAATCACGCGATGGAAAATCGTGCCGTCGTAGTAGGGAACGCCCTTCTGCGCCTGCCGGGTGCGTGGATGCACCCACTCCTGCGCGCCGGTCGCGAGGCCGACGAAGTTCTTGACGGTTTTGGGAGCGTTCTTCTCGTCCAGGCGGATGACGATGTTGCCCAGCGAGGTTACCAGGCGCGCGTAGAGCTGCCCGCTGCCAGCGGCTTGAATCGGAGGGAATGTGGCGTTCGGCATGGAGCCTATCTAACAGATTTGGGGCGGCTACCCCGACCCCGGGCGCAAACTTTATCGCTCGCGATCGCTGACCATTCGCTTGACCCGTCGGGCGCGCCGTAGATACTCCAGTCACCCGAGAGGTTCGCGTCCGGAGGCAAGAGTGATCACCTGTCCGAAGTGTTCCAAGGACAATCAAGACCACTACAAGTTCTGTCTCGGGTGCGGCGCAGAGCTACCGCGCGGCGCGGCGCCGAAGCCGTTTTCGCCGCAAACGCCGCCGCACGGAATGAAGGCCGTGCAGGCTGCGGCGGGGGGTGGGCTTGGGGGCACAGTAGCGATCGCGCCGGCACAGGCTGCGCCCGTGCCACGGCCCGTTCCCGCCACGCCTCCCAGCCCGGCCGCACCGGCCGCCGCGGCGGCACCCGCCATCCCTGCCGCGCCAGCGGCCCCCGCGGCGCCGACCACCCCTGCCCCACCGGCGCCCACGCCGATGGCGCCTCCGGCGACGGCTTCTGCCCTGGCTGTCGCACCCGCCGCGGGCGTTCCCGTGGTGTCCCCGGGCCCCGCGCCCGGCGGGGCAACGATGGTATGCCCCCAGTGCGGGCACTTGAACGCGCCCTCGAATCTGTTTTGCGGGTCGTGCGGCTTTCGCCTTGGCGGCGCGGCCGCGCGACCTGTGTCGGCCCCGTCGCTGGCGCCCCTCGTTCCAGAACCCGCCGCGGGAACTTTGGTGCTCACCGCGCTGCGGGCCGACGGCAGCGAAGCGGGCACGTATCAGGTACCGTCCGGCAGCGCCGTCGTAGGGCGCGAGACGGGCAGCATATTCGCCGGCGACAGCTACCTTTCGCCGCGCCACGCGAGCTTCCGGAGCGGAGGATTGGGCCGGGCCTCCGTGAAAGACGAGGGCTCGCTCAACGGCGTCTACAAGCGCTTGGCCCGTGACGTTCCGACCGAGCTCAGACCCAACGACATCTTTCGCATCGGCCAGGAAATCATCAAATTCGAGCAACTGGCGGCCCTTCCGCCGACCCCCGACGGTGTCGAACGGCTCGGCGCGCCGAGCAAGGGCTACGTCGGGCGCATCGCGCTGGTCATCGGCCGGGAGGAGACGGGCAACGCGTTTCCGATTCCCGAGAGCGGCGTTCACCTCGGGCGCGAGCGAGGCGACATTCTGTTTCCCGAGGACGGGTATGTGTCGGGCCTGCATTGTCGCCTGTCTTGGGACGGTCGAAAGTTGTTTCTCACCGATTTGGGCAGCTCCAACGGCACGTTCTTGCGCGTGGCCGATGCCGAGCTGCGCTCGGGCGACGTGCTGCTCATGGGCCAGCAGCTATTTCGCGTCGCGCTCTGACCCACGCGCCCCGGAGTGGTAGTCTCGTCCCGGGCGATGGGTCGCGAACAGACTATCCGCGTCGTTGCCGCGGTCCTCGAACGGGACGGGCGGTATCTCATCACCCAGCGGCGTGCGAGCGCGGTGCTGCCTCTCTTGTGGGAATTCCCCGGCGGCCGGGTGGAAGAAAACGAGACCGACGTGCACGCGCTCAAACGCGAAGTACGACATCGCCTCGGGGCAGAGATTGAAGTCGGCAAGCTCATCTCGTTCGTGAGCCATCCGTACGATCATTACGTGGTCGACCTCTTTCTCTACGAATGCACGCTCGTGAGCGAGGCGCTTCAGGCAAAGAACGTGAACGCGTTCAAATGGGTCACGAGCGCGGACTTCGACCAGTATCCGTTTACTCCCGCCGACGAGGCTTCGATGAACAAGCTCCTGGGTGTGACGTGAACTCGCGAGCGGCGGCTGCGGCCCTCACGATTGCGCTCTCCTCTTGTTCGCGCGCCACGACCGAGCCGCAGTCGACCCCCGTCGGACGGCCGGCGTCCTCGGCGTCGCCCTCCGCTGCGCCCGGGGGCACGCTCGCGCTGGGCGAACCGGTCACCTCCCGCTTGGTGCCGCTCGCCGAGATCGCGAAGAGTCCGTCGCGCTATCAAGACCAGGTCGTGGCCACGAGCGGCCGCGTGACGGCCGTATGCCAAGCGATGGGTTGCTGGATGGAGCTTGCGGACGACGCCGGACAGGCGCACGTCAAGATGCAGGGGCATTCGTTTTTCGTGCCGAAGACGGCGGCGGGGCACGTGGCGCGCGTCCAGGCGAAAGTGCTCCGCGGGAGCGACGAAAGCTGCGACGACTCACCGCCGCCGAAGCGTGTGGCGTCGGTCCCCAAGGTGGAGCTCGAAGCCACCGGCGTGGAGCTGGATTAGTTTACGCGCCAGCAGCGGCTGCCCGCGTACTCGTCGCTAGCCCGTGCTTGCGGCCGGCCCCCCGCAGAGCGATGGTTCCAATGTGGGCGTGCCCAAGCAACTTGCAGCGATCTTCCGCGCTGCAGCGGCGCGTCCATCGGTCGACGGCGAGGCCGACGACGTCCTCGAGCGCGCTCTCGTCGCGTACGTCGATGCCGCACGGTCCGCGTGGCCGGATTGGGGGGTCGAGGCCAACGACATCGTCGCGTACATCGCCTCTCGGACGCCTCCCGGGAGGCTGCCCGACGGGGCGCACGCCGCGGATGTGCTGCTCGCTTGCGCGTGCGTGTCCGGAGTTCCCGCGGCCATCAACGCCTTCCACCAGCGCCACAGCGCGGTGATAGCCCGAGTCCTCTCACGGCGCGGCGCGGACACCGATCTCGCCGAGGACGTGGCGCAGACCGTGTATGAGTCGCTCCTCGTGGCGCCGCCCGGGCTGGCACCGAAGATCGCGAGCTACAAGGGCACCGGGCCGTTGCGAGCATGGGTGGCAGCGGCGGCTGCAACGACGCTCATGATGATGCGCCGCGCCGCGGCCCGACGACCCGAGCAGCGGTCGGACTCCGAACGTCCGCTCGATCTCGCCATCACAGCCGACATCGATCCCGAGCTCCGTTACCTCAAGGAGCGCTACAGACCGCAGGTGGAAGACGCCATCGCGCAGGCCCTCGAGCGACTGAGCGACCGCGAACGAACGCTCTTGCGTCTTCACCTCAGCGAGCAAATGAGCATCGACCAGCTTGGACTGATGTACGGAATCAACCGCGCCACGGCTGCCCGGTGGCTCGCGGCAGCGCGGCAATCGATCCTTGCCGGGGCGCGAGACGCGCTGCGCGCGCAGCTTCGTCTCGGGCCAAGCGAGTGGGAGAGCGTTGTTGCGCTGGTGCGCAGCCAATTGAACGTCTCGATCGTCCGGCGCCTATCCTAGAGCACCGAACGGTTTGACTCCCGTCGGCTTTGCGGCGATTTCCTTCGCATAGCGGCGCGCTGGCGCGCCGGCGCGTGGACGGATCGGATTTCATCCGCTTTTCTTTGCGACCGACCCTTGCCTCCGGCATCTCCCATACGGCCCCTCCACCGGTTGGGGGGGGGGAGCGTTCAGCGTCGTCAGCAAGCCGATGCCCGCGCCTGTACGTCGGACGTTAGAGAGGAGAACGGACATGAAAACGAAGAAATGGTCGCACCACTCGGCCACTCGCGCGATCGCCGCAGCATGGGTGGCGGTGCTTGCGTCAGGATGCTCGAGTTCCTCCAGCGCGCCGGTGCCGGCGCCGCTCGGCTACACGAAGATCGACGACATGGAGGGGGCGGGGCCGCAAATTTCGTGGACTCCTCCCGCCGGAGCCCTTGGTCCCGCCTGGGGGGTTCATCAGGACAGCTGGCAATTCGACCCGCACGCGTCCGTGCCCACACCCTATGAAACGTTCCGCGGAATCACGAGCACCCGCGCCGCGCGCGTTTGGACCACTCAACCTTTGACCATTACCTGGGGCGGTTCAGGCGTCGAATTCGCGCCGCACCCCGATGGAGGGCCCGACATGATTGGGTTCGGCGTGGATGCAGTAGATCTGAGCAAGTTCAGCGGAATCACCTTCTGGGCCATGGCCGATCAGAACCTCGATACCGCCACCCTCCAGGTTCGGATCCAGGACAAAAACACGTTTCCAGCGGCCGGGGCGTGCCTGGATAGCGACGGGGGCACGGCGAATTGTCTCGATGGCTTCGCCGCGACGCGCGATCTCACCGGTACCTTCAAGCAATACAGGATCGACTTCTCGGAGCTCGCCCAAGAGTCTTGGGGCTTCCACCCCACGCCCGACACGCTCGATCTTCAGCAAGTGTACGCGTTGGTCTTCCAGATGAATGCTCCGGACGGCGCCTCGAGCCTCAGTTTTGACTTCTGGATCGACGACCTCTACTTCGTCAACAAGTGAGACGGCATCACGCGCGCAAAGCGAAGGCTGTGCGCTGAGGGGAGGGGCGACGCGCTGTGATGGCAACTCGAATCGGGCGGCTCGCCGCTCCCCCTTGCGAACGGGCCAAGGGGGTCCGAGAGTGTCGGCGATGATGGCCGCGACACGGCGCAGGAGCCGAGGGCGATGGGCTGCCCTCTCCGCGGCGCTCCTCGCGTCCTGGGTTTGCCGGCCAGCGAGCGCGGACGACTACGAGTCCGTCATCGCGCGTGCCGTGGGCGCAAGGGACCACGCGGTCGAGAGCGGCCGGGCCGAGGACTGGCAAGCCGCGCTGGACCTCTTCGCCTCGGCGATCACCATCCGGTCGACCGCAGAAGCAAACTTCGAGTGGGCGGGAGCCGCCGACCGGCTGACATTCGTGGATGAAGCCTACGCGGCCTACGACGAGGCGCTGCGCCTCGGGCTCTCGGGCAGGGCGGGGGAGCGCGCGCGGGCCTTCCTGTCCTCGCACCTCGCGCAGGTGGGCTGGCTCGCCGTCGCCGGGCCTGCCGGATCGAGCCTTTACGTCGGCACGCGCCTTCGCGGCGTGCTGCCACTGGCCCATCCGCTGGTCGCCCTTCAAGGCCTCGTGCACGTTCGCGCGCGGCATCCGATGCTCCCGCCCTGGGAGGCCACGGTCTTCGTCGAAGCCGGTCACACGACGCCGCTCGAAATCGCGCCGATCGGCGCGGCGCCTCCCCTACGAACGGCGCTGCCTGAACCACGGCGGGTCGAGCGGGAGCCTCTCCGACGGCTCCGGCACCCACTTTGGGGGTTGCCCGCGGTCATCGGGGGCGGAGCGCTGGCCGTCGCCGGGGCGGCGACCATCGTCATCACGACGATTCTCATCAACGAGGAGCAGCGCTCGCTCGATCGCAATTGCGACGTCTTTCAGGGAAGCAGCTGCCTGTACACGACGGGCGACAAGCTTCGCGCGGCGCAGGCCAATGTCGACCGAATCGCGACATTCGATGCTGTGCGCGGCGTCGCCATCGGAGGGGCCGCGCTCGGAGCCGTTGCGACCGTCGTGGGTGCCTGGCCGTCGGGGGGCTCCGGAGGCGCGACCGCCGCAACGCACACAGAAATTCGCTTGTCGAGGACGGAATGGATGGCCGAGTGGCGAACGACGTTTTGATGAGGGTGAGCGTCTTGGCTCTGCTGCCGAGCTGTCACGCCGCGGGGATCGGCGTCATCGAGTGCCATACCGACCGCGAATGCGCGGACGGAAGCGTCTGCAGCGCGGCATACACCTGCGTCTCC
>CAZVPE010000243.1:0-8260 GCA_964628155.1 uncultured Polyangiaceae bacterium | reverse complement strand
TGGCCGACGGAGTGACCCGCCGACCGAGACGAAGGAGACGGCGTTCGTGTGGGCCAACGCAGGACATGGGATCGTCGTGGGTCCCCTATATGAATCGCGCGGATGATCCGTTTTGTCCGGCTGGCGAGCCTTGCCCCACGCGGGCGGTGGCGCTTCCGGCACCCGAGGACAAATGCGCGAGCACGCACGCCCCGCCGTGAAACGACTGACCGTCGCGGGCCCCGCGCCCTCCGTCGGCTTTCTCGTCGATCTGTTGGACGACGGGCCCTACCAGTGGGCTGTGCTCCGAGGTGCGATGGCCGCCGCGCAAGATCTCGGAGCAAACCTCGTCTGCTTCGCGGGTGGCGTTCTCGGTGCCCCGCGAGGTTTCGGCGGGGAGCGAAACGGCGTGTTCGAGTTGGCGAGGCGGCCGAACGTCGACGGCCTCGTCCTTCTCTCCGGGTCGGTCGGCAAGCACGCCGGTCTCGGCGCCCTTCGCGATCTCTGCGACCGTCTCCGCCCGCTTCCCATCGCCAGCATCGGCATCGAGCTGGAAGGGCTCTCGAGCGTGCGCGTCGACAACGAAACCGGGATGAAGTCGGCGCTCGAGCACCTCATCGAAGTGCACGGCATCCGGCGAATCGCGTTCGTACGCGGGCCCGAGGCGAACGCCGAAGCCGAGCAGCGGTTTCGCATCTACCTCGAGACGCTGCGCGCCCGAGACATCCCGTTCGATCCCGAGCTCGTCCTCCACGGCGACTTCGAGCGCGGCAGCGGCAGCGACGCCGTCGTCACGCTTCTCGACGGGCGCCGCGTCGCCCTCGACCGGTTGGGGGCCATCGTTGCCTCGAACGACTGCATGGCGCTGGGAGTCCTCGACGAGCTCGGCAAGCGGGGCGTGCAGGTGCCCGATGCGATCGCCGTCCTTGGATTCGACGACATCGAAGACGCGCGATTCGCGCTCCCGCCCCTGACGACCGTCCGACAGCCGGCTTACGAACTCGGGCACGACGCGGTCCGTATGGTCGTCTCCCAGCTCCGCAACGGGGCACCGCCCGAGCGCGTCGTCCGTCACGCGGACGTCGTCGTCCGCCGGTCGTGTCGATGTGTCGAGGTGGCCCCGTTCGCCTCGCGGGCCCCCTCCGCCCCCACCGTTTCGCTCGGCTTCGACGCCGCGCTCCTGCGCCGGCGCGAGATCGTTCTCGCAGAGATGTCACGCGCCGCGCGCGGCGCGATGAGCGGCGCGGGGCCGAACTGGCCCGAGCGGCTTCTCAGCTCGTTCGCCGCAGAGATCCGGGGCGAGACCTCCGGCGCGTTCGTTCGCACGTTCGAGGAGATTTTGCGTGGCCTGTCCGCCGCGGGGGGGGATCCGTCGATCGCGAACGAAGTCGTATCCGCCCTGCGGACGAGGATGCTCCGGTGCCTCACGAAGGACCCCGAGCAGCGCGCGAGGGCCGAAGAGCTCTTCCACAGGGGCCGCATCCTCACTTTCCAGGTCACCGATAGAATGCAATCCCGCCTCCGAGCGCAGACCTGGTCCGGCGCCCGAGCGCTTGGCCGGGCGGTGGCGGCGATCGCGTCCGGGCGTACGGTCGACGAGCTTGACCGCGCCGTGTCGGAAAACCTCGGCCCGCTGCGCATCGCGCGCTGTTTCGTCGCGGAGTACGCGGCCGGCCCCCACGCGGCGGCCGACGCCGCCCGCGAGCTTGGTTCCGCCCGGTCGATGTACGCGCGCGGCCTCATCGACGCGCGTTCCGAGCGGCGATCGCTGGCCCCCCGAGAAGGCTCGCGGGATGCAATCTACCCGGCGGCCGACATCTTGCGCCGATCGGTGCTCCCGGCGGAGGGTGGCAAGGCTTTCGCCGTGCTCCCGATCGCGAGCGAATCGGCGGATCTCGGGTTCATCGTGCTCGAGATCGGAGCCGCCGACGGGTATCTCTACGAGACTCTCGGCGAAGTGATCTCCGCGGCCGTCGGTCGATTGAACAAGCTCCCCCGTGACGTTCCACCGGGGTTGGTCCCGGGCGAGCCCCTCGCGGGCGCGTGAAACGGTTTGGAAACCTCGATCGAGGTAACTTACCCACGAGCGGGAATGGTTTGAGTGGCGGTCGGGGGTAAATGGGGCGGGTGGAAGCAAGACGCGTAGCGGTGAAGGGAACCGGGCACATAAACGAGCCCCTGCGCGGTACCCGTGTCGCCCTCCTCGAAGCGCGCATGGAGAGCGAGCTCGCCTCGCTTGTGCGGAGGCACGGGGGGGAACCGATTTGCGTGCCGGCGATGCGCGAGGTCGAGCGCGACTGCGCGGACGAACTGCGGCAGGCGCTGGGGGTTCTGGGGCGGGACGGCGCGATCATCGTTCTGACGACGGGGGTGGGTCTCGAGCGCGTGCTGCGCGTAGGAGGCGCTGCAGGAATCGGGGCGGCGGTACGCGCGGAGCTCGGGCGCGCCTTGACGGTATGCCGGGGCCCGAAGCCGATCGCCGTGCTCAAGCGGGAAGGGCTCCCGATTCATGTCCGGGCCGAGGCTCCTCACACGACCAAAGATCTGCTGGCCGCGCTCGACGCGGTTGCCGTCGCCGATCGCGAAGTCGTTTTCGTTCACGATGGGGGAGGCAATCGTGAGGTCGTCCTAGCCCTGGCGCGCCGTGGAGCCCGGGTGGTCGAAGTGCAGCCGTACGCGTGGGCGCTGCCCGAGGACCTCGGGCCGCTTCGCGCCCTGGTGGACATGATCGTAAGGGCCGAAGTGGACGCCGTTGCGTTTACGACGCAAGCTCAGGCGCGTCACCTGTTCGCCGTCGCCGACTCGATGGGAGCGCGCGAGACACTGACCCGGGCGATGGGCGAACGTGTCGTCGTCGCCGCGGTCGGGCCGACGTGCGCTCGTGCGCTTTCCCAGCTCGGCGCGCCCGCGCACGTCGTGCCGGATCAGGCCAAGATGGGGGCGATGATCGTGGCGCTGGCGGCGAAATTCGCCAGCTAGCGGACCCGGGAATGGGGAGTCAGGTCGAAAGGGCGGTGAGGGGGGGAGGCGCCGAACCAAGGCCCGGCACGATCAATCGCAGCGAGCGGGCTCGGGGAACTTGCACTTCCCGCCGACGCATCGCGCGGGCGCGTTACAGGAGGGTCCGCTCGTCGGATCGCAGTCCGCCCCATCGGCGGCGTTGGCCGCGCACGTGGACTTCTGCGTCAAAGGATCCGTGACGCAGCGGCCTCCCCTGCATGTCGTCCCGCCACCGCAGGGCATGCCGGCGCTGGCCAGCGCGTAGGGCGAGCAGCGTTTCAGCTCGGGATCGCAGAAGAGGCCGTGATCGCGATCGCACGTCTCTGCGCGTGGACTGCATGGGGCCCCGGACGCGCCCAGCGGGACGCACGCGTAGTCGAGGCAAAGCATGGTCGCGGGGCACTGTCGGGTCATCCCGTCGCATGCGGCGCCGGCTGAGACGGGCGCCATGCACGTGAAGTAACAGACGAGTCCGTGCTCGCAATCACGGTCGCTGTAGCAGCCCGCGCCCACCGAACCCAAGACGGCGCACGTGCCGCACGTCTCATCGCTCGCCATGCGACAGTAGCCATTCGGTCCTGCGCACTGCGAGTCGTCGCCGCACGGGGCGCCCGCGCGGAGCGCGCCTGGAGCGGCGCATCCCGACGGCGGCTTGCCGACGACGACCTCTTCGCAAGTCGCCGTGTCGTACGCTTGCGCGCAGCTTTCGATTCGGCTCGGAGACTGTCCCGTGCCTTCCGCGCGGAGCGCGGACGAACACACGGGCTTGCTCCGTTCGACGCATTCGGCGAGGTCGCCATAGCCGAGCTCGAGGGAGAGCGGGGCGCACGCATCGAGGCGATTGCAGTAGTGAGTCGCCCAATCGGCGCACGCTCGGTCGGCCTCGGCTCGGGTGCTCGCCCCGGAGCATGGGCTTCGACCGGAGCAGGCCGCCAGGCCGATGACGACCCAAGCCCGAGTTGCCGTGCGTCCCTTCGGAGCCTTGCGACCGTCCCGTTCCACGCTCCCCATTTAGCCGGATTCAGCCAGCGAGGGTGGCCGAGCTCGCGGTCGTCGCCGCCATGAGAGGCGAACGGCCCCGCAGGGTACCGAGGATGGCATAACCGACCGCGACCCATACGAGCTCTTTCGCTCGCTTGAGGACGACGAACGCGGCGGCGCTTGCGGAGTCGGCTCCGACCACGGGCAAGACGGTCGCATAGCCGAAGTCGACGACGCCCAGCCCAGACGGAGCGACGACCGCCAGCGACCGCACGAGCGAAAGTCCTGCTTCCACCGCGATGACCGCGGCAAACGGCACGTCGGCGCCTACGAGCCGCAAGAGAAGCGCCGACTCCAGGGCCTCGACGCACCAGGAACCAAAAAAGGCCAGGGTCGCAGCGCCCGTCGACGATCGTGCGGCGCGGAGCCGGGCGACCTGCGCGTCCGTCGTAACCGCTTCATGCCGCCGTGCGTCGGCCCAGCGGCGCACCCTTCGCGACGGAACGCTGGCGAGCCCGCGGTGGAGCCGTGTGAACGTGGACCGACCAAGCAGACCCGCTCCGAGCGCGCACGACGCACCGAGAGGAATGACCGCCGATGCGAGCACGATCCATGGCAGCGATCCCCCGCCGAGCAACCGGTGCGAAGACTCCGTCAGCGCCGCGAAGCCGCCGATCGCCCCCACGGCGATGTAGATGGCGTGCGCGCGCATGACCAGCCACTTGCGAGCAATGGAGGCCACTACGCCATCGCGCAGCGGCACGTCGCGAGCCTCGAGGAGAACGGCCGTCGCCGTGTCCGAGGCCACGAAACCCGCTGGTACGCTCGAGTGGAGCGCTTCGCTCGCTATCCGGACGGGGAGCATTTGCGCGAGCGTGGTGGCGGTGCCTAGGGCCCGCAAGAGGAGCACGCTCCCGTACGCGTCGATCGTCATTCCGATGGCGAACGGAGCGATGGCCAGCGCGGTGAGCGGCCCCCCGGAAGCGAGAGCGTTCCAAGTCGCCGCCGCACCGGTGTGGGCGAACAGGCGCGCGAACAGGTACGCTGCGAGGGCGCACCCCAACGTCGTCACAATGAGCCTCGGTCGCTTGCCCATTACTCCGCTGCTTCGACGCGACCGCGCCGCTGCCTCGGCGCTCTCGCGCCGCATTGCATTTCTCTCACGCGCGCTGAACCGTCTCGTGTTCGCGTGACGCACGTGCGTCGTCTACTCGAAGCTTTCGTCAACTCAAGCGCGCGCAAGCGCGTTGCGGTTCAGCTTGTCGGCAACGATTGTGTGTCGAAAAGGGGAATCTTCGGCAAATGAGGCGATTGAGGCATGGCCAAGTGCGGGCGCCGTTGGAAGAGTGAACGCCATGATTTCTACCCGAACGCGACGGCGGAGAAGCGACAAGGGTGTAGCCGTGACCCGAACCTCGGGAGTTTTCGATGCGTCGGCGCGTGTGGCGCGACGAGGGTGCACCCGCGCAGAGGCCCCTGCCGTCGCCGATGCAGACTCGCCCGACGGCAGCTCGGCTCGTGGACGATTGCGCGGCTGAGGGCGCGACGAGAGGCGTTTCAGGCGCGGTCCGCTGGGGCAGAGCTTTCGCCTGAACGTGACTGAAATGTCACCCGCGCTCCCCGGCGGTGATGCCCTTGATCGGTAGCGTGCGCGACATGGCACGCGTGATCCTCATCGAGGATGAACCGGATCTGCGCGAAATTCTCCAATACAATCTCACGCAGGCAGGCCACCGCGTGCAGGCGGCAGGGACGGCCGAGGCAGGTTTGCGCCTCGCGCGGGATACCCTGCCAGACATCGTGCTCCTCGATCTAATGCTCCCCGACCGACCGGGGACGACGGTGTGTACGGCGCTCAAGCGAGAGCCGCGTACCCAGGACATCCCCATCATCATGGTCACCGCCAAAGGTGAGGAGGTCGACCGGATCGTCGGCTTGGAGCTCGGCGCCGACGATTATCTGGTCAAACCGTTCAGCGTGCGAGAACTCGTCCTCCGCATGAACGCCGTGCTGCGCCGTGGGGAGACGAAGGAGCCGCCCCTCATCGAAGTGGCCGAGCTTCGAATCGACCGCGACGCGCACCGCGTCCAAGTGGACAGCGCGGAAATCCCGATGACGCCGCTCGAGTTCAAGCTCCTCTTGACGCTGGTCATGCGCAGGGAGCGGGTGCAGACGCGGTCGACGCTGCTCGGGGACGTCTGGGAGCTCGATCCCGGCGTCTCGTCTCGCACGGTGGACACCCACGTCAAGCGTCTGCGCGACAAGCTGGGCAGCGCGGGGCGTTTCATCCAGACGGTTCGCGGCGTCGGGTATCGCTTTTCGGAGAAGAGGGAAGGGGAGGTCTGAGGTCGCGAGCCGTGGGCTAGGGCACCAGTAGTTCTCGTCGTCGCGCCTCGCGCTGCTCGAAACTCGCAGCAAATCCTCGGTCCGCCAAACCGTTCGGTGCTCTAGGAAATCTCGTCCCAACCGGCGTCCAGCGCGGCCAATTCGTCTGCCGCTTCCGGCGTGGTCGGGGCACGCGGAGGCTGTTCCCTTTCGCGCTCGACCGCCTTCGTCTCGGTTGGGGGCGGCGCCTCAGGAGCGGGAGGAGCCGCTGAGTTCGAGATCTTTTGGGAGCGCTGGGATCGCGACCTACGGACCATACGGGATTCGTCTCCAGGGACTATTCTTACTCCAACGAGTGGGGGGCCGTGGAAATGCTTATACAAGCTTCCGCACCGCCGCGATCAGAATGCCCGCCGCGACCGCGACGTTGAGCGACTCGACGGCGCCGCTTCCGCGGACCGCGACGAACCCATCGCAGGCGGCTCGCACTCGGTCCCCGAGCCCTTCGCGCTCGTTGCCCACCACGAGCAGCACGGGTTGTCCCGAGGCAGAACCGCCCTCGCTCGCGCTGGCCCGGGCATCGGCTCCGATGACGCGGACGCCGCGGGCGCGAAGACGCGACAGCGTGTCGGCCAGGTCGGTGGTGCGTGCGAGCTTCAGATGCTCGGCTCCTCCTTCGGCCACGCGCACAGCCGCCGGCGCCAACCCGGGATGAGGGGCCGGTGCACCCAGCAGCACCGCGTCGAGACCGAAGAACGCGGCCGTGCGTATCATGGCGCCCACGTTGTAGGGGTTTCTCACCCGGTCGAGCGCCAGCCCGGCGCCGTTGTTTCGAGCGAGCGCGTCCCCCAAGTCGCTCGTCGACAGCCATCGCCGCGGACGAGCCACGACGCAGAGGCCTTCGTGATGGGTGGACTCGGCGAAGCGGTCGAGTTCCGCGTCGCGCATCTCGGTGCAGGGAACCTGGCGGGAAGCCGCCCAGCGGGTCACTTCGTGAAGCTCGCGGTTGAATGCGCTGTTGGCGGCGCCGGCGCCAGCGTGTTCCGCGGCTCGAACGCGGCCGAAGGCGATCCGGATGATGTCCTCGCGCCGTCGCGCGAAGACAGCGAGGCCCGCGCGAAGGCCCTGGACGATTTCCACGGGATCGCGTGGCTCGGCCGGGCGTTTTGCGGCCCGATGCGTCACCGGTCGTTCGGAGTGTCGTCGCAGCCCGAGCCCCGCAGACTTGCAACGAGTCGATCCTCTCGCATGGGCTCGCCGGGCGCAAAGCACACCCCCGCGAGCACCTGACGCACGGTTTCTAGGAGCGTCTCGGGCAAGCACGGTTTGGCCAGGAAGCCATCGCACCCAGCATCGCGTGCGCTTTGCCAATGTCCTTCCAGGACGTGGCCGCTGAGGACGACCACCGGGATGTGTTGCGTGCGCGGGTCCCGCTTGAGCCTTCGCGTCGCCTCCCAACCATCGAGAAGTGGGAGGGACAAATCCATGACCACGACATCGGGCGGGAACGAGGTCGCCTTGTCGATCGCCTCGAGTCCGTCGGCGGCTTCGACGACGTCATATCCCGAGAACTTCAAGAACTCGGCGTACATCGTTCGATTGTCTTCGAAGTCGTCGACGATGAGTACCGTGCCCTCGTCGCTCATCTGTCGCCTCGTTTCACGCTGCGGCCCGCGTTGCGAGCTGAACGGGTTCTACCACCTTTCAGCCGGTGGGGGCGAGGCCCATTGCCGTGGACCGCGGTCCACGACAGTCGTGATTGACGCCGAGCCTTGCGAACCATGGACCGGCCGCCGCGGCGACGGCGCGAACTTTATGGCATTCGGCGTGCAGACTGCTGGACATGCCCGCTGTCCCCGACGCGAGCGATGCCCAGTCGCTCCAGCTCAAGCTTCGCTTGGCCGCCGAGCCCGACACGGGCGCTTTCGCGGTAACCATTGAATTCTTCGAGATCGACGTTTCCGTGGAGGTGCTC
>CAZVPE010000242.1:5080-8273 GCA_964628155.1 uncultured Polyangiaceae bacterium | reverse complement strand
TTCCGACACCTGGTTCCGTAGACCAGTGCTCTATCCAGCTGAGCTATGGGCGCTCCCCGCTTCTCAGGGGGTGGCGACGATACTCGCGGTGAGCGTGCTGTCAACGTCTCACACCCCTTCCGGGTTCGAGCTCAGCTCCGCAAACTTTTTACCCTTCCGGCTGGACCGTGACCCGAGCGCCCCCCCTCGGCCCGCTCCACGGCGGTACGCCCACGTCAAATCATAGGTATCCCGGGCAGTTACGGCCTAGCGACCCCGGCTCCCGAGGCGTGGCACGTCGGCTGCTCAAGGTGCCGCCGACTCGAGCACGTCGCCGCCGGGGCCGCGGTTAGGCGACGTGGGTGTCGGGCTCTCCCTTCCCTTCCTCTTTCTATCGCCCGGCACGGCCTCGAAGCTTTGCTTTGCCCTGCGTGCTTCCTTCCTTCGATATCTTCCTTGATTCGACGCACGGCACTTTCCCGCTCTTTCTTGCCCTTCGAAACACGAGCTTTTTCTTCGCTTGGCTCGGCGCTTTTCTCTCCGCGAGGGGATTGATCGCGAGAGCGAATTGGTCGTCCCAGGGAGTGGATGGCCTACGACTTGAGTAGGCCGGCCAGCCCCGGCCTATACGCGGCGCGCACTTCGCCCCCCGGCGATGGCGCGCTGCCGCGTTTAACGGGTTCGAGTGGCTTGTCGCGTTCGAGCCGCTTGTGAGGAGGCCCCGTGTGGCCCATGCTAATCGACGGTGAGCATGGGCATGGGCACTCGTCTGCGGCGCGCCGCGTTTGCGGGAATGACGGCGGCCGCCGCGCTCGGCTCGGGCATGCTCGTCGGTCTCGTCGGGCGCGAGGCGTCCGCCGAGTCTGCCTTCGCGCGTCCCTGGCTCGGCGTCGCCATGGACTCGGACTCGCCCGGCCCCGGTGTTCGCGTCGGTCACGTGGTCCGTCGCTCGCCAGCGGATCTCGCCGGCCTCCGGCAAGGCGATCGCATCGTACGGGTCGCCGGGACGACGGTCGCCCACGGCCCCGATGTCGTGCACGCCGTGGCGAACGCCGCGGTCGGCGACGTCGTCGAGCTCGCGTTCGTCCGGGCCGGAACGGAGCAAAGCGTCCGCGTGACGCTCGCCGCGTTCCCGTCGCAAGACGACATGATGCGGATGGACCTCGTCGGGACGCAAGCGCCGGCATGGCGCAACATCGAGGGGGTGAGCGGCGTCTTTCCGGCTTCGATCGATGCGCTTCGCGGCCGCGTCGTGGTTCTCGATTTCTGGGCGACCTGGTGCGGCCCGTGCCGCGTCGTCGCCCCGAAGCTCGGCGCCCTTCAGGCGCGGTACGGCGCGCAAGGGCTCAGCGTGCTCGGCGTGTCCGCCGAAGAGGTGCAAGACGTGGCGCTGTTCGCGCAGCGGACGCCGTTTCGGTACGCCGTGGGGGTCGACAAGCACGCGGAGACGACGCGCTCGTACGGAGTCGCGAGCTTGCCGACGCTCGTGGTCATCGACAAGCGGGGCGTCGTGCGCGACGTGTCGATCGGCTACGACCCGTCCGAAGACGCGCGCCTCGAGGCTACGATTCGCGGGCTCTTGGCCGAAGCCGCTCCCTGAGCCGAGGGCGGGCCCGTGGCGGACTCGCAGGCCGTACTTCGCGTCCTCGACGAGCTTCTCTGGACGCTCCGCCGCGACGGGTTCGACATTTCGACCGCTCAGGCGATCGACGCCGCGCGCGCCGTGGCCGCAGTCGGGATCGAGCGCCCGGGCGACGTCCGTGACGCGGTGGCCGCGGTGGTCGTCCAGCGGGGGCGCGACCGCGAACGGTTCGACGCCGCATTCCGGCGCTTCTTCGCCGTCGACACGGCGGCCGAACGCGCTCGCTCTCTCTGGGACCGCCTGTCGGCGCGCGGCTTCGGCGACGGCGAGCTCGAAGTTCTTCGTGAGCTGATGGCGCAGCTCGCGGCGAGCCCCGGCGGCGACCTCGCTCCGTTGGGCACGATGCTCGAGCGAGGCGCCGCGCTCGATCGCATGCTTTCGCTCGGAGGAGCGCTGCGCCGTTTGGACGCCGCGAGCGGCCCGCAGCTCGGCTTTCTCTCTCACCGGATCTTGTCTCAGGTTGGCTCGGGCAGCGCGCGCCGTGCTCTTGCCCTGCTGCGATCGCATCTCGTCGACGCCCTCGCCGAGCGCGGCGAAGCGCTCGCCGATGCGCTCGCGCAGGAGCTCGATCGCACCGATCAAGACGTTCGCGCGTACGCTCGATCGCGTTACGAGGATCGACTGGCCGACGCGGAGAGCGCGCGCGAGCGGGCAACCACGGCGACCAAACCGTTCGCGGCCCTAACCGAGAGGGAGATCGAAGAAGTTCGACGCGCGGTCCGGCGATTCGCCGACAGGCTCCGGGGGGGCGCGCGCGTGCGCTCGCGGCGGCGCGTGCTTCACGGCCGTATCGACCCCCGGCGCACGCTCCGGCTCGCGCTGCGAACCGGCGGCGTTCCCTTCGATATCGCGCGAAAGGAGCGCCGCCGCGACCGCCCGAAGATTGTCCTTCTTTGCGACGTGAGCGATTCGGTGCGCGCCGCAGCGTGCTTTCTGCTCGAGTTCACCTACGCGGTGCAGGACCTCTTCGAGTCGGCGCGGACGTTCGTGTTCGTGAGCGAACTCGCGGAAACGACGCAGCTCTTCGCGAGGGAACCGGTTCGCGTCGCCGTCGCCCGTGCATGGGCCGGCGGCGTCGTGCCTGCCGGGGACAATTCGAACTACGGCCGAGCCCTACGAACGTTCGAGGCGCGCTACGGGCGCGGGCTCGACCGGCGGACGACGGTGGTGATTCTGGGCGACGGGCGCACCAACTTCCACGATCCTGCGGCCGACGTGCTCGACCGACTGCGGGAGCGGTCGCGCGCGCTCTTGTGGCTTTGCCCCGAGCCACGCGGGGCGTGGGGACAGGGCGACAGCGCGATGCCCGTCTACGCGCCCAAATGCACCGCGGTCTACGAAGTGCGCTGCGCGGCGGATTTGGAGGAAGCCGCGCGGAGGCTCATTGCTCCATGACGGGTGGAGTGGGTCGCACGCGATGGGGAGAGAACCGCCAGGACAAGAGGGTCAGACAGCAGTCTTGCAATAGCCCCCGAAGCCTTCACAGCCCATCGGTCGGCGAGTGCACCCCTTGGACTTTTCCCTCGAGGCGCTTGCTCGTCCAGACTTTGTTGTGAGCATCGACGATCACCG
>CAZVPE010000242.1:0-4980 GCA_964628155.1 uncultured Polyangiaceae bacterium | reverse complement strand
TTTCCCTCGAGGCGCTTGCTCGTCCAGACTTTGTTGTGAGCATCGACGATCACCGCCCCGACGTCGTCCAATGACTCGACCAGCGCAAGCCCCTTTTCCGGCCCCAGGATGAACACGGCGTCGTCGATTTCGTCCGCGAGAAACGCGGTCGGCGCCCAGATCGTCACGCTGCGCGATGCCGTCGCCGGATACCCCGTGTGCGGGTCGATGATGTGATGAAAACGCTTGCCGTCGATGACGTACGCCCGCTCGTAGTCGCCGGCGGTGCTGAAAGCGTGGTCGCGCACCTCCATCATCGCGAAGTAGTCCCCGTCAGGCCCGCGAGGGTCGCGAATGCCCGCGAGCCATGGCGACCCATCGGGCTTGGTCCCGTGCGCATAGAGGTCGCCCCCGGCCTGCACGAAGAAGGACGACAGCCCCGCGTCGAGAAAGACCCGCGACGCGCGATCCACCGCATAGCCTTTGGCGATTCCCCCGAGTCCGATTCGCACGTGCGCTTCGTCGAGCATCACCGTGTGCTTCGCCGGGTCGAGCTTCACGTGCGGGTAGCCGAGGTACTTGCGCCGCTCGGCCACCTCGGCCGCCGAGGGCGGATGTGCGTCGAGATCCTCGTCGAACTTCCACAATCCGTGCAGAGTTTCGAACGTGATGTCGAACGCCCCTCCGCTCATCTGGCTCGCGTGGAGCGACTCCCGGATGACGTCGAACGTCTCCCCCGACACTTGAACAGGCTCTTTCCCCGCCGCCGCGTTCACGCGCGACACTTCGCTCGCCGGGTCCCAGGTGGTCATCAGCTTCTCGAGGCGCTTGATCTCGGTCGTGGCCGAGTCGAACACCTGATGCACCTGCGCTTGGTCGACTCCGGGCGTCGTGAACGCCGCGTACGCGAGGTGCGTCCCCATCGCTCGGCCCTCTCCGGTCACCCGCTCGGCCACGAACGGCGGCGGTGCATCCGAGGCCGCGGTCCGGCTCGCATCGCGCCGCGCTCCCCCGGGGCTCGATGACGGCGGCGCGGAAGCCGGCTTGGCCGCGGAGGGGTCGCCTGGAATGGGCGCCTTGTCGTGACATCCGGCGAAAGCCGCGATCATGAGAGCGGCTGCAGGGGGCAGTCTCATCGGACGCAATGGAGGGTAAGGGGGGTTCGCCGATACGCCAAGGACCTCCCGAGGCTTGATGCTAAGACCTTTCTCGATGACACTGCCCCCCGAAGTCGAGTCGTCGATCGATCGCGCGGTGGACGACTGCGCGGACGATCTCTTGGCCCTCGCCCGTCGCATTCACGCGAACCCCGAGCTCCGTTTCGAGGAGTACAAGGCCAGCGGTTGGATTGCCGAGTTTCTCGCCGGCCGCGGACACGAGGTCGAACGCGGCGTTGCGGGAATGGCGACCGCCCTGCGCGCGCGGGCGGGATCGGAGAAAGGTCCGCGCATCGCCATTCTCGCGGAATACGACGCCCTTCCTGGCGTGGGCCACGCCTGCGGGCACAACCTCATCGCCGCGGGCGCGGTCGGCGCGTTCGTGGCGGCGGCGGCGGTCGCGGGGGCTCAGGGCGGCGAAGTGGTCTTCCTCGGAACTCCGGCCGAGGAAGGCGGGGGAGGCAAGATCGAGATGATCAAGGCGGGGACATTTCGAGGCATCGACGCCGCCATGATGTTCCACCCGTTCGACCGCGACCTTCTTGCGCACCGAGCCCTCGCGTCCATCTGGCTGACCTTCGATTTTCGCGGGACACCGTCGCATGCGGCGCTCGCTCCCCAGGCGGGGCGCAGCGCGCTCACGGCCTGCCTCGACACCTTTCGTCTCATCGACGGGCAGCGCGTCCATTTCGGCGACGGCGTGCGCGTGCACGGCTTCGTCACCGATGGCGGTCAGGCCGTCAACATCATCCCCGAGCGCGCATCGTGCGAGTTCAGCGTTCGGGCGCCCGAGGGCCGCGAGCTCGAGCGGGTGCGAGGCATCGTCGAGCGATGCGCGCGCGCGGCGGCGATGGCCAGCGATGTGGCGGTCGAGATCAACACGCGGCACGGCTATCGGGACATGGTCAACAACATGGCCCTCGCGCGCCGCTTTGGCGGGCACTTGCGAGCGCTCGGTCGGGTCGCCCGCGAGCAGGACAGCCGCGTCGGCGCCGGCAGCACGGACATGGGTGACGTCTCCCATGTCGTTCCTTCGATCCACCCGTGGCTCGCGATCGTCGACGAAGGGGCGGCGCTCTGTCACGAGCACCGCTTCGCACAAGCCGCCGGTACCGACGCGGCCGGGCGGACGGCCGTTCTTGCGGCCAAAGCCATGGCGCGCACGGCGGTCGAGCTCATCGCCGACGCGTCCCTACGGGCCGAGGTCAGCGCGGAGTGGCGCGATCGAGCATCGTGACGTCGATGCGGCGCCGGTGCGCGTGCCGCAACACGAGCTGCACGAGGTCGCGCCCGCGCGCAACTTGGGGCAGCTTTTCGAAGCTTCCGTCCCAAAGCTCGAGGGCGATTCGCGTGTCGTCCACCACAACGCGCAGAACCTGCGCCCATCCCCAGCGGCGCGCCTTCGGGATACTGAGGGGCAAGAGGTAGCGCGCCTCGAGCCACTCGTCGCTCACGAGCACCCCTTGCATCTGGGTTCGGAGGACGGTCGCGATCGCACTGACGAAGACCACGGCGGCAAGGACGCTGGCGGATACCGGCCTATCGCGGTCGCCCTCCACCGCCCACACGAAGAGGCGCGAGCTCGAGGGGGCGGCTGTGTACGCGTACAGTACCGCGGCACCGAGCGCCGCGGCCCCGAGCAAATAGAGCGCAGAGGGCACGCGCGATCGCAGAGGCGGCCCGAACTTCACGCGCGCAGCCGTCGGCGGCGAGTAGCTCATCTCGAAGCGCGCGATACTGCCGTTGACGTCGGTGATGCTGTCTCGGTCGCGCTCCGCGGTCTTCGGCGAGGGGCTCTCCTCGGGTCGCGGCGGGGAGGCTGGCGTCACAGCGGGGAGTATACGCACGTTGCAGAGTGTTCGCTCCGCCTCGGAACGAAGACCCTAGGGATTCGCTACTCGCCAAGGCGGGGCGGCACGCGACCGCGCCGGCATGGCTGGAGGAAGCGCGCGGCAGAACCCCGGAACCGGTATCCGCGTTGCGTGCGCATTCGAAAAAGTTTTCAATGCGAGCAGATGACGTGGCGAAGGGATTGGGGCGCGGCGTCGCGGAGGAAGCATGAACGGGAAGCGGGTTCTCGTGCGGACGGCGCTCGTGGTGCTCGCGTTCGCGTTCGTCGTCGCATTCGCGGGTTATCGCTATGTGGTGGGCGGCGGCATGCGCGCACGCCAGAAGCCTTCTGCGATCGAAGGTTTTCTCGCGGGCAAGCTCGTGACGCTCGGTATCCCATCGAGGGACCGCACGCGCGCCAACCCGCTTGCCGGCGAGGCTACGAACGACGACATCGCCGCCGGGCGCGATCTCTATCAAGCGCAGTGCGACGTCTGCCATGGCCATGATGGGTCCGGCAAGACGACGGCGGGCGGCGGCATGTATCCGCCGCCGGCGCGGCTCCAGAGGGACGCGCTGGCGAAGCGAACCGACGGGGACCTCTTCTATCTCATTCGCAACGGCATTCGGAACACCGCGATGCCGGGGTGGCAGCTCCCCGATCGCGAGACGTGGCAGCTCGTTCTCTACCTACGCAAGCTTCCGCTCACCGAGTACGTCGGCGCGTCGAAGCCGGCCGTCGAGCCGCCGGCGCCGGGCGCGCTCCACTACGTCGGCTCGCTCGCCTGCAAGGGATGCCACGCGGAGATCTACGACCGCTGGAAGATGACGCGCATGGCCAACGTCGTTCGTGACCCCCGCGAGCATCCGGACGCGATTCTCCCCGACATGACGAAGCCCGACCCGCTCGTCACGTTCCCGGCCGCGGACATCGCGCTCGTCTACGGCAGCCGATGGAAGCAGCGGTACTTCAAGCGGGTCGACGGCGACTACTACGTCTTGCCCGCGCAGTGGGACGTGATCCACAAGGCGTGGAAGGCGTACTTCGTGAAGGACGACTGGTGGGCGCCGCTCTATCCGCCCGACAATTTCGCGCGTCCGACGAGCGCGCTCTGCGACGGTTGCCACTCGGTCAATTACGACATCGCTACGCGATCGGTGACGGAGTGGAACGTCGGCTGCGAGAAGTGCCACGGCCCCGGCGGCGATCACGCGAAGGACCCGAAAACCGTGGCGATGGTGAACCCGGCCCGCCTCGACTACGTCGCGGCCGCCGACACCTGCATCCAGTGCCATTCGCAAGGGCGTCCGCTCACGAACCCGATCGGCGGTAAGTACTACGACTGGCCCGTCGGCTTCCACGTCGGGATGAAGCTTCAAGACACGTGGAAGCTCGAAGACCACAGGCTCGGCGACACGACGTTCACCCACTTCCCCGACGGCACGGCGCACAAGAACCGGATGCAGGGCAACGACTTCGTGCAGAGCCTCATGTACACGCGCGGCGTCTCGTGCCTCACGTGCCACGACGCGCACGGTTCACCGTACGACGGCATGCTGCGAGAACGGGCCGACACGCTCTGCCTCGATTGCCACGGGCCCCACTCGCCGAACGGGCCGCACGCGGCGACGCTGGAGGAGCATTCGCACCACAGGGCGGGGAGCGCCGGCGACCAGTGCATCGGCTGCCACATGCCGAAAATCGCCCAAACGCTCGGCGACGTGAACGTGCGCAGCCATACGTTCCGCTTCGTGACGCCAGCGGAGAGCGACGCGATGAAGATCCCCAACGCGTGCAACGTGTGCCACGCCGACAAGCCGACTGCCTGGGCGTCCAACGTCCTCGCGTCGTGGAAAGACCGTTCGCCGTGGCGGATGGCGGAGTGACGGCCGGACGCAGCTCGTCGAGCAAGCCGCATTGGGTGGGGGTCTTTCGGCGGGAGCGGCCGGTGAAAGAGACTACGGCTGGGGGGTCTTCGGGGGGAGCGGCCGCGCTCCCCCCGGGGCGCGAGTG
>CAZVPE010000241.1:0-8273 GCA_964628155.1 uncultured Polyangiaceae bacterium | reverse complement strand
TTGCCAACAAGGCGTCAAAGAGTACGGACTCATCGAATACTGCTGCGGCACCTCGCCGATCCCGAGCTGCGCGCGCAACGCCGCCGTCGGGTGCGGCACGGGGACCCTCGGCTTCAGCTGCTCGAGCTCGAGCCTACCGAGTGAGACCGACCTCGGCATGAACCAAAGCCGATCGGAGGTTCCGCTTATCTGCAGCCTGTCCGCGCCGTCGACCACGGCCGGTTACACGAAGGACTATTGCTGCTACACGCCGGCCGCGGCGCCCCCGGGCGCGACCTGCCTCCAGGACCAGCTTCAGGGCCAGTCGGTTCCCGGGTGCCAGGCGGGCGCGTCGTTCGGTTTCGCCTGCACGGGGAGCCAAGATACGCCCGACCAGGACTACCCGCGAATGCAATGCGCTCACGGATCGTCGCGGGGTACGAACGCGCTGGGGGTCTCCGCCACGCTGTACTGCTGCGACTTTCTTCCCTGAGGCGCGGGGCCGGCTACCCTCCCAGAGACGTTTGCGAGACGGCTCCTTCATCCCCGATTGCTCCTTTTACGGCCTCGAGCATCGCTTCGACCAGGAATGGTTTTCGCAAAAATGCCGAGAGGCCGGCGCATTGCCGACCGACCGCGGCTTCCGGCAAGGAGCTCATCATGACGACGGGGATGCGGGCGAGAGCGCCGTCGGCGCGCATCGCCCGAAGCACGCCCGGACCGTCCAGCAGCGGCATCATGCAATCGAGGATGACGAGGTCGGGCACGTGCTGGACGATGAGCGCCAGTCCCCGAGCGCCGTCGTCCCCTGTATAGACGAGAAATCCTTCGCTCGTGAGGGCGGCGGCCAAGACGTCGGTGAGGCCGAATTCGTCGTCCAGAATCACGATCGTCTTCATCGATTTGCACCCCCGGCGTCGCTGCCACCGGCCCTCGGGGCGGTCTCGCGGCCGTCGACGTGCCGAACGCTTCAAGCACGAGTCATTCCGTAAGCCCGAGGTCCCTTGGACGGGCGAACGGGCCTAGCCGGGGCGGAGACAAGGCTCGGCGAGGCCGGCGGTCCGGCACGGGGCGGGCTCGGTCGTGACAACATTGGTGCCCCATCGGGCGGCCGCGCCACAGGCGAATGCCGAACTCGGCACGTGCGGCGCGGGCCTGTTACAACGTGCCCGGATGCTTGCCGACCGCGTTCCGCCTCGTCCGGGGACCCCGCCCGACGAGCTCCTCGGGCTCTTTCTCGGCCACATCGCCGAGCTCGGCCTCGAGCTCTACCCGGCCCAAGAGCAGGCCATCCTCGAGCTCTTCTCCGGAAGCAACGTCATCCTGGCGACGCCGACCGGTAGCGGCAAGTCGCTGGTTGCGCTGGCCCTCCACTTTCTCGCGATGAGCGAGAACAAGCGCAGCTTCTACACCGCCCCGGTCAAAGCGCTGGTCAGCGAGAAGTTCTTCGCCTTGTGCCGCGACTTCGGCCCCAATCACGTGGGGATGCTCACCGGCGACGGCGCGGTGAACCGCGACGCGCCCATCGTCTGTTCGACCGCCGAGATCCTCTCCAACATGGCCCTCCGCGAGGGCAAAGACGCGCCGGTCGACTGCGTCGTGATCGACGAGCTCCACTACTACGCCGATCGCGAGCGCGGCGTCGCCTGGCAAATCCCCCTCCTCGTCCTCGAGCGCGCCCAGTTTCTCCTGATGAGCGCCACCATCGGGCCGACCGACTTCTTCGAGAAAGCCCTCACCAAACTCACGCGTCGCCCGACGGTTACGGTCCGCTCTGCGCAGCGCCCGGTGCCCCTGGACTTCGAGTACCGAGAGACGCCGCTCCACGAGACGATTCTCGAAATCGTGCGCGGCGGCCGGGCCCCGGTCTACGTCGTCAACTTCACGCAGCGTGCGGTCGCGGAGACGGCGCAGGACCTGATGAGCCTCGATTTCCTGCCCAAGGAGCGCAAGCGCGCGCTCGTCGAGGAGCTCGGGGGTGTGCGCTTCGACACGCCGTTCGGAAAAGAGATGAAGCGTTTTTTGGCGCACGGCGTTGGATTGCATCACGCCGGCCTTTTGCCGAAGTACCGGCTTTTGGTCGAGAAGCTCGCCCAGCGCGGGCTACTCGCCGTCATCAGCGGCACCGATACGTTGGGGGTCGGCGTCAACATTCCGATTCGCACGGTCCTCTTCACGCGTCTCTGCAAGTACGACGGCGACAAGACGGCGATTTTGAGCGTTCGCGACTTCCAGCAAATCGCCGGGCGAGCCGGGCGCAAGGGGTTCGACGATCGCGGCTACGTCGTCGCGCAGGCCCCCGAGCACGTCATCGAAAACCGTCGCGCCGAGCAAAAAGCGGCCGGCGATCCCGTCAAACTCAAGCGAATCGTCCGAAAGAAGGCGCCCGACAAGGGATATGTGCACTGGGACCGGGCGACGTTCGACCACCTGGTCTCGTCCCAGCCCGAGCCGCTGGTTTCGAGGTTTCGCGTCTCGCACGGGATGATCTTGAACGTTCTCGCTCGAAAGGACGGCGGCTGCATCGACGTCGGCCGGCTCGTCTTCCGCTCGCACGAACGGCGAGCGCAGCGGCGAATCTTCGGGCGCGAGGCGCGCGCGATGTCCCAATCGCTGCTCGAAGCGGGAATCATCGAGGTCGACCCCGACACCAAGCGCGTTCGCCTGCACGTGGATTTGCAGGACGACTTCTCGATTCACCACGCGCTCTCGCTCTGGCTCTTCGACACCGTCGAGCGGCTGGACCGCGAGAGCGCGACGTACCCGCTCGACGTACTCACGCTCGTCGAGTCGATCCTCGAGAGCCCTGACTTCATCTTGCGCCAGCAGCTCGAGGCGCTCAAACGGGTGAAGCTCGGCGAGCTCAAAGCCGCCGGCGTCGAGTACGAGCAGCGCGTGGAGGAGCTCGAGAAGCTCGAGCATCCGAAGCCCTTGCGCGAGTTCGTCTACGAGACGTTCAACGCGTTCGCGCTGGTCCATCCGTGGGTGCGCGGCGACGACGTACGCCCGAAGTCGATCGCGCGCGAGATGTACGAGCGCTTCATGGACTTCAACGAGTACGTGCGTGAGTACGAGCTCGGACGCGCGGAGGGGACGCTCCTTCGATACCTGTCGGAGGTCTACAAGGCCCTCGATCAGACGGTGCCGGCTCCGGCCAAGACGCCGGAGATAGAAGAGATCGAAGTTTTCTTGCGGGCCATGATTCGCGCCGTCGACTCGAGCCTGCTCGACGAGTGGGAGCGGTTGCGCGGAGGCCTGGCGCCGTCGGAGCAGCAGCCGGGCGGCCCCGCCGCGGCGCCGGAGGGCGAAGTCGACGTGACGAGCGACGAGCGGGCCTTCACCGTCCTCGTTCGCAACGCGCTCGCACAGGTCCTGCGGGCGCTCGCGCGAAAGGATTGGGCGGCGGCGGCCGCCCTGGTGGACAGCGCAGGCGACGGAGCGCCATGGTCCGGCGAGCGGTTCGCGGCGGCGCTCCTTCCGTTCTTCCAAGAGCACGCAACCATCCGGACGGACCCCAGCGCGCGCGCGCCTTCGCTCACGCGCATCGAAAAAATGAAGGGTCGCTGGGACGTGGTCCAGGTGATCGCCGACGGCGAAGGCGACGACGATTGGGCGCTGTTCGGCACTGTCGATCTCGAGGCGTCGGCCCGCGCGGCACGGGCCGTTCTCCGCGTCCACGACGTCCGCCGGTAGCGTTCGGGCGTCCGCTCGCGCGCAAACTTGTTGTCGGGGCCTCTCGGCTCTGATTAATGGAAAATGCCCTCTCGCACTCGAATGCCACCCGCCGTCCCCGCCGTCGTCGTTCGTCGCTCGCGCATCCAGGGCCGGGGCGCCTTCGCGACCCGCGACCTCCGCGAGGGAGAGGCGATCATCGAGTACACGGGCGCGCTCATCACGCACGCCGAGGCCGACTCCCAGTGCGACGACGAGACGATGCGCCGTCACCACACGTTCCTCTTCGCCGTCGACGATCGGTGGGTCATCGACGGCCACCGAGGCGGCAACGACTCTCGCTACATCAACCATTCGTGCGAGCCGAACTGCGAGAGCATCATCGTCCGGCGGCGCGTCTTCATCCATGCCTTGCGAGACATCGCCGCGGGCGAGGAGATCCTCTACGATTACTGGTACATGACCGACGAAGACTACAGCATCGACGATCTCCGACGGATTTACCCGTGCCGGTGCCGCGCCCCGGGCTGCCGGGGGACCCTCGCTCGCCCGCCTCGAAAGCGGGCGCGGTCCGTTGGAGCGTAGGTTCGGTGCTCGAGTTGCGCGTCGAACTCAACTGACCCCGAGCGAGCAGAAGCCGACTGGCTGCAATCGATCGACTCGGATTGCCGAAATGGGAATGGGCTCGATGGGAGAAGGAGAGCTCTGCCGCTCGGGGACCCGGCGGGACGACGGCCCTTCTCGCCCTGCACTCCCTGTGCTCTTCTAGGAGCCTTTCAATGGTCGAACTCGCTCCGGGGCAACTGATCACGCCTTCCATCCGGCTGGACGAGGTGCTCGGTCGGGGAGGGATGGGCAGCCTTTGGCTGGCCTCCCACCTCAAGCTCAAAGTTCGCGTCGTCGTGAAATTCATCGCGAGCGAGTTCGCGGGCAACCCCGACGTCATGGCGCGCTTCGAGCGCGAAGCGGCTGCCACCATGGCCGCGAAAAGCGCGCACGTCGTGCAGATCCTCGACTATGGCTTCACCGAGCAGAAGGTTCCGTTCATCGCCATGGAATACCTCGATGGCGAGGACCTGGCCTCGAGAATAGAACGGGAGCGGCGGATCGCCCCCGCCGAGTTCGCGGAAATCTTGAAGCAAGCGTGCAAGGGCCTCACGCGCGCGCACGCGCAGGGCATCATTCATCGCGACATCAAGCCCGAGAACATCTTTCTCACTTATGTCGACGGCGAGCTCACGGTGAAAGTTTTGGACTTCGGTATTGCGAAGGCGGATGCGGCGTTCGGGTTTGGGGCCACGAGGACCGGGGTTTTTCTCGGCACCGTCTACTACATGAGTCCAGAGCAGTCGATGGGAGCCAAAGGCGTCGACCATCGGACGGACCTCTGGTCTCTCGGCGTCGTGGCCTATTATGCGCTGACAGGCGTTCGCCCTTTCCAGGCCGACGCCATCGGAGCGCTGGTGACCGGCATCACTTCGGGGCCCATCAGCCCTCCCTCGAGTCACTTCCCCGCGCTCGGTTCGCCGGTCGACCGCTGGATGTCCCGAGCCTTGGCCCGGGACCCGGGTCGCCGCTTCGGATCGGCCAAGGACATGGCAGCCGCGTTCGAAGTCGCGGTTGCGCAAATCGCGCCGGTGGCCGAGTGGACCGGGCGGAAGCCCGCGGAGGATTCGAGTGACGCCGCGGGGCTGGCGAGCAGCGCGACGTTTCCCGACGACGGACCTGAGTCTTCACCATCGGGGGGTCCAGGCGTTCGCGCGAAGCCTACCCAAACCGTGCCCTATCGGAGTACGTTCGGCGCCGGCGGCTCCGGAACCCAACCAACGGGACAAATCCCGAGCGCAACACCCGCAGCAATGTCGGCTTCCATTGGACCTTTCCCGATCGGCGCCCTCGAGCAACCCGTGGACATTCCGACCAAATCACGAAGCGGTTTCGTCAAGGGGGTGGGAATCGGAATCGCCCTGAGCGTGGCCATCGTCGTCGGTGCGGCATTCATCCGCGCGGGGCACTCCCGAGCGACGGCGAAAGATTCCGAAAGCAGCGCAGAAGGAACGAAAGCCCCAGCGGCGGCCGTGGCGCCTCCAATGGCCATCGGGGGTGCCCAATCCTCGACCACCGCGGAGCCTCCGTCCCCAACCGCCGGAACAAGCGCGCAGCCGTCCGCGTCCGCAGCGAACCTTCCGCCGCCCGCGAACGTCCGCGCGGCACCACCCACGTCGAACGTCAACCGCAAGGCGCCGGCCAGACCGAGCCCCGCACACAGCGGAAACCCCTTCGACGGAACCTACTGACGCATTTCCCGCAGGGGGCATCGTGACCATGCTTCGCTCCGCACGCAGCCTCGTCCTTCCCGCCACGGTGGTTTTCGCCATCGCGCTCGCGCCCCGGCCCGCACGCGCCGACGACGAGGCGGCGGGTCGCGTGCTCTTCAGTGATGCGATGGCCGAAGTGAAGCGGGGGCAGTTCGCCGAGGCGTGCCCGAAGTTCGAGGAGAGCCTGCGGCAAAGCTACAACATCAATGCCCACTACTTCTTGGCGGACTGTCTGGAGAAACAGGGCAAAACGGCGACCGCCTGGACGACATTTTTGCGGGTGGCCACAAAGGCGCGGGACGCGAACGACGAGGCTCGGGAGCTCGCCTCGCGCAAGCGCGCCGAGGCCCTGGAGCCCCGACTCGTGAGGCTGCGGATCGCGGTCACCAAAGACGTCGATGGACTGGAGGTTCGCCGCAACGGAAGCCCGGTCGGAAGACCCATGTGGAACGAGGTCGTGCCCGTCGACCCGGGTGACGTCGAGTTTACGGCTTCGGCGCCGGGCTTCGAGCCGTTCAAGTCCGTGGTCTCGCTGACAGGGGAGGGCAAGACGGTCGAGGTGAAGATCCCCGAGCTCGTTCGACAACCCCCGGCGCTTCCCGTCGGGGTGCCTCCCGCCGCGGTTCCCCCCGCGGTCGCTCCCCAGAGTGTGCCGCCTTCCCCCGTGACTCGAGAGGGCACTCCCCGGCGGAACGGGGGCTCCTGGCGGACGGTTGGTTGGGTGGCCGGGGGCGCCGGGCTGGCGACGATGGCGGCGGGTGGCGTCGTCGCGCTTCTCGCGAAAAGCTCGTTCGACGTCGCCAAGAGCGCCTACGACGGCTGCCAGAGCGCCACTTGCCGAGATCAAAACCTGCAAAAAGAGAAGACCGCGATATCGAACGCGGACATCGCGACCGGCCTCTTCATCGGCGGGGGCGCCGCGGCAGCCGTGGGCCTCGTCCTCGTCCTTGCCGGCGGCGGAGGCGGGGACGAGCCGAACGGCGCGTCGGTATCGTTGTCCGTCCTTCCGGGAGGTCTGTCGCTCGGAGGAAGGTTCTGATGTCGCGTCGTCGATGTTCGCCGGAATGGGTCGCCGCACCCGCCATGTTGGCTCTCCTCGGCTGTGCCGACGTCTTGGACCTCAAACTCTCGTCGGCCCCCGCGGACGCCGGTCTCCCCGGGCCCGACGCGATGACGGGCGTCGCGGCAGTCGACGGGGGCACCGCGATCGTCAGGTCCGACGCCGGGATCTCGATCGCCTGGATGTCGAACGGTACCTCCAGTGACTTCTTCGATACGAGCCGCAACGGCGCGGTTCTCGCGGGGCAGAACCTCACGAGCTCGAGCGGCACGACCGTCAGCGTCTCGATCATGGACCCCGCCACCAACACGGCGGCGACGCAGGCGCAGCGGATTCGAGACGCCGTGGCGGCCGGGGTCAATGGACTGGCGGTCGACGTGATCGATCCCACGGTGATCGGACCGGAGATCGACAAAGCCGTGCAGCAGGGCGTCACGGTCATGACATTCGACAGCGACGCGCCCTCGAGCAAACGGATATCGTATTACAGCATCGACAACGAGGCGTCGGGGGTGACCGCGGCGAAGATACTCACCAGCCTCATGGGAGCGGGCGGCAATATCGCCATCATGAACAAAGAGAGCCCTCCCACCGCGGCGAACTTCATCGCCAGAAGGGACGGCTTCGTCCGGGAGCTCGCCAATCATCCTGGTTTCGCCGTCGCCGTCGACCTTCCGTGCACGGACGGTCCCATGGGTGAGGCGACGCTGCAGGCCGGCTGCACCGGCGTTCTCGAAAGCGCGATGGTCGCCCACCCCGAGGTGACCGGCTGGTTTCTCGCGCGCGGTCGCGTGCTCCGCGAGGCCGCCCTGGCCACGGAAGCACCGAATTGGACGGGGAAGGTCAAGGCCGGCACGTTCTTCGTCGTCGCGTACGACGCCATTCCGGAATCGCTCGCGAACATTCAAGCCGGATACGCGAACGCGACGATCAATCAAAAATATTTCGGCTGGGGGTACGACGTCGTCACGTCGATTTTCAAGATCGTGACCTCCAGTTTGCCGGTCAACCCGTTTACGGACTCCGGCTTCGACGTGGTGTGCGCGAACAACATCGGCGAAGTCGAGCAAGCCTGGTCGCTCCAGAACTTCAGCAAGCCTGTGACGAAGTGCATGCTTTCGGGGTCGGCCTGGCCCTAGACCCCCTGGCCCATCAAAGGCCGTCGTGAACATGGAGGCGGGACGTGGAAGCGGGACGTGGACGCGGGACGTGGACGCGGGACGTGGACGCGGGACGTGGACGCG
>CAZVPE010000240.1:1981-8308 GCA_964628155.1 uncultured Polyangiaceae bacterium | reverse complement strand
TAGTTCTCGTCGTCGCGCCTCGCGCTGCTCGAAACTCGCAGCAAATCCTCGGTCCGCCAAACCGTTCGGTGCTCTAGCGGTCTTTCTCTCGCTTTTCTCTCGCTTTCGGCGAGTCGCCAGAAATGTCGTTTCGCGGATATTTCGTCGACCGCGAGGGTCCGAATTCGTCGACTTCCGGCAAGGGTCAAGTCCTGGAGAAACAGGGGTTTCTCTCCGGCCTCCACGCGTCGCGCCGGCGTAAGACAATTTCGTCGTCCTTCGACCTTCGCTTCTTCCGTTTTCGGGGCAACGCACCATTGCTCGCCCATTTCGCATTTGTTTCGTGGCCCGAGAATGCGGGAATCGGCGCGGGAAGTGAGCCCTGGCGCCGGACTTGCGTAGAGGACGCGTCTCGATGGTCCCCGCTCTTCCCAACAGGCAAGCGACGTGACGGCGGCCGTTCCTCGGGTCGCGCTCCTCGAGTCGCGGATGGCCCACGAGCTCGCGCGCCTGGTCGAACGCCATGGCGGGGAACCGCTTTGCGTCCCGGCCGTACGCGAACACCACGAGCTCGACGCGGACCGGGCCGATGGTCTCATCACGGCCCTCGCCGCGCGCTCGTACGACATCGCCGTCTTCATGACCGGCGTCGCCGTGTCGCTCCTCTTCGAGATCGCCGAACGGATCGGCCGGCGGCCGGACCTCGTCGCTGGACTGCGCGGCGTGACGACGCTGTGCCGGGGCCCGAAGCCGACGGCCGCTCTTCGCGGATTCGGCGTCGTCCCCACGCTGACCGCCCGCGAGTCGTTCACGTCTGCCGAGGTGATCGACGCCCTGGCCGGAATCGAGCTCGAGGGCCGTCGCGTTCTCCTCTTTCATTACGGAGAGCGGAGCGACTCGCTCGCGGAGACGCTCCTCGCTCGCCAGGTCGTCCTCGACGAGCAGTGGCTCTATCGCTGGCTGCTTCCGGAAGATACATCCGGGCTCGAACAGCTCGTGGAGCGCGTCGTGACGGGCGAAGTCGATGCGCTCGCCGTCACCTGCCAAGTGCAGTTCCGTCATCTTCACGAAATTGCCCGCCGCATGGGCCTCGAGCAAGAGCTCGTGCGGACGCTCAACGAGCGCGTCACCGTCGCCGCCGTGGGACCGACCTGCCAGGCGATCCTGCAGATGCACGGGGTCCACGTGGACGTCATGCCGGACCATCCGAAGATGGGACCTCTCGTCGTCGCTCTCATGCGCCACGTCGGTCGCCACACGGCCCACCCGCGCAAAGACCGCGTCGTCGGGGCGCAGTCGTGAATCGGCTGGAGGTCGTGGTCGTCGGCAACGGCATGGTCGGCCACCGCTTTTGCGAGAAAATGATCGAGTACGACCGCGACGGCCTCTACCGCCTCGTCGTCCTCGGCGAGGAGCCGCGCCCGGCGTACGACCGCGTTCACCTCACGAACTACTTTGCCGATCGGTCGGCGGACCGGCTCGCGCTCGGGACACATGCCTGGTACGCCGAGCGCGGGATCGACCTTCGGGTCGGGTCGCGCGCCGCGCAGATCAATCGCGCGCGGCGCGAGATCACGAGCGCGGACGGCGCCGCCGTGGCCTACGACGTGCTCGTGCTGGCGACCGGTTCGGCGCCCTTCGTTCCGAATGTCCCCGGCATCGATCGGGAGGGCGTCTTCGTCTATCGCACCATCGAAGATCTGGAAGCCATCATCGCGCGCGCCGGGCGGGCAAGGCGCGCTGCTGTCATCGGCGGCGGACTCCTCGGGCTGGAGGCGGCGCGAGCCGTCCTCGACTCCGGGATCGAGACGCACGTCGTCGAAGTCGCTCCCCGCCTCATGCCACGGCAGCTCGACCCCACGGCGTCGGCGCTCCTCGAGGAGGCCGTCCGGGCCTCGGGCGTGCACGTGCACCTCGACAAACGCATTGCGCGCCTCGCCGGGGAAGGCTCCGTCGCCCGCATCGAGTTCTCCGACGGCGGAGGCATCGACACGGACCTGGTGATCGTCTCCGCGGGCATCCGCCCGCGCGACGAGCTGGCGCGTGCGGCCGGGATCGAGACCGGGGAGCGCGGCGGCGTCGTCGTCGACGACAAGATGGGCACGAGCGACGAGCGCGTCTTCGCCGTCGGCGAGGTCGCGCTCCACAAGGGCGTCATCTACGGGCTCGTCGCGCCGGGCTACGAGATGGCGGAGGTGCTCGCGCGCAACCTCACGGGAGGGAACGCGGCTTTCCTCGGCTCGGACTCGTCGGCGAAGCTCAAGCTCCTCGGCACCGACGTCGCGACGTTCGGCGATCCCTTTCAGGACCCGGCGCAGAGCCGCGTCGTGTGCATCGAAGATCAGGTTCGCGGGACCTACAAGAAGCTCGTCTTTTGCCGCGACGAACGAAGGCTCCTCGGCGGAATCCTCGTCGGCGACGCGCGCGCGTACGAAACGCTTCTCCACCTGACCCGCACGAGGGCGAACCTCTCCGAAACGCTCTCCGAGCTCGGCCTCGACGGCGCCGCTCCCCAGGTCGCGGGCGGACTTCCCGATGCTGCGCAAGTCTGCTCGTGCAACAACGTCACGGCCGAGACCATCCGGCGGACGATCCGTTCGCCCGGACTCGCCTCCGTCGCCAAGGTCAAGTCGTGCACGCGCGCCGGAACCGGATGCGGCGGCTGCGTGCCCATGATCGGCGATCTCGTCGCGGCGGAGCTCGCGGCGAGCGGACGGAGCGTGAAGCAGACGCTCTGCGAGCACTTCGCGTTCACCCGGCAGGAGCTCTTCCAGATCGTCTCGACAACGCGCATTCGGACGTTTTCCGAGCTCCTCTCCGGGCACGGAAAAGGCGACGGCTGCGAGGTCTGCAAACCGACCGTCGCCAGCATCCTGGCCAGCGTCCACAACGAACCAATCCTCGACGAGCCCCACCGGACCCTCCAAGACTCCAACGACCGGTTCTTGGCCAACATCCAGAGAAACGGCACCTACTCGGTCGTCCCGCGCGTACCGGCCGGAGAGATCACGCCCGACCAGCTCATCGCCTTGGGGGAGATCGCCAAGAAGTACCGGCTTTACACGAAGATCACGGGCGGACAGCGGATCGACCTCCTGGGCGCTCGCGTCGAAGAGCTTCCGGAGATCTGGGAAGAGCTCGTCGCCGCCGGCTTCGAGAGCGGTCACGCGTACGGCAAGGCCGTGCGCACGGTGAAAAGCTGCGTCGGATCGACCTGGTGCCGCTTCGGGGTGCAGGACTCCACGTCGATGGCGATACGAATCGAGAATCGATACAAAGGTATCCGGTCGCCCCATAAACTGAAGAGCGCCGTCAGCGGGTGCGTGCGCGAATGCGCCGAAGTCCAGAGCAAAGACTTCGGGCTCATCGCCACCGAGCGGGGGTGGAACGTCTACGTCTGCGGCAACGGCGGCGCGTCACCGCGGCACGCGGACCTTCTCGCAACCGACGTCGACGACGACACGGCCATCCGCTACCTCGACCGCTTCATCGTCTTTTACATTCGGACGGCCGACCGCCTGACGCGCACGTCCGTGTGGCTCGACAAGATGGAAGGGGGGCTGTCGCACCTGCGAAGCGTCATCGTCGGCGATTCGCTGGGGATCGCCTCGGACCTCGAGCGAGCGATGCAAACGCTCGTCGACACGTACGCCTGCGAATGGGCCGACGTCGTTCGTGACCCCGCCAAGCGAGCGGCCTTCCGTCACTTCGCCAACGACCCGTCCGGCGACGATACCGTGCGCTTCGTACCGGAGCGCGGCCAGCGAAAGCCGGACCCGGCCCCCGAACGAGCCCCGCCGACCGCCCCCGTTCGGCGTCTTCCGGTCCTCCAGCGCCGGTGGGTGCGCGTCGCGTCGATCGACGACGTGCCGCCCGACGGCGGGATCGCCGTGCGTTACGGCGCGGCGCAGCTCGCGCTCTTTCATTTTGCGTCTCGCGGCGCGTGGTACGCGGCCCAGAACCTCTGCCCGCACAAGCGAGAGATGGTCCTCGCGCGGGGCATCATCGGCGATCAAGCCGGGAGGCCGAAGGTCGCCTGCCCCCTGCACAAGAAGACGTTCGATCTGGAGAGCGGCGCGTGCCTGTCGGGAGAGGCGCTCGAAATCGCCACGTATCCCGTGCGGATCGAAGCAAACGACGTGTGGGTGGAGCTTCCGCCCGCCGAAGAAGTGCCGGCGCTGGTTTGCGAAGACGGGGCGGTGTGCGAGCCCCAAGCGATGGCCAGCTGACCCACAACATGACGACCTCCTTCGTCACCCCCGCGGCGGGAATCGATCTCGCCGGTCCTCCACGCGAAAAGAAGCGGCTTCCGCTCGTCGAACACTATCTCCGAGAACAGCAGACGATGAGCGCGGTCGATCGGTTCGCGCAGCGTCACGCGGACGTGGAAAAGCCGCTCCGAGAGCGCTTCTATCGCGATCTCCTCCCGGCATCCCCCCCTTCCGCCGGCGAGCAGTACGCGTTCGAAGTCGACCTGGACGCCTGCACCGGCTGCAAGGCGTGCGTGACGGCGTGCCACAACATGAACGGCCTCGACGAAGGCGAGACGTGGCGGTCGGTCGGCCTGCTTCACGGAGGGTCGCCGGCCGCCGCCGTGCAGCAATCGATCACGACCGCGTGTCACCATTGCATCGACCCCGCTTGCATGACCGGCTGCCCCGTCCTCGCCTACGAGAAGAACCCGGTCACCGGGATCGTCAAGCACCTCGACGACCAGTGCATCGGCTGCCAGTACTGCACGTTCATGTGCCCGTACGACGTGCCGCAGTACAGCGCGGCGCGCGGGATCGTCCGCAAGTGCGACATGTGCAGCGACCGCCTGGACGTCGGCGAGGCCCCCGCGTGCGTCCAGGCGTGCCCCAACGAGGCGATCGCCATCACCATCGTCGAACGGCGCCAGGCCATCGAAGACGCCCAGGGAGACGCCTTCGTGCCCGGCGCACCTTCGCCCGGGATCACCGTCCCCTCCACCGTTTACAAGACCGACAAGCCGCTCCCGCGCAACCTTCTCCCCGCGAACTTCTACGTCGTCCAGCCGTCGCACCGGCACGCCCCGCTCGTCGTCATGCTCGTCCTCACGCAGCTCTCCACCGGTGCCCTCTGCGCCGGCGCGGCGGGCGCGCGCCTCTTGCCCCTCGACGTCCAGCGGGACCTCGGTCCGGTGCACTCGCTCGTCGCCGTCACCGTCGGCTTGGCGGCCCTGGGCGCGAGCATGCTGCACCTCGGCCGCCCGCTCTACGCCTTCCGGGCGCTGCTCGGGCTCCGCACTTCGTGGATGAGCCGAGAAATCCTCGTCTTCGGGGTCTTTGCGCCCCTGGCGATGCTGTACGCGGCCTCCTTCTGGGTGGCGCCCATGGCGCCGCTGCAGAACGCGCTTCGCGGTGCCGTCGCGGCGCTGGGCGTCTGCGGCGTCCTCTGCTCGGTGTTCATCTACCACGCGACCAAGCGCGCGTTTTGGAGCGCGCCGGCGACCGCATTCAAGTTCCTGTCGACGACGTTGATTCTGGGCCTGGCGACGATCGAGTGGACGCTGCCCTTGGGCGCGAGCGTGCTCGACTCGTCGCGCCAGACGCCGGCGCTCGGCGCCGCGGCAGAGGCCCTGGCGCACCTGCTCATCGCCGCCGCCTTGGCCAAAGGGATCGGCGAGCTCCTGCTCCTCCGGCACCTGCGCGACGTCCGCTTCACGGAGCTCAAGCGGACGGCGCTCCTTCTGACCCGCGACTTGCGGGGCCACATGGTCGCGCGATTCGCCCTACTCGCCGCGGGCGTCCTCGCGGCCTGGTTTCAGCTGGGCCACCCTCTCTCGATCGCCGGGGCGACCGCCGCTCTCGCGCTCCTTTTGGCGGGCGAACTCCTGGAGCGCACACTCTTTTTTGCCGCGGTGAGCGCGCCCGGGATGCCGCAGGGCCTCGCATGACGCTCCTTCGCGCGCGCACCGGGCCGATGACGCGCGACCTCGCCCGCGTGCCCGGGGGGTTCGGCCTTGGACAGGTGCCCAAGCGCACCGCACCGGACGCCACGACGAGCATGATCTGCGGATTTTGCTCAACGGGCTGCTCGCTCGACGTGCACATGAAGCGCGGCGAGGCCGTCAACGTGTCGCCGACGGCCGACTACCCGGTCAACCAGGGCATGGCGTGCCCGAAAGGGTGGGAGGCGCTCGCGCCGCTGCGGTCGCCCGAACGCGCGACCACGCCACGGCTCCGAAACGGCGCCGGCAAGCTGGAGGCGGTCGACTGGCCGACGGCGATCGACGCGTTCGTCACCCGATTCAAAGCGATTCAGCAGCGCTACGGGAGCGACTCGGTCGCCTTCCTCGGTACGGGCCAGATGCCGTCCGAGGAGCTC
>CAZVPE010000240.1:0-1881 GCA_964628155.1 uncultured Polyangiaceae bacterium | reverse complement strand
CGGGAGCGACTCGGTCGCCTTCCTCGGTACGGGCCAGATGCCGTCCGAGGAGCTCGCGCTGCTCGGCGCGCTCGGCAAGTTCGGGATGGGCCTCGTGCACGGCGACGGCAATACCCGCCAGTGCATGGCCACGGCGGTCGTCGCGTACAAGGAAACGTTCGGCTTCGACGCGCCGCCCTACACCTATCGCGACTTCGAGGAGTCCGACGTCCTCGTGTTCGTCGGAGCCAATCCGTGCATCGCGCACCCCATCATGTGGTCGCGCGTTTGCAAGAATTCGCACCGGCCGGCCATTCTGGTCGTCGATCCGAGGCGCACGGAAACGGCAATGGCGGCGAGCGAGCACTACGCGCTCCTGCCGAAGTCGGATCTGGCGCTGCTCTACGGCGTCGCGCGGCTGCTCCTCGAGCGCGGGTGGATCGATCGTCCGTTCATCGACGCGCACACGCGGGGCTTCGACGCGTTCGCCGCGCGCGTGTCGGATTTTTCGCTCGAGCGCGTCGCGGCCGCGACGGGGCTCTCGGGCGAAGCCATCGATCGCCTCGCGACGCACATCCACCGGGGAAAACGCGTTTCGTTCTGGTGGACGATGGGGGTCAATCAGAGCCACGAAGGCGTGAACGTGGCGGAGGCGATCATCGCGCTCGCGCTGATGACCGGCAACATCGGACGCCCCGGAACGGGCGCGAACTCCATCACCGGACAGTGCAACGCGATGGGGTCGCGCCTCTTCAGCAACACGACCAATCTGCTCGGAGGCCACGACTTCGCCCGCGACGATCACAGGCGCAAAGTGGCCGCCGCTCTGGGGATCGACGCGGCGTGCATCCCGTCGCGCAGCAGCCTGGCCTACGACCAGATCATCGAGGGGATCCTCCGCGGAACGATCCGCGGCCTCTGGGTGGTCGGGACGAATTCCGCGCACTCGTGGATCAATCAGGGCGACCTCCACGACATCTTGGACCGGCTCGACTTCCTCGTCGTGCAAGACATGTACACGACCACCGAGACGGCGGTGCGCGCGCACCTGGTCTTGCCCGCGGCCGGATCGGGCGAGAAGGAGGGGACATTCATCAACTCGGAACGACGCATCGGACTCGTCAAGCGGGTCTCGCGGGCTCCGGGCGAAGCCCTCGCCGACTTCTACATCTTCAAACTGATCGCCGAGGCGTGGGGATGCGGCGAAATGTTTCGCCGATGGTCGTCCCCCGAGGCGGTCTTCCGTCTCCTGACCGAGGTGACGCGCGGACAGCCGTGCGACATGACCGGGATCACGGGCTACGAGATGATCGACCGGTTGGGCGGCGTACAATGGCCGCTCCCCGAGGGGACGCGCGTCGAGACGGGGAGTGAGCGGCGGCTCTTCGAAGACGGGCGCTTCTACCACCCCGACGGCAAGGCCCGCTTCTGTCACGGCGAGCCCGAGCGATTGCCCGAACCGACGAACGCCCAATACCCGTTCACGCTACTGACCGGACGCGGGAGCTCCAGCCAGTGGCACACGCTGACGCGCACCGGGAAGTCGGCCGTGCTCCAAAAGCTGGGCGCGACCGATCCGTACGTCGAAATCAGCCCCATCGACGCCGACGCGCTCGGGATCGCCCCGAACACTCTCGTCCTCGTTCAATCGCGGAGGGGCAAAATGGCGGCTCGCGCGTTCGTGACGCACACGGTGCAGCCGACGCAGGTATTCATTCCCATGCACTTCGCTCGGACCAACCAGCTCACGCTCGCGACGTTCGATCGCCGCTCGAGGCAACCGGGGTACAAAGCCTGCGCGGTGAGCGTGAGGCCCCTTCCCGAAGGCGAAGGGGGCAGCCGCGCACCAACCCGGCGGCGTGAGCCGACGGGTTCAGTACCGCGACCGTCAGGGAGCGGTCA
>CAZVPE010000239.1:0-8367 GCA_964628155.1 uncultured Polyangiaceae bacterium | reverse complement strand
CTAACCAATCCACTCTACTCTAATCTAGTCTAATCTAATCTAGAATAGAAGCCTGGTGATTTTCGCCGAGACCAAGCGAGCCCGTTGGCGAGCGCGCGGAGCGTACGACCGTACGCGAGCACGCTCGACAACGGGATCGCGCCGGTATCGGCGAAAAGCGCCAGGCTTCTATGGAGTTCGGGCGCAGCGGAAGCCGTTGCCGATGGTCAGGTCGAAGGGGTGGGAGTTGTTCGATCGGAACGCGGGCCCCAAATCCAAGGCACCGGTGCTGAAGCTTCCCCCCCGGATGACCCGATATTCGGCCGCGGCGAGATTCGCGCAATCCGCGCACGGGCCCGCGTAGGGCCCGTACCAGTCGAGGTTCCACTGCCAAACCTCGCCGGCCATGTCGAGCTGTCCCCAGACCCCGTCGCCCATCGCCGCCGTTCCCACTGGCGCGAGGTTGTTCACGCCGGTGCACGCGTCCGTGCCGCCCGATCCGTAGTGGCACCCGTAAATCGCGTACTCGTTGTTCGTCCCCGGATCCGTGGCTCCCCACGGGTATTCGCGCTGATCGCCGCCGCCCGCCGCCGCGAACTCCCACTCCGCTTCGCTCGGCAGAAATCCCCCGTCCCATACGCAAAATGCGTACGCCTGATACCAGTCGACGCAATCGATCGGGAGGTTCTCTTGTGTTCCCGGCGCGGGAGTCCACGTCGAGTAGGGAGCGCAGGTCGCCAAGTTCGTATTCCAGATGGCCGGTGCGCTCGGTCCTATCGAGATATCCCCATTCCAATCGGTCGCGCTCCAACCGGTTTCGAAGCCGGCCGGAGCGGCGCCGCTTGCCAGTCCTTGGCCCTCGTTCAAGTGGGAGTGCTTGCCGGCGCCGTTCGCGGGCGGCGAGCCGCCGCCGACCAGGTAATCGATGTATTGGCGAAAGCGGCCCACAGTAACCACGTATTTGTCCAGACGGAATCCACTCACCGTAGCGGGAGCGACCAGTCCCGTCCCTCCGTCTCCGTCGTTCGTGTACGTCCGGTAGTACGTCCCGCCGGGCACCTCCAGGCTCGTGCAGCAGCTCTCGGTCCCGCTGCCTCCAGGTCCGCAGTCGGTCAGACCGGGGCCGCTCGCCGCGCAGCTCGTCGCCGTCGTGGTCGACCCCGCACACGCGCCGTTCGCGCAGGCGCCGGTGGCGCAGGTCCATGGGCTGCCCAATTGGCCGTTCGATCCGCACGATTGAACGTCGCTCGCACCCGCACACTGCGTGGAAGCCGGAATGCACCCCCTCGCGCCGCCCTCTCCCGAACCACTCCCGACAGAACCGCTGCTCGATCCCGAACTACCGGCATCGGAGCCGCTGCTCGATGAAGTGCCGCTCCCGCCCGAGCTGCTGCTCGATGCAGAACGGCCGGCATCGAATCCGCCATTCGTTGCAGAACCGGCTCCGCTTCCCCCGCAGCTCAGCGTGTAGAGCCCCGCTGCCCAGCAGATGACGCGGCAGACTCCTCCGCGCGCGGCCGCCCCGCGCATCGCGCCCTCGATCCCGATTTCGAGCACCGACAAGGTCATCTTCGTCTTGCCAGAAAAGGTGCGACGGCTTCAAGGGCCGGGCAAGAGCGAGATCGCTGCGAGAGGACCCGCCGTGCCCGCGGCGACGCGATCGGGGCGCTTTTTCTCTCGGCCGGTCGCCTTCAGCTGCACTGGAATGCATCGTCGCGCTACGATGGCCATCGTGTTCAAACGCTCGTGCGAGTGGGCGACAGCCACGCTGGCGGCCGGAATCGTGTCCGGATGTTCGTGGTTCAACGGAGGGTCGCTGACGGACAAAGCCTCGCACGCGGAGCGTATCCAGTGCGACGCGGCCACAACGCCGGAAGAGCTTCGCGTCGTCCAGACGACGCGCGTGCTCGAGGTACGGGGCAAGTTCATGAACGACGGCAACGGGGTCAGCAAAGTCGTCGCGACCCGCATCCTGCTTCGCCCGCCCGAAGGCATCAGCGTCGACAAGATGATCCGGATCCTTCAGTGCCACAATGCTCGTTCCGTCCTGGGCCGCGCTGCTCCCTTGCCGAACGATCCCTATTCGCTCCCGAACACCTGTCTCGATATCGACGTACGGGAGGAAGAGGGAAACTTCGTCGCCGTCGTGGGCGCCGATCACACCACGGACAACATTCGACTCCTCGAACGAGCCAAGGCATTCGCCGCGGCGCAGGCGTCGCAACGTGTCGAGCCCGCGGCCCCTACGCCGAAGATTTAGGCGATCGAAAAATCTTCCACGCCGTGGAGCTCGGGTTCGCTTACGATGCGGAGCGCGCATGCCCGACCCTCACGTTCTCTATGTGGTGACGGCCGTCGTCGTCGTCGGACTCGTTGCCTGGGTAATCGCGGTCTTGCTGCGGCCGGCGGACGGCGCTCCTCCAGCGGACGGCAAGAAGCCTCCCACGTAGGGGGCAGCGAATCCGGCGCGACTAAACTCGGCTCGTCCGAACGAGCCCGAAAAACTCCTGAATCTTTTCCAAGATGCGCGTCTCTTCGCTGGCGATGCGCGCACGCCCTGCCTCGGCGTCCAGCCCCTCCGTCGCCGCCACGAGTTCCACGCGCCGCTTGGCGAGCGTCCTCGAAAACTGCTCCGCGGCCTCCGGGCGCTCCTCGAGAATTCGCTGGAGCCCTTCCTTGTCGAGGCGATAGCACTCGACGTCCGTAAGTGCGACGACGTCGGCCGTGCGCGGCTCGCCTGTCATCAGCCCCATCTCCCCGAAGAAATTGGGCGCCTCGATGGTCGCGACCGACTTGGCGAGCGCGGTCGGCGCGCGGTCTTGCCCGCGCCCGGAAGGAGCGGCGGACGCCCCGGCCAGAGCGTGCCTACGAATTTCCACGGTTCCGTCACACAAGATGTAGAGGTGATGCGCGATCGCTCCCTGTTTGGTCACCGTTTCGCCCGCCGTGAACGTCGCGTCTTTCAAGTGGTCCGCGATGAAATCCCGCTCCTCGGGCGTCAGCCCGTGGAAAAGATCGACGCGCTCGATGGCGTGGACGCGTCGCTCCTTTCGCCGTTCGGATTGGACCGCATCGCCTTCCTCCGATCGGACGAACAGAGTTTGGGTCGGACGGGCGAGTGGAATCCCCTCGCGCTTGAGCGCCGTATAGACGCGCGTGCGGACGCGGGAGTTGGTAGGGTCGTCGCTCGCTAGATCCGTCAACCAGTAGCGCACGGCGTAGTAAGCGAAGCTGTCGCGACCGTCTTTCGCGAAGTCGTAACAGATGACGTTCGGCTTCGGGTCCTCGGCGACACCGTCGATGGGCCCGCCGTCCAGGGCCCCGGAGACGACGTCGATCACCTGGGACGGGGGATAACGGAAGTCGACGTTGAAATAGACCCACATCTTGTGTTGCACGGGTCTTCCCGCCCGCTTGCCGAGAATCACGATGTTTTGTGCGAGCAGGTTCGAGTTGGGCACGACAATCGTGTCCCAGTTGCGGGTTTCGAGCACGGTGTGGCGCCAGCGAATTGCCACGATCTTGCCCTGCTGCCCGTCGGGGAGCTGGAGCCAATCGCCCACGTGGACGCTGCCGTCCATCTGGAGCGCGACGCCGCCGATGACGTTGCCAAGCGTCGTCTGCAAGCTGATCGCGAGCACGCCGCTGAACACGGCCGACGTCGCCACAACCGACGACGGCGTCACACCGGACGCCTTCATCACGCCGAGCGCAGCGAACAAATACGCCCCGAAGACGACCAGGTCGCCCGTAATCGCCACGAGCGCGACTCCGAACGCGGGAAGCGCCACGTCGAAGACGGCCAGGGCGACGATGTCGACCAACGTGAACGCCGAAAAGAGGTCTCCGAACAGCCGAACGTGCTCCGCCCACGACTCGATCGTCGGCGACCGCACGTACTCCATGATGCGCGACGCACCGATGGTGATGACGAAGAAGGTGTAGAGGAGAAGCGTGCGACGGAGACGGCGGCGCTTGTGCGGGGCGAAGCGATTGACGAGCGCCGCGGCGAGCACGACCCCGGCGCCGAGAAACGCAAATCCCCAAGTATTCAGAAGATCGAGCACCTCCATGATGGCCCGAACGCCGGGGGCGAGGCGTTCGTCAGTCTTCGAAGGCCTGCGCCAGGAGCATCGCTTGCTCGAGCGCGTGCGCGGCGCCACTGCCCGTTGCCGGGCTCGCACTCTCTTCGCGCGAGACGAGCGACAGGGGGTGCCGGCCGGCGAAGATTTCGTTCTTTCGCGCGTTGAGGAAGTACCACGCGCCCATGTTGCGGGGCTCTTCCTGGACCCACACGACCGGCGTTCCGGCGGGATACGGGGCGAGCGCGGTCGTCAGCGCATCGCTCAGCGGGTAGAGCTGCTCGAGCCGCACGATGGCCACGTCGTCGCGCTTGCGCTTCCGGCGCTCCGACGCAAGGTCGTAGTAGACCTTGCCGCTGCAAAGAAGAATCCTCTTCACTTTGCCCGGGCTGACGGTGTCGTCGCCGAGAACCCGGTGGAACGATCCGGTCGCGAGGTCGTCGAGCGGGCTCGCGGCCTCCGCGAAGCGGAGCAGCCACTTGGGGGTGAACACGACGAGCGGTTTGCGCCAGGCGCGCTTCACCTGGCGGCGCATCACGTGGAAGAACTGCGCGGGGGTGGTCAGATTGCAGACTTGGATGTTGTCTTCCGCCGCGAGCTGAAGAAAGCGCTCGATTCGGGCGCTCGAGTGCTCCGGCCCCTGTCCCTCGAAGCCGTGCGGCAAGAGCAGCACGAGGCCCGAGAGCCGCCCCCACTTGTCCTCGGCCGACACGATGAACTGATCGATGATGACCTGCGCCGCGTTCGCGAAGTCTCCGAATTGCGCCTCCCAGATGACGAGCTTGTCGGGACGATCGAGCGAATAGCCGTACTCGAATCCCAGCACCCCCGCCTCACTGAGGGGCGAGTCGTAGACTTCGAATCGTCCCACTTGTGTGGGCGCCGCTCCATTCGCGTCCCCCGGGAGGACATCGCCCAGGTGCGCGAGCGGCGTGTAGGGCTCGCCCGTATCGGTATCGAACAGCACCGCGTGCCTGTGCGAGAACGTTCCGCGGCGCGCGTCCTGGCCGCTCATCCGAATGCCGTGCCCTTCGAGGAGGATCGTGGCAAAAGCGAGGTGCTCGGCCGTCCCCCAATCGAGCGGATTGCCTGCGGCCGCTCGCTCGCGGCGTTGCTCGACGATCTTCAGCGCCTTGGGGTTGGGGCGGAAGCCCGGCGGCATCCGGGTCAACCGGTCGAGCGCGTCGAGCAGCTGCTCTTTCGGAAACGCGGTGGACACCTCGGGAACGCCGGCGTCCGGGCCGCCGCGATAGTGCGACCACACGCCGCCCATGGCCTCGGGCATTTGATGAAAGTCGCCCTTGCGCGCCTCTTCGAGCGCGACCTCCAGGGTCGCGCGGCGCTCTTGCGCGATCGTGTCCGCTTCTTCGCGCGTGATGTGTCCGGCCGCGACCAGGCGATCGACATAGACCGTGCGCACGGTCGGCTTCTTGTCGATGAGGGCGTACATCACCGGCTGGGTGTATCGCGGCTCGTCGCCCTCGTTGTGTCCGTACTTTCGGTAACAGTACATGTCGATGACGACGTCCTGCTTGAACCGCTGGCGGAACTCGATCGCGAGACGGGTCACCTGAATCACCGCCTCCGGGTCTTCGCCGTTCACGTGGAAGACGGGGACGCGGAGCATTCGCGCGACGTCCGTGCAATAGCGGGTGGATCGGGAGTCTCTCGGGAGCGTGGTGAAGCCGATCTGGTTGTTGACGACCAGGTGGATCGTGCCGCCGGTCGTGTAGCCCTCGAGCTGCGACAAGTTGAGCGTTTCGGGGACGACACCCTGCCCCATGAACGAAGCGTCGCCGTGGATGAGGAGCGGCATCGTGCTCTTGCGCTTGCGCCGATCGATCTTCGCGCGGACGCGGCCCTCGACGACCGGATCGACGAACTCGAGGTGGCTCGGGTTGAAGGCCATCGACAGGTGCAACGTCCGGCCGGACTGGGTGACGACGTCGCTCGAGTACCCCAGGTGGTACTTGACGTCCCCCGCGCCGAAGAACCGCTCGGGGCGCTTGTCGTCGAACGCGGCGAAAATTTCGCGGACGTTCTTGCCGAGAACGTTGACCAGAACGTTGAGTCGCCCCCTGTGCGCCATTCCGATGACGAGTTCCTCGATGCCGTGCTGGGCGGCCGATTCGGCGAGCAGATCGATCATCGGGATGACGCTCTCGGCCCCCTCGAGCGAGAAGCGTCGTGCGTTTACGTAGTTCTTGTGGATGAACTGCTCGAAGATCTCGGCTTCGGTCAGCTTCGTCAGGATGCGGAGCAGCTCGGTGCGGTTGAGCGACGCATGGTTGCGCGTCGACTCCATGCGCTCTTGCAACCAGAGGCGAGGGTCGGGCTCCTCGATCTGCGTGAACTCGACGCCGATCGACGAACAGTACGTCTCGCTCAAGTGCCGCACGATTTGCCGCAGCGTGGCCCGTTCCGGAAGGCCGCTCATTCCCGCGGTGGAGAACGTCTTGTTGAGATCCGCGTCCGTCAGCCCGAAGTTCGCGAGTTCGAGCTCCGGGTGAGCATTGGGAGGATTGCCTAGCGGATCGACGTGTGCGAAGAGGTGCCCGCGCACGCGGTACGCGTTGACGAGCTGTGCGACTCCGCTCTGGAGCTCAGTCGCGGCAATGACGGTTTCGCGGACCGATTCGCGATAGAGAGCGCCGTTGCCATTGCCGTTGGTCGGTGTCGGCCCTGCCCAGCCGTTGCCGTTCTTCGACGGCGCCTCTGCGCCGGCGGCCGTGGCCGCGGCCGCGCGATCGAGGGTCAATGCCTGCGCGCCCGACGGTGGCAGCGCGGCAATGCGCGAATCTGCGGCCGACCCGCGGCCCTCGAAGAAGCTCCGCCAGTCCTCATCGACCGACTGAGGACTCTGAAGCCAGCGTGTGTGAAGTTCTTCGACGTACCCTGCGTTGATGCCGAACTGATCGAACATGTCTGCTCTCTGGCGCCCTCGCGAGCATTTGCTCGATGCCCGTCTGTGGGGGACTAGATTTAGCGCTTGCGGCCGCCTGCTTCCAGGGGGACCGTCGACGTTTGCCCATACATGGTCCTCGAATCCGGCACCGGCTTGTCCGTGGACGATCTTCGCGCTGCGCGCATCCCGCGAACGTGGTATGCGCGCGACGCGCTCATCCGGGCCCGTAGCCTCATCGGGTGCCTTCTCGTGCACGAGGGACGGGCGGGCGCGATGCCGCGGGTCTCGCGAATCGTCGAGACCGAGGCGTACCGAGGCCCGCGCGACCTCGCGTGTCACGCTCGCGCCGGCCTGACCAAGCGCACGAGAGCGCTCTTGGGTGAAGAGGGCCACGCATACGTGTTTCTCATTTACGGAATGCACGACTGTTTCAACGTGACGTGCGGCGGCGAAGGTCGCGGCCACGCGGTGTTGGTGCGCGCGGGCGAACCGGTGTTCGGCTTCGATGAGCTCGAGCACGGGGTACGCCTCGACGGTCCCGGGCGCTTCGCGCGGGCGATGGGGATCACGCGCGCGCTCGATGGTCACGATTTGACCGAGCCGCCCCTTTATATTTGTCCGCGGACCAGAAGGCCGCGGATCGCGGTGACCGCGCGGGTCGGCGTCGGCTACGCGGGCGAGTGGGCGGATCGACCGTGGCGTTTCTTGGACGCAGAGAGCGCGCACGTGTCGAAGCCGCCGAAGAGCGCAGTCGGCCGGTAGCGCGACCGACGCGATCGGCCCAACGCCCGTCTTCAACAACCAAGCCGTCATCTTCAACGACCAAGCCACCCTCGTCGATGACCGAGCCATTCTCGTCGATGACCGAGCCATTCTCGTCGATGACCGAGCCACCCTCGTCGATGACCGAGCCACCCTCGTCGATGACCGAGCCACCCTCGTCGATGACCGAGCCACCCTCGTCGAAGACCGAGCCACCCTCGTCGAAGACCGAGCCACCCTCGTCGATGACGGAGCCACCCTCGTCAATGACCGAGCCACCGTCGTCGACGACCGAGCTTAGCCACCCGACGAATGGGCTCGCCGCACGACCACGGTTGCGGGCTTGGTCCACGGCTGCGTTCCGTTCCTCGACCGCGAGCCTCGCTAGCAAACCAGCAAGCCTCGCTCTCCGAAGACCGACCTCGCCTTCCCCACAAACCGCCGAGAGCACACGATCACGACCGCACGCTCGCCCATTCGCAGCGCTCAAGCCCGCAATTCTCGCGCAAACTCTCCCGAGACCCAACCGAGCTCCCGACAAAGCGTCGCTCAGCAGGGCTCTCTAGAAGTCGCGTGATTTTCGCCGAGAGCAAGCGAGGCCGGCGGCGAGCGCGCGGAGCGTACGACCGTACGCGAGCA
>CAZVPE010000238.1:0-8371 GCA_964628155.1 uncultured Polyangiaceae bacterium | reverse complement strand
CTGCATCTCTTCTTCTTCGAGGTCTGGCGGGTGCCGAGCGATGACCCGCTGCTCGCCGCTTCGATCGAGCCGACTCTCAGCGCAGGCGATCTCGTGGTGGTCACGCGCCAGGGCTCCATCGCGCGCGGGAATCTCGTCCGATGCGCGGATCCCGAGGCCGCCGGACGATTCGTCGTCGCGCGGGCCATCGGGCGTTCGGGCGACCGCGTCGAACTCGAACGAGAGGTGGTGAGCCTCGACGGCAAGCGCGTTCCGAGCCCGCGTGCCTGCGATCCGCCGGTAATCGCCGTGCATGACCCACGAACCGATGAAGACGTGACGCTCGATTGCTCCCAGGAGGAGTTCGGTGACGTGGCCTTTTCCGCCGCGCGCGCTGGCGATCGTCCGGAGCTGCCCACGAAAGTGACCGTCGCACCAGGCGGGTGGTTTCTCGTGAGCGACGATCGCCACGTTCACCTCGATTCGCGCGACTACGGAGAGGTGGACCCCTCCAGCTGCCAGCACGTGATTTTCCGCATCGTCGGCGCCGCCGGCTTCGGCGACAGTGGAAGGCGGTTGAGCATCGTCTGGTGAGCCGAACGATCTCCGGCATTCTTTGGTACTGTCGACTCAGAATCGAATGACCTTCGAGCTTGGGGTGGTCTGCGGTCGCTGCGACAGCTATGCCGCCCTCGGAACGACGTCGTGCGCGGGGTGCGGGGCGAGCCTGGCGCTGGGAGAGCCGTCGGACGCCCGGACACCGGCCACCTCAGCGCCGAGCGAGGTCGTCGAGGCGGCGGGGGGCTTCGACACGAAGTCGGCGCTCTTCGCCGGTGATCAACTGAGGCCGCGGCGTCCGGCAACCGGACCGGGCGCGCATGCCTCGAATCCGATTACAGTGCGTGGGCACGGAGCCGGATCGGCGGTATCGTCGCCAGGGACGCTCGACGACAGGATTGGAAGACCGGAAAGGTCCGCGGAGGAGCAGTTGGAACAGGCAAAAAATTACGTCTGCAAGTCATGCTCGACGCCAGTGCCTCTGGGGCACAAGTTCTGCGGGCGCTGCGGCGCCGCCGTCCCACCGGAGATCCTACACGCGCTCACACAATACTTCGGTCAGCTCCAAGAGCCCGGCAAGGCCAAGCTCATCCTCATCCGCGGCGAGGGCATCGAAGGCCTGAGCTACCAGCTCAACGCCGAGCAACACACCGTCGGTCGCAACGGACAGCTCGTTCTGCCGGATGACCCGTTCGTCTCGCCTCGCCACGCGAACCTCTTTTACCGCGCGGGCAAGCTCGTCGTGCGCGACGAGGGTTCTCTCAACGGCGTCTTTTGGCGCGTACACGGCGCGGTCGAGGTCTCCGTCGGAGACTCCTTCTTGGCCGGAGAACAGCTCTTTCGCATCGACGCGGGTTTGAAGTCGGGCGACGGCCCCGCTCCCGACGGAACGTACTTCTACTCGTCGCCAAAGCACCCGGCGCAGTTCAAGCTCGTCCAGATTCTTCAGGGCGGATCGCCCGCGATGGCCGTGTGCGCCCGTGGAAGCGGTCTACAGATTGGGCGCGAGGGCGGCGACCTGAACTTTCCCATGGACCTCTACATGAGCGCGGCGCACTGCAAGCTCGAGGAGAGCGGAGGTAGACTCGTGCTGACGGACTTGAACAGCAAGAACGGGACGTACCTTCGGCTGAAGACGGAGAAGGAGCTCGGCCACGGGGACTACTTGTTCGTCGGGCGAAAGCTCCTGCGTGTCGAAGTGACGAACTAGGTAGGTTCGAGGATTACGTCCTTCGTAGAAAATCGGTCTGCGTCGGGGCGCTCGCGGTCCCTTGCTTTCGGACCTCGTTGAGACCAAAGCCGTCCCATGCCCAACCGCCTCGTCCGCGAAGCCTCGCCCTACTTGAGGCAGCACGCGCACAACCCCGTTGACTGGTTTCCGTGGAGCGCCGAAGCGCTCTCCGAGGCCGAGCGAGCGGACAAACCCATCCTCCTCAGCATCGGGTACTCCGCGTGCCACTGGTGCCACGTGATGGAGCGGGAGAGCTTCGAGAACGAAGCGATCGCCAAGTTGATGAATGACTGGTTCATCAACGTGAAAGTGGACCGCGAGGAACGACCCGACTTGGATCACGTCTACCAACTCGTCGTTCAGCTGATGGGCAGGAGCGGGGGATGGCCGCTCACGATCTTCCTGACCCCCGCCCAGAAGCCATACTTCGGGGGCACCTACTTCCCGCCGGTGGAGCGCCACGGCATGCCCGGCTTTCCCAAGGTGCTTCGCGCTGCGAGCGAGGCATACCGCGCCCGGCGCGACCAGGTGGACGCGCACTCGGCGGAGCTAACGAGGGCGATCGAGCAGGCCACGGCCGGCACCGGCACAAGCCGCGAAGGCGCCTCGCCAGAGCTGATCAAGAAGGCTGTCGACAAGCTCGTCGCCAGATTCGACGAAGTCCATGGCGGATTCGGGCACCGGCCGAAGTTCCCGAGCGCGATGAGCCTCGACGTTCTACTTCGCGCCGGCGATCACGCTCGGGTCGCTCGAACGCTCGACGCGATGCGGTCCGGAGGCGTCTACGACCAGCTCGCCGGCGGCTTCCACCGATATTCCACCGACGAGCGTTGGCTCGTGCCGCATTTCGAGAAGATGCTCTACGACAATGCTCTCCTCCTCCGGCTCTACGCCGACGCGGGGCGGGCGCTCCGCGACGAGAGATACACGGACACGGCGAGAGACATCGCGTCGTACGTCGCGCGCGAGATGACGTCGCCCGATGGAGCGTTCTACGCGACGCAGGACGCGGACAGCGAAGGGGAGGAGGGCCGCTTCTTCGTGTGGACCCCAGGCGCGGTCGACGAGGCCTGCGCGGGCGACGAAGAAGCCGCGCGGGCGGCAAAGCACGTGTACGGGATTACGAGCGAGGGGAACTTCGAGAAAAGTGGTGCGACGGTGCTCTCCCTCGTAGCCCCACCGCGCGGGGCACGAGAAGCGTCTGCGCTGGCACGAGCCCGAAAGGCCATGTTCCAGGCGCGCGAGAGGCGACCGAAACCCGAACGCGACGACAAGATACTCGCCAGTTACGGCTCGCTCATGATCTCCGCTCTTGCCGACGCGGCCGGCGTCGCGGGGGCGCAATTGGCCAACGCGGCGGAACGTGCCATGCGCTTCGTGGAGCGCACGCTCGTCGTGCGAGAGGCCGACGGGCGAGGGGCCCGGGTCTTGCGTCACTGGCACGAAGGCGTGGTCCGCGGGCCCGGGTTTCTGGACGACCACGCGTTCGTCGGCGACGCCGCTCTCGACGTCTACGAAGCGATCGGTGACCCGCACTGGGTCGCGCTCGCGCGCGCGATGGCTGACGCCATTCTCGTCCATTTTTGCGACGCGAGCGACGGCACCTTCTTCTTCACCGCAGACGACAGCGAGAAGATCCTGGTGCGCGCCAAAGACCGATACGACCACGCCATTCCGAGCGGGTCATCCGTGGCTTGCCGACTGCTCCTCCGTCTTGGCACGCTCGTCGACGGAAAGTACACCGACCCGGCTGTGCGAGCCGTCGAGCGGCTGGCCGGTGCCGCCGCGGACAACCCGCTCGCGATGAGCGGCACGGTGGCGCTCGTGGATCGCCTGGTGCGAGGCTCCGTCGACGTCGTCGTGGTCGGTCCGCGCACGAGCGACGCCAGCCGGGCCCTCGTGCGCGAGGTGTTCCGAGCGTACTTGCCCAATCGTGTTCTCGCGTGGGCCGATCCCGCGGACCCCATGGCCCTCGACGCCTGCAAGGCGCTCGCAGAGGGCAAGCCTGCCCAAGCCGAGCCCGTGGCCTACGTGTGCCGCGGCAGGCGTTGTTCGCTGCCGATTCGCGAACCGACCGAACTTGCGACGCTGCTTGCCGGGGTCTAACCCTCGAGCGCCTCGAGCCGGCCCGTCACGATGTGCGGGTCGGCGGCGTGCCCGTAGCGCTGGATGTCGATCCCGAACGCCTGGCAGATCGAGACGAGCACTCGGTTGTTCGGCACCCCATCCCCTCCTTTGTCTCGCCGGAGGTCGAGGTAGCGACCCATTTTGAAATGGCCGCCGCATCCTCCCGCGATTAGCGCCGGTACACTGCGCGAGCTATGGCGCGCCGGGTCTCCCATGTCTCCGCAGACGTAGACGATCGTGTCGTCGAGAACTCCGCCTTCGTCGAGGCGGGCAAGCAGGCGCGCCACCTTCGAGTAGCTGTAGCGGTTCTGGATCGCGAGCTTGCTCCACGTCGCCGGCGTTCCGGGGCGGCGCTCTTCTCGCGCGTCGTAACGGTGCGCAACGTCGCTGTGCACGTCGTCGGGGAGGTCGGGGAACAAGTGCGTTCGACTCAGGTCGCCGAGGAAGATGGATGCGAAACGCGTTAGATCGCAGGAGAGCGCCCGGGCGAGGAGATCGATTTGCAGATCCGTCACCGCGTCGAGAAAGCGCGCTCCGCCGTCGTACGCGCCGACGTGCGCGAATTGCGTCCGATCGGGCTGCACCGGCGGCGGGCATGCTCGCTCGACCCCAGAGAGGCGTTTTTCGATGTCTCGCAGCGCCGCCTGATGCTGATCCATCTTGGTCTTTTCGGATTGCGGCGCGCGCGACGAGAGTCTCTTCAAGTCCGCGGTCACGACGTCGAGGATGCTCTTGCCCATCTGCCGCTGGCGTTCGACCTCTTCGCGCCGCGCCCCGGTGAGCGACGCGGCGAAGAGATCGCCGAACGTCTTGGCCGGATCGATGCACTTGGGGATGGGCGTGCCGCCCGGCCCGTAGCTGATCGAGGAGCCAATTTCGGGCTCGGCGTTGCCGATGCCGAGCACAACCGATGTGTGGGGGGTCTCCGTTCCGAGCCCCCGCTCGACCGCCAGATACTGATCGATCGATGCGTTTCGACCGTCAGCGCCGCTGCCGGTCAGAATGACGCGAGGCCCATCGTGTCCACTCGTCCCCGCCGCGATCCCGGCGGAAAGGTCGATCCCGTCGAGCGCGATCAAGCGGTCTCGAAAGGTCTTTCCGAACGTTGCGATGTCGTCGAAAGGGCTCAGCGTCGATTCGACGAAGCGCAGATCGAAGCCTTCGTGCGGCTGCCATAGCTCGTGGGCGCGCCCATGCGGCGTGTAGACGCCCACAAAGCGCAGCGGTCGCCCGGAGCGCGACCCTGAGCCCATCGAAGCGCTCCCGGCGGCGGCGCTCCCCGAGTGGCCCTCCGGACGGGCGCCCAGCGTCAGGCCAGCCGCTCCAAGCGCGGTGAGAAAGCGGCGGCGATCGAATCGGCTCACGGGCGCACCTCGCGTTTGACGAAAAGGTCGCTTCGCACGTACGCAATGAGTCCTTCGAAGAGGTTGTCGCTGAAACTCCGAGGAACGTCTCGCGTCAGCGCAACGAGCTCCGACTCGATTCTCGGATCGGACTGCCCGGTGAAGTAACGGAAGGCCTGACGCAGATAGCAGTCCGACACCTCCGGATTTCCGGCGAGCCATTCCGCGAGATCGAGGCTGTCTCCAAAGGAAAGCCACTGGCCGGCGAGATCGACGCGCGCACGCATGTCGATGGGTTTTCCGTTGTCAGTCGTCCTCTCGGCGCCAGTCGCATCGAAGGATTCGAACGTGTAGCCGAGCGCGTCGAGCGTTTCGTGACAGCTATTGCAAGCGGGGTTTTCCGAGTGAGAAACAAATCTTTCGCGCGTCGTCTTTGCCCGCGAAGGAGGCGGGAAGACCGTCTCGATACCGACCTCGCTCGGGCGAGGAATGCGCGTACACAGCAGTTTCCGGAGCACGAAGTCGCCGCGCTTGACCGGGCTCGTGACGTCTTCATGGGCGTGCGCTGCCAGGAAACTCGCCTGCTGCAGAACGCCCGCGCGGCGGGTTCGGGCAAGCGAAGCCCTCGCTCCCCAGGTCTTGAGCCCGTAGAAACGGGCCATCGTCGGGTCGACGGACGCGAAGCGAGCATCGAGAAGGGCCCGGACCGAGCCACCTGCGAACACCATCACCTCGTCAGCGAAAGCCGTCGTTTCGTCCAACATGTGCTCCCGCGTCTCGCCGTATTCCGGAAACAGGTCGTCGCTCTTCGCCGTGCGGGCCAAGCTGTCGACCTCGAGCCACTCCAGGACGAATCGCCGGAAGTGCTGGCGCGTATCCGACAGCGCAAGCAGCCGGCGCGCGTGTTCCTCTCGTACGTCGGGGAGCAGAAGCGTTCCTGCGGCGGCCGCTCGCAGCAACGAATCGTCCGGGGGACCGCCGCGAACCGTGTACGAAAGGAGCGAAGCAATCTCGTAGTGCGTGAGGGTGACCAGAGCACCCGGGGCCCCGCCCGCCCCGAGCTCCGTCAGGTAGACGAGGCTGGGCGACTCGAGAAGCGCAATCAGGACCGCCTCTGCGCCACCCGCGAAACCGCGGCCCGCCGACCCGTCTCGGAAGGCTCCGAGGAGCGAAGCTCGTTCGGCTGGGTCGAGCGGGCGTCGCCACGCCCGCCGACCAAGCGTTTCGACAAGCTCGCCCGCGCAAGTCTCCGCGTGGGACGGGGCGCATGGCACGAGCGTGTCGAGGCGCTCGGCGACCGCGCGATGCGCGACTTCGCGGGCGATCGCATCAATCCCGGTCGCCCAGGCCGACGGCACCGCTTGCTCCGAGTTGGGCGTGTACCCCTCCTGCCGCACGTCCGGGGGGAGCCTATCGGCGACGTGCTCATCAGCGCCGACGACCGCGGCCACCGTCCGCTCGTATTCGGCGTTCGTGAGGCGCCGAAGGCGCGCCGGCAAGAGAACTACCTGCCCCGCTCGCGCCGGCGCGACAGCGCTCGATGTCGAGCGACCGCATCCGACGAACAGCACCGCAAAGGAAGCCACGAGCAGCGGGCCGGACCACCAATTCAAGGCCGCGAAAGCGCCGCGCATCGATTACGGCTTTGCCGGCTTGGCGGACGGCCTTGCAGGAATCACTGCAGGCTGCGTCTGACGGTCCGCCTGGGGTCGCGGGTCGGCCACGGGCTGTGCGCGGATCGCCGCGGCCAGCGCTTCCGCTTCCCGATCGGTGACGAACGCAATGTCATCGACCCAAAAATCGGCCGGTAAATCCCGCGGCTTGACCGAAAACTGCAAACTGAGGACGCGCCCGGAGTCGAACCGTGCCTGGGTCCCCCACCCCTGCTGCTCGAGCCGATCCCAGCGCACGAGGTAGTCCTCCCACCGGTCGGTCAGAAAGTAGACCTTCCCGTGTACGTCGTAACAACCCGACGTGCACATCCCTCCCCCATCCGCCGGCTCCGTTTCCGGTATTCCGAACGACAACCGGACCGTACCCGGTCCCTTGGCGCGGAATCGGACCCCGGCAAAGCCCGCGAGGTTGAGCGGACAGCGAATTCCTTTGTTCTCCCACCGAAGCGTCACACCCCATACCGTCCCCCAGTCCTTCTGCCCGTCTGCCTTCAAATGGGCGGCGAACAGATTGTCTCGAGTCGCCTCCGCGATCGGAAGCCGCTCGGGGTGAAAGGCGCCCTGCTCCGGAAATATCTTTGCGCCTTCCGTCCCATCGCCCGCAGAGAACCACCAACCCTCCCTCTGGAAGCCCTTGAACGCCGCGTGGTCGCCGTCCTCGAAATCGTCGACGAGCGCCGTGTCGCTTGGCGGTGATTTGTCCGAACACGGGCCACCGGCCACCTTGGCAGGCACGCCCGGAGGCAAGGGGAGCTCCTTGGGCGGACCGACGACCGCACCTTGTCCACCAAACACGGGCGGTGGCGCGGCCTGATTCGTTGGGCCACCGGCACTACACGCCGTGAGAAGTGCACAGCTCAGCCAACGAGAGGGATTCACGGCGATGCCTTTCCTGGAAGGACCTCTTCGGGCGATGAGACGGCCCCAATGGAAACTCTAGCCCCGATCCGGCAATATGCCGAAGGCATTGCGGGCAATAGCATTCAAGGCGGACCGACGATTTGCGGTGCTCTAGGCAACCCCCCAAAGCATGCGCATGCTGTGGGCGCCATGAGTCCACGCCGCATCGCTTCCCTGACGATCCCCCTCTTCGCGATCGCCGCTCTCGACTGCGACCCTGGCGATCAGCCCGCGCCGGTTTCTCCGCAAAACGCGATGACCCAGGAGCCGCTACCCGAGGGGCCGCCGCAGTCGCCCCAAGTCGTGGCGGACACCACGGCCGCTGGCGCCGACACCGTGTATGCGTCGGGCGAGGTCGCCATCGGCACGGAGTCCGAAGGATACGACGACGACGACCCGGCCGCCCTCACCGATTTTCACGCCGCCCTTGACCCTCACGGCACCTGGGTCGACGACCCTACGTACGGAACGGTTTGGGCGCCTTCGCCGACCCTGGTCGGCCCCGATTTCTCCCCTTACGTGACGGCCGGACACTGGGTCTACGACGACGACTGGGTCTG
>CAZVPE010000237.1:0-8384 GCA_964628155.1 uncultured Polyangiaceae bacterium | reverse complement strand
AGGCCTCGTGGGCGAAGAGTGCTCGACCTGTCACGGCCCGGCCAACCCGCCGAGTTCGTACGGCGCGCACGTGCCGCCCGGCGCGGTGAAGCCCTGGCACATGCCCGCGCCCGACACCAAGCTCGTCTTCGTCGGTCTCACGCCGGGCGCGCTCTGCGAGCAGATCAAGGACCCGGCCCGCAACGGAGGCAAGGACAGCCCCGCCTTGCGCGCGCACCTGGAGGATCCGCTCGTCGTCTGGGGTTGGTCGCCCGGCTTCGGACGCGCGGCCATTCCGGTCGCGCGCGAAGGGTTCCTCGCAGCGTGGGAGACGTGGACGAGCGCCGGGACGCCGTGTCCGGAGATCGTCGCCACGGCGGCCCGGTAGCCAGGATGCGGGACGCGCGCGCCATCGTCACTGCGGGAGCGCAGCTTCGCGACGCCGGCGAGCCGTTCCTCGTGGCCACGTTGGTCCGCGTGAGCGGTTCGTCCTATCGACGCCCCGGCGCGCGACTCGTCTTCACCGCGAACGGCCGCGTCGCAGGCAACGTGAGCGGAGGATGTCTCGAGAGAGATCTGATTCGCACCGGCACTTGGCGCACCCGCAACGGCCCGGTGCTCGTTCGATACGACTCGACGGATCCGGAGGCTTCGGAAGCCGCTCTCGGCTGCGGCGGCGTCGTCGAGCTGCTCGTCGAGCGCTCGGAGGGGCACGCGGCCGACCCCCTGGCGTTCCTCGGACACGCATTCGCGTCGGAGCGACGCGCCGCGCTTGCGACCGTGTTTCGATCGACCAGCAGCGCCGTTCCAGTCGGGACACGGTGGTGCGCGTGCGAGGAGGGCCTGCTCGCGGCTCCCGCCGGGCTCGCGAGTCACGAAGCAGCGGAACGCATCTTCGCAGACCGTGCGAGCCTCCCCCCCCGGGAGCGCGCCGAGCCGCGCGTGATCGAGACCGTGGACGGTCGCATCGAGGCGCTCGTCGAGCCGCTCGTTCCCCCGCCGCACTTGTTCGTCTTGGGCGCCGGCCTCGACGTCGTCCCATTGGCCAAAGTCGCGCGTATGCTCGGATGGAGCCTCACCATCTGGCAGGCATCTCCTTCGAGCGCCGACCGCTCGACCTTCGTTGGGACCGACGCCATCTTCGAGAGCGACCTCGACGCCGTTCGGACGAAGATTGACGGCTGTGATCGGGCAGCGGTGGTCGTCATGGGACACAACCTCACGAGCGATCGCGCAGCGATCCGGACAGCTCTCGCCTCGCGCGCGTCGTACGTCGGTGTCCTCGGGCCCCGCCACCGCACCCTATCTCTCGTCGCGGACGCGCCGGCGCTGCTCGACGATCCGCGCGTCCACGCGCCCGTCGGGCTCGATCTCGCAGCGGAGACGCCCGAGGAGATCGCGCTCGCCATCTCCGCAGAAGCGCTCGGCGAACTCCACGGCGGCTCACGTGTGTCCTTGCGCAGTCGGACCGAAATTCACGAGAGAGCAGGCGACATTCACGAGAGAGCAGCCGAGTGAGGATCGCAGGCATCGTCCTCGCCGCCGGAGGATCGACGAGGCTCGGACGGCCGAAGCAGCTCGTCGAGGTCAACGGAGAGACGCTCGTCGCGCGCTCGCTTCGTGGGGTTCTCCGGTGCGGGTGCGATCCCGTTGGGCTCGTCGTCGGGGCGGAGGCGGAGGCGATCGCGGAGACGGGCCTCGACCTCGGCGTTGTCGTCCTCCGAAATGACGGGTGGCAGGAGGGAATCGCCTCGTCCATCCGGGTGGCGGCCGCGTGGGCCGAGTCCGTCGCGTGCGATGGTCTTCTGCTCGCGCTGTGTGATCAGGTCCACCTGACGGAGGTTCACCTGCGCAACCTGGTGGACGCCTTTGCGCGCGAGGAGAGGCGGGTGGGCTCGGCTTACAACGGGACGATCGGTGCGCCGGCGGTATTCGCCCGGTCCGATCTTCACGCGCTCGGCGAGCTGAGAGGCGACCGCGGAGCGGGTCGACTCCTTGCCGGCGCGCCTTCTGTCGAATGGCCGCAAGGTGCGATCGACGTCGATACCGAAGAGGACGTGTCCGCACACCTTCCTTTCAGATCCGGATCGTCCTGATCTCCGCGGGAAGGACGTGCTCGTGGCCCGCTCGACCGCGGCTGCGCTCGCCTGGCGCGCGGACCCGTGGCATGGAGGGGAGAGAGCCCGCGGCGGACGCCGACGGAACGGAGGAGGTCATGCAGACGGCCCTGATCACAGGCGCTTCGCGAGGCATCGGTCTTCGCGTGGCCGAGCGGCTCGCCGACGATGGGATGCGCGTGCTCCTGGCCGTGCGGCGGGTCGCAAACGCACCGCGGTTGCCGAACGCCGAGGCGCTCTCGCTCGACGTCGCGTCGCCTTCAAGCATCGCGGCCCTCGTGGAGCAGCTGTCGGCGCGTCGCGAGCGGCTCGACGTCCTCGTCAACAACGCGGGCGTCTACGAGGCGCCGCGCCGCGAGATCTGGAACGTGAATGTCCGCGGACCGTGGCTCCTCACGCGCGGCCTGACGCCGCTCCTCGAAAGCGGCGCGCGCGTGGTGATGGTCACGAGCGGGATGGCCCAGGGTGCCGCGGACGCGGCGCTCCAGAAGCGGCTCTCGGCGATCGACGTCGAGGGCGACGGGTTCGGCAAGCTCGCCGATGATGCCCCCGGCGGATACGGCGCGAGCAAGGCCGCGCTCAACCGCATGGCGGAGCTCTTCGCCAAGGAGCTTGCCCCGCGCGGTATCAAGGTCAACGCGATCTCGCCGGGCTGGGTGCGCACGGCGATGGGCGGCCCGGGGGCCCCCCGCTCGGTCGACCAGGGCGCGGAGTCGGTGCTCTGGGGTGCACGGCTTGGCGTGAGCGGTCCGAGCGGCGGGTTCTTCGAGGACGGACAGCCCCTCCGCACCTAGAAGCCTACTTCAACTTCGACACCGCTCGTGTGAGGACCGCTTCCCGGGCGGGGACATTCCCTATCCCTCCACCCACACGACGAGGCTCCCCGGCTCGAGCTCGACCAGAGCGCCCGCCGACGCGACCTCTCCCATGCGCGGCGCCTCGCGCGTGTCGATCAGGATCTTCCACCGTTCTCCGAGGGCCGGCTCCGGGAGCGCGAAGGCGAGCGGCTCTTTTTCTCCGTTCATCATCACGAAGAGCGCTTCGCTCCGGGGGTGCGGCGCGGACGGTTCTGTCGCGGTCACGGTCGCGGCCGCGCCGTCGAGGCGAAACGAAAGACCCGCCTGCTCGGGGGCGGCCCAGTCTTCGGGAGTCATCTCGATGCCGTCGGGGCGCAGCCACACGATGTCCTTCGTGCGGCCGCTGGGACCGGGAGCGCCTCGCAGGAAGTCGTCCCGGCGCAGGCTCGGGTGGGCCCTACGGACGGCGGCGAGCGTTCGGACGAAGTCGAGCATCGCCTGCTGGTCGTGGTCGAGCCGCCAGTCGACCCAGGTGAGCTCCGAGTCGTGACAGTACGGATTGTTGTTGCCTCGCTGGGTCCGCCAAACCTCGTCGCCCATGACGAGCATCGGCACGCCCTGCGACACGAAGAGCGTCGCCATGAGACTGCGCGCGAGGCGACGGCGCTTGACGAGCACCTGCGCGTCGTACGTCTCTCCCTCGACGCCGCAGTTCTGGCTCGTATTGCCGTCGAGGCCATCTCGGTTGTCCTCCCCGTTCGCCTCGTTGTGTTTCCTGTCGTAGCTCACGAGATCGCGCAGGGTGAAGCCGTCGTGGGTCGTGATGAAATTGATGCTCGCGGCGGGCCGCCGGCCGTCGTCGGCGAAGAGGTCACTCGAGCCCGTGAGGCGGTACCCGAGATCGGCGACGACTTTCGGCTCGCCGCACCAGAACGCGCGGGTCGTGTCGCGGTAACGGCCGTTCCACTCGCTCCAGAGCACCGGGAAGTTGCCGACCTGATAGCCGGCCGTCCCGAGATCCCAGGGCTCGGCGATCAGCTTGACGCGCGACAAGATCGGGTCTTGGTGCACGGTCGACAAGAAGGCCGCGAGCGGGTCGAAATCGCCCGCGGGGTTCCGCGCGAGCGCGGGGGCGAGGTCGAACCGGAAGCCGTCGACGTGCATTTCGCGCGCCCAATAGCGAAGGCTGTCGCACACCAGCTTGATGACCTCGGGATGAGGAGCGTTCAGCGTGTTTCCGCAGCCGCTGTAGTCCACGTATCGGCGCGCGTCGTGCGCCTTCAGCCGATAGTAAACGGCGTTGTCGATCCCGCGCAGGGACACAGTCGGCCCGAGCTCGTCACCCTCGCACGCATGGTTGTAAACGACGTCGAGCAGGACCTCGATGCCGGCCGCGTGGAGCCGTTTGACCATTTCTTTGAACTCGGCGATCGCATCGCCTCCCCGCGTCGCGAAGCGGCGCTCGGGAGCAAAGAACGAGAGCGTGCTGTACCCCCAGTAATTGACCATGCCTCGCTCGACGACCATCGGTTCGTCGAGGTGCTCGTGGACAGGCATGAGCTCGAGCGTGGTCACGCCGAGCGAAGTCAAATGCGCGATGGCCGCGTCCGACGCGAGCCCGAGGTACGTTCCCCGAAGCTCCTCGGGCACGTGGGGATGAAGCTTGGTGAACCCCTTGACGTGGAGCTCGTAGAGGACCGAGTCTCGCCAGGGGACGCGCGGCAACCGATCGCCCGCCCAGTCGAAGCGGTCGTCGACGACGAGGGACTTCGGTACGGCATGGGCGTCGTCGCGGTCGTCGAACACGAGATCGTCCTGCCCCCGGTCGCGCGGATACCCGTAGACGGGCCCGCGCACGTCGACCGCCCCGGAGAGGGAGCGCGCATAGGGGTCGATCAAAAGCTTGTTCGGATTGTAGCGGTGTCCCTCGCGTGGGTCGTACGGACCGTGAATGCGCCATCCGTATCGCTGCCCGGGGCCGACCCCGGGCACGTACACGTGCCAAACGTGAGCGGTGCGCGACGGTACGCCGATGCGTCGCTCGTGCCCTTGGGCATCGAAGAGGCAGAGCGTCGCCCCCGTGGCGTGCTCCGCGAACAAAGCGAAGTTCACGCCGCGTCCGTCCCACGTTGCGCCGAGCGGGTCGGGAACCCCCGAATCGATCCTTTCAGCGGTCATCGGTCGGCGCTCGTCCTCGCACGCTCCTCGGGTCCTGCCGCCCGATAGTGCACCTTATCGGCCCGACGCGTCGACCAGACCGCGGATCGCCTCGAAGCGCGCTGTCAGGCGCCCGTCGGCGGCCAGATCTTCGATGGGCCTCGGCAGGCGCCAGCTCCAGTTTTGGGGACCCACCGTGGCCGGAGTGTTGATGCGGTCGCGCGTTCCCAGAAGCTCCTGAACCAGGGTGAGCGCCAGGTCCGACCTGGCCCCGTAGAGGTAGCGGAGGAGGGCGAGCGATCTCGCGTCGTCGGACATCGACGGGTCGATTCCCGCCCTTTCGGTGAACTGGGTTCGGTCGCGCTCGGGGAGCTCGTCCCACCAGGCCGTGATCGGCGGGGTGTCGTGCGTGCTCCAAGAAACGACGCTCGCGGTGGGGAACGCCTGCGCGTCGCGCAGGAGCCCGTCGTCCTTCTCCCAAGGGAGCACCCGGTACCCCGGCATCTCGAGCTTGCGCAACGCCTCGCGTGCGAAGGGGGGGACGACGCCGAGGTCTTCGGCGATCGCCCGCGGGGGGGGAATGCTCTGGGCGGCCGCACGAAGCTCTTCGAGCATCGAACCGAGTACCCGAACGCCGCGCGCCCTCTGGGCGTCCGCCCCTTCGGGATCGAACCGCCCGCGGTCGCGCCCGTTCTTGATCTTCACCCATTGCCGGAAGTAGCCGACGACGTGGTCCAAGCGGAACCGATCGTAGAGTCGCGCCGCGTGGCGCGTCCGGGCGCGAATCCACGCGAGATCGTCGGCCTCCATCGCGAGCCAGTCGTACGCGGGCAAGCCCCAGTCTTGGCCGTCGGCCGAAAAGTCGTCCGGCGGGGCGCCGAGGGCGACGTGGAGCTGAAACTGGGAGGCATGCGACCAGACGTCTGCGCTCTCGGCGCCGACGATGAAGGGGATGTCGCCCATCAAGTCGACGTCGGTTTGCCGCATCCGAGCGCGGGCCGCATCCCATTGTTCGAGGAGCGTCCACTGCATGTAGGAGACTTCGAGGATGCGCCGCGCGTGATCGTCGCGCGCGCTATGGAGCACGGACGGCGATCGGTCGCGCTCGTCCGGCGGCCAGGTCGTCCAGCTCCAGCCGCGGTGCGCTTCACGCATGACCTCGTAGAGCGCCAGGTCGTCGAGCCACGAGCGCTCGCGCTCCATGAAATCGGCAAGGCGCTTGGCGCGCACCGTTCCGCGTTCCCACTCGCGCGCGTGGAAGGCTTCGAACGCCGTTCGGAAGACGCGAATCTTCAGGGGGCGCACGACGTCGTAGTCCACGCGCTCCGCGGACCGGAGGCGAACGAGCGTGCTCCGGCCCTCGTCGCCAAGTGCCTTCTCGACGTCTTCGGCGCTCAGGTCTTCGATCGCCTCGAGCCCCGCGTAAATCGGGTCGATCCCGAAGGCGGTCAGCGCGCCGTAGGGGCTGGTTTCGCCGGTGGAGAGCTCGTGCGGCGGGAGGATTTGGAGCAGCCGTTGGCCCGCGGTGCGCAGCCACGACGCGCAGGCCGGAAGATCGGTGATCTGGCCGATGCCCCAATCGTGGCGGGTTCGGATGGAGAAGAGGGGCAGGACGACGCCTGCTTTGCGTTGCATGTTCCGGCGCATTGTAGGCGATCTCTCGGGCTTCTCGTCGCGAGACTTGGTGCGCTCCGGAAGGGGCAGTTCTGTGACGACTCAGTGCCCCATCAGCAGCCATCGGATCGAGAGAAAGCGCCGAGCCGGGTCCGCTTCGGGCCGCGTGCACATGGACGGCGGAGCAATTCACGGGTGACAGGCACCGCGGCCGGCGCGAACCTCGCCCGCGATGCTCGCTATCCTGCAAGCCTTTGTCGGCACGCTGCGCTCCGCACTGCGGCCTCGTGCGAGCCTCCTTGCGGAGAACCTCGTCCTCCGCCAGCAGCTCGCGATTCTTCGTCGCGCGACTCCTCGGCCGCGGCTCCGGCCGGTCGACCGGGCGTTTTGGGTCATGGTCGCCCGCGGGTGGTCGCGGTGGGCGGAGTGTCTCGCGATCGTCCGACCGGCGACCGTGATTGACTGGCACCGACGCGGCTTCGCTCGGTGGTGGGCCTGGAAGTCTCGGCGCGTCGGTCGGCCGCCTCTGTCCCCGGAAGTGGTCAGCCTCATCCAGCGGATGTCGCGCGAGAATCCGCTTTGGAGCCGCCGGAGAATTGCCGGTGAGCTGGCGAAACTCGGGCATGCCGTCGACAAGGGCACGGTCGCGAAGTACATGCCGACACCAGCTCCGCGACCAGGCCGTCCGCCGTCGCAGACGTGGAAGACCTTCCTCGGCACCCATCTCGAGGGAACGATCGCGATTGATTTCCTGACCGTGCCAACGGTCACATTCAACGTCCTCTACGTATTTTTCGTCCTTGCGCTCGACCGCCGCCGCTTGCTTCACGTCCATGTTACGGCGCGCCCGAACGCCGCGTGGGCCGCGCAGCAAATCGTGAATGCCATTGGCGCAGAGAGTGTGCCCGCGCGGCTGCTCCGAGACCGCGATGGCATCTTCGGTGCAGACTTCGACGCACGGGTCGACAACCTCGGCGTCCGGCAGCTACGCACCTCGCCGCGTTCTCCGTGGCAAAACGGACACGCGGAACGGTGGGTTGGGACGTTACGTCGCGAGCTGCTCGATCACGTCATCGTGCTCGGGGAGCGGCATCTCCTGCGCCTGCTCCGCCCGTATGTCGCCTACTACAACGAGGACCGACCTCACATGTCGCTCGGCGGCGACGCGCCGGTCGCGCGCGCGGTCGAACCGCCGAGCGGTGGCAGGGTCGTCGCGCTTCCGCGGGTTGGTGGGCTCCACCATCGGTACTCGAGGGCGGCTTGAGTGCCGAACGAGTTTTTGGCCAGGACACGTGCTTCAACGGGGCCGCCGCATCGCTGCGGCGGAATGAACATCACGAAATGCGCCGCGGTAGAGGGCTCGTACAAGCTTCAACGGGGCCGCCGCATCGCTGCGGCGGAATGGCGGTTTGCCAGCTTCGCCAGGCAACCTGACGCCGAGCTTCAACGGGGCCGCCGCATCGCTGCGGCGGAATGGGAACCGCCCGAGCCACGGTACGTCACGCGCGGCGTCGCTTCAACGGGGCCGCCGCATCGCTGCGGCGGAATGCGCATGGGCAAGACGAGGCGAGGTTGTCAGCGTCATCCGCTTCAACGGGGCCGCCGCATCGCTGCGGCGGAATGGCCGTCTGCGCTCCGGCTGAATAATATGCGTACGTGCTTCAACGGGGCCGCCGCATCGCTGCGGCGGAATGCCCGAGTCGCCGGCACCGAAGGCGGA
>CAZVPE010000236.1:5514-8406 GCA_964628155.1 uncultured Polyangiaceae bacterium | reverse complement strand
GTCCCAGGCGTCGGCGGGCGTCCATCGGATCTTCACGCGGCCCTGGTTGACGCCTATGCGGTTGACGTCCTGCTGAAGTGTCGGATCGTAATCGATGCCGTCCCGGCGATGATCCATGAAGGATGCGCTCACGTAGAGTCGATCGCGGACGATCGGTCCGCGCACCGACGCGATGGCGTTGACCGGGTTGTAGGAGCCGTAGGTGACTGAGTCCAATGTATGAAACTCGTTCGACGGGTCGGCCGAGATGATTCGTATCGCACCCGCGTTGGTGTTCCGGCCGTAGAGCGTTCCCTGCGGTCCGCGGAGGACCTCGACGCGCTGAATGTCGGCGAAGTCGGGCATCGACGCGATCTGGCGCGGTTGGTACACGTCGTCGACATAGATGGCGACGACCGGCTCCTGTATCGGGTCCGTCTCTCCGATTCCGCGCAGGGCGTAAGTTTGCGTCGTGTAGCTGATGTTTGCGCGCGCGATCGCGAGATTGGGCACCTGGCCCGCGAGGTCCCGCAGCGAACCGATGTCGCGATCTTGCATGACAGTCGGGCTGAACGAGGTAATCGCGATCGGCGTCTGCTGCTGGACTGTGTTGTGGTGCTCGGCGGTGACGACGACGTTCTCGAGCTGCGTGGTCGTTTCCGGCCCGCGGTCGCCTGCTACCTCGGCGTCACCCTCGGAGCCCGCCTCGGGCGCCGTCGGCTCGGGCGCAGCGTCTGCGAGCGGCTGCGCGGCGTCCGGGCGGTCGGCTGGAGGTGCCGGGGAGGCATCCGCTTCAAACTGTTGCGGCGCCCCACCGTCTCCCGGCGGCGGGGTCTGGGCGTCGGCGCTGCGGGACGCAATGGCCAGCATCGAGAACCCTAATGCCGTTAGGATGCACAGACGCAATAAATAGCGGATCACTGACGGTCCTTTCTGGATGAGTTGCAAATACCCAAGATATAAAGCTCGCGCGGACGGCCGCATTCATGGCTTCGAGTCGGGGTACCAGAACGACAGGTGGCAGGCTTCGCAGGCGGCATCGATCGCTCCTCCGGCCTGCAGAAGGGCAGCCGGGTCCTTCGCGTCGATCGCGTGGAGTGCCGAGACACTCGTTTCGTGCAGCGCGTTGGCAAACGCGCGGAGAACGTCGGGGTTCGCGTCGATCCGCCTTTGCGCTTCCGCCGAATCGAGTTCACCCGCCGCGCGAGCGGCCACGTACCCCGCAGTGACTCGGCGGCCCTTCATGGCGACCAGGTTGCTCGCTTCGGCCAGGGTGATGGCGCGCCGCCGTAGCTCGAGCCACTCGTCGTCGGTGCGTGGCTGGCGCTCCTCGAAGCCTTCCTCGTTGGTGATGCTGGCGACGGATGCCCAGAGCGCATCGGCCGCCGGATCGATCTCCGAGTCCATCAGCTCCACGAGCGTCGCCGCCGGCTCGAATGGAAGCTCGCGGTCGCGCGCTCGATCCGATGCGGACGTGCAGCCGGCAAGCCCATTCCCGGCGACGAGCGGCGAGCAGACGACAAAGATAGCTCGCGCGTGAAGACTGAGGATCATCGCACGGCCCGAGGTGGCGACCGGCATTAGTGAAGTCCCGGCCGCTCGGCGTCCCGGAGGTTGGACGTGAGGACTTCCCCGGTCTCGAGGCGCTTCGCCTGCTTGAAGGCGCCGCCTTGTGATCCGTCGCGGAGCGGATGAATTTCGATCTCGATTGGCTCGTTGGCTTTGAACGAGTGCTTCGACCAGCCGACGCGGGTGAGATTGCCGGGGCTCGTCAGTTCGGCCCACCAGACCGGCCTCGGATCCCCTTCCTTGGCCGGATCGACGGAAAACCACAGGATGACGTGGGGGTTGGTCCACAGGAACTCTTTCACGGACCCCTTGAACGAAATGGCCTTCGTGAAGTCGAACATCGCGAACGAATGGTGAGCGACCGAATCCGCCTCCAGCAAGGTCAGGCTGGCGAACGTGAGGACTGCGACGAATATCTTCTGCAACCATCGGGTCATTTCTGAGCTCTCTTCGCCGTCGGGTTGGCTGGGGCGGGCTGCGCGCGACCGGGCGTGGCGGACGGGACTGGGTTGCCGTCCTCCGTCTGCGGCACAGGGACGAACACGTGGTGGCCGTCGGCGTCGACCTGTGGGCTGAAGAAGCCCTGCTGGCAGACACCCTCCACGACATCAAACTTGTGCGACCGCTGACGGAAGTACCGTCGTTGCGTCTTCCAAGGACGGCTCAGCAGGTGGGGTGCCTCGATTTCGAGGTCGTCGGCGAGGATGTCAGGCTCCACGAGGTGAAACCGCTCGACGACGTGAAGATCGCCGTCGTTGGGCAGGCCGACAGCCTCGCTTACTGCGAGGAAGGTCTGAGGGAGAACGGCGACCGTATCGACGACCAGGGTGTCGTTCTCCCAGTGTCCGATCGAGTGCCCGTGGAACGAGAGGTCCGGGTCTTGCGGATGCGCGCGGCCGTCGGTGTAGATACGGCGGATGCGATTGCCATCCGATTCGCCCAAGATTGTGACCCGCCCCGGCGAGCAGAGGAATTCGAGCGCGTTGTGTGTGATGAGCATCCACGCCGGCATTCCTTCGGGGAGGCAGTTGACGAAAAGCCCTTTGGGATGACCTGCCTTCTCGAGTTCCCCGAGCCTGGCCACCTCCAGGGCGGCGTTCACGTTCCACGGAACCGGGTTGCTCTTAATCTGCGCATTCTGATCGGTGATGTTCGGGTTCCACGAGCCGTCCCAATCGGGGAGTTGCGCGAGCGCTCCCCAAGAAGCAGCCCGTTTCGGGTCCTCTTGCGGCGCCGCGGCGCCAGGGGCCGGGGAAGAGGCGCTCGGGGCCGCACTATCGACATCGACGGGTTTGTGCGCGCTCGTTGCCGGCGCGGGGAGTGCCGGCTGGCAAGCCCACGTCT
>CAZVPE010000236.1:0-5504 GCA_964628155.1 uncultured Polyangiaceae bacterium | reverse complement strand
CGCCAGCGCCTGGCCCGGCTCATGCTGTTCGCGCCACGCCCCGGCCAGGAGGAGGGAAGCTACCCAGTTAAAACCGCGGATCGCTCTCATGCTGCTCGTGCCACGAAGGTGGCAGAACCTAGCGCGGTCTGCGCGCCCGGAATATTGAGTTTTTCCAATATCGCTCTTTGAGCCCTCCTGGGCTATCCGACGCGACTCATTTCGCCGGGCGTCGCAAGCCCGAGCTGCCGTGCGCGGCGGCCCTTGGCTGCGGTCCTTCTTCCTGGCAGTGTCCTTCGTCAGTCGTGTCACCGATCAAGCTTTACGCACTCCGCTGGGCGCCCCACCGCGTGCGAGGCCTTGTGCGCGATTTGAGAGTGAGATGGGCGCTCGAAGAGGCGGGCCTGCCGTACGAGCAGCACCTCATCGGCCCCGAAGACCAAATGTCCGATTGGTATCGGGCCATACAGCCGTTTGGGCAAGTCCCGTCGTACGAGCAAGATGGGCAGGTTCTCTTCGAGTCGGGCGCCATTGTCTTGAATATTGCAGAGACGTCTGCCGCTCTGATGCCGCGGGACCGCGTGGGCCGTGCTCGGGTAACGTCCTGGCTCTTCGCCGCGCTGAACTCGATCGAGCCGCATGTGGTGAACCTACGGGAGATCGAGTTGCTCAAGCCTCCCGACGAGTCGCGTCGGGTTGCCGTGATCTCTGCGTCGAGCGCGCGGTTGGGGGACCTTTCGACATGGCTGGCGGCGCGCGACTACCTTGAGGCCCGCCGCTTCACCGCCGCTGACCTCCTCATGTCCACGGTTCTTCGCATCCTCCCCGACGGCGATCTGGGCACGCGCTGGCCTATTCTCAGCTCGTATCGGCAGCGATGCGAGGCGCGGCCTGCCTTCCGCAAGGCCCTTGCCGATCACGTGGCGTCGTTCGACGAGGGCTTCGGAGCCGCCGGCTGAACGGCAATCCTGCGCCGCCGTAGCCGGGACGCTCCTCGCAGTCCAACGAGAAGCACTCGACAGTGACACAAGCCTCATTCATAGCAGCGCTGGTCGCGCTCATCGTGTAGAAAACTCATAAGCGAATCGGCATCTATCGGAAGCGTCGTCTGGTAAGGGACGTGCCCCGAGCGTTCCCGATGACCTCGCGCCTTTCTCAAACGCTGTCGATTCCCGAAGACCAGGCGACGCGCAGCGAACCGCTGCGATTCGTGGCTCACGTCGCGACCAGCCGCTACCGATGGTGGATTGGCGCCCTGTTCATTGGTGAAGGCGTCAACGCCTTGTGCGGGATCCTTCTTCCCTACGCGCTAGGCTCGATCACTGCGTGTGTAACCAACGCATCTCACGCATCGAACGCCATCGGGCCGGCGCTGCGGCGCCCGCTTGTCCTCTTCGCGGGGCTCTGTGTCGCAGAGCTTGTCCTTGGCCGGATGAACTCCTCCCTGCAACTCCGGGTGGCGCCTCGCCAGCGACAGTACGTGGCGAAGGCCCTCTTCGCTTATGTGCACGGGCATTCGCATCGGTTCTTGAACGAGAATTTCGCCGGGGCCCTCGCACATCGCATCAGCGAGACTGCGCTCGGGGTGAACCTGGTGCTCTGGTCGATCATTCAGGAGTTCTGGCCGATGGCCATCGTCATCGGCGTGGCGAACGTCCTGCTCGTCACCGGCGCGAGCCCCTGGCTCGGGCTCTTCATGGGGGTCTGGTCGATCGCGTTCATTGGGACTTCCGCCGTGCTCGCACGGAGAACGCAGCCCCGTGCGTTCGCGGCGTCCTCCGCTCGGAGCCATACGGCGGGGATGGTCGTCGACTCCGTGGCCAATCACGCGACGGTCCGTCTGTTCGCAGCTTTCCGCCACGAGCGCGAGCGGATCGAGCGCGCATACGAGTCCGAACTCGAAACGGTAATCCGAGCGAACGTCGAGATGGAGCGCATTCGCGTTTTCCAGTTCGGTGCGGCGGCGCTGCTCAAGATAGGGACCGTGGCGCTCGCCATTCATCTCTGGCGCAGGGGCTCCCTCGGTGTCGGACAGTTCGTGATGGCGGCGAGTCTCTCATTGCTCATCATCGCCGAGGTGAGAAACCTTGCCCGCCGCTTCCTCGAGTTGTTCGACGCGCTCGGCAACGTCGGCAGCGGCCTGCGGACGCTACTACAGCCTCACGGCCTGAAGGACTTGGCCGACGCCAAGGAGCTGTCGATTCAGCGCGGCACAATCGAGTTCGACCGGGTGCATTTTGGATACCCGGAGGGCGGACCGCTCTTCCGCGATCTGTCCGTCGCGATTCCGGCGGGCCAGCGCGTAGGGCTCGTGGGAACATCGGGGTCGGGGAAATCCACTTTCGTCAGCCTGCTCCTTCGGCTCCACGACCCGGACCGCGGTGTGATCCGAGTCGACGGTCGGGACATTCGAACCTTTCGACAGGACTCGCTTCATCGACAGATCGGTCTCATCCCGCAGGACCCGACACTCTTTCACAGGACCCTTCGCGAAAACATCCGGTACGGCCGGCCCGACGCCAGCGACGACGAAGTCGAGGCAGCCGCGCGCCGTGCCCACGCGGACGAGTTCATCCGGCGCGCCCCGGGCGGGTACGACGGCGCGGTCGGCGAGCGAGGGGTGAAGCTCTCAGGAGGGCAGCGGCAGCGGATCGCCATCGCATGAGCGCTCCTGAAGGATGCGCCAGTGCTGGTGCTCGACGAGGCAAGCTCCAGCCTGGACTCCATCACCGAACAGCTCATCCAAAACGCGCTGGACGAGGTCATGGCAGGCAGAACGGTTCTGGTCGTGGCACATCGCCTATCGACCGTGGCCACGCTTGACCGCGTCCTCGTCTTCTCCGACGGAACCATTGTCGAAGATGGACGGCACGACGAGCTACTAGCGCGTTGCGGCGTCTACTTCCGGCTGTGGGAGCAACAGGCGAACGGGGTCGGAAAGTCGTCGGGAACGGCCGTGCCAGTGCGCGCGGCAGAGCAAAGCGCGCCGGCCGTCGCGCGCTGAAGAACGATCGACGACCGCGCACATCGCACCCTGACCCATCGAATGGAATGCCAAGACCATTCACCTCTCGATCCGTCGCCTGTACGCGTGCCCGAAAATGCCCTGGGCCTGGCGAGCGAATTTATTACGCGCCCATGCCCGTTCGCCGCCGCGCGGCGAAGGCGAGTACCGTGCCTGCAAGAGCCCATATCCACCCGGTCCCCGCAGGCGCGGAACCCGCAGACGACGAGCAACCGACCTTCGCGCCAGCGGCTTTGGCCGCCGTAACGCCGCCGTCGTCGCCGTTCGGGCTTGCGCCTGCGTAAGGAGGGTCGTCCTTGGCCATGGCCACGAGGACTTCTCCTGACGCAAGCTTCGCCTTCTTGAACGAGCCTCCGTGTTTCCCGTCTCGCAGTGGGTTGATCTCGATGTCCACGGCCTGCCCGTGGACGAGCGAGTGCTTGCTCCACCCCATTCGAGCGAGGTTGCCCGGGCTCGTCGGGAGCTCCACGGTCCAAAGGTCCTGGGAGCCTCCGTCGGTCGTGGCGATGATCCATAGAAGCGCGTGGGGGTTCGTCCATTCGAACTCCTTCACGGTTCCCGTCAGGACGACGACCTTGTCCGTGTCGTACATCGCGAACGAGTGGTGTGCGACGGCGGTGGACGTCGTCGCGATCAGGGTGACGCACGTAGCGAGGAGGATGGTATTTTTCATTGTTCGAATGGCAGTGGTGCACCGTGCTCGTCGTGTGCGATCGGCACGAAGATGGCGTTGCCCTGTTGGTCGGTCTTCGCGATGAAGTCGCCCTGCCGGCACGACCCCTCCACGATCTCGGCCTTTCGGTCGGGCTGCCGCAAGAAGTCTCGGACGACGTGCCATGGCGCAGCGAGGGCCTTTGGCGCCGTGATATCAAGTTCGAATCGGAGAGCGTCGGGGCCGGTCAATCGAATGTGCTCGACGATGTGCATGTCGCCGTTGTTGGGTACGGCAACTCCCTGGCCGAGGGGCAGGAACGTCTCCGGAAGGATCGCGACCGTGTCCACCACAAGTGTGTCGCCTTCCCAGTGACCGATGGAATGGCCGTTGAACGTGAGATCGGGGTCGGGCGGATGCGAACGGCCGTCGGTGTAGATGCGGCGCAAGCGATTGCCGTCGAACTCCCCGAGGATCGTCACTCGGCCGGCCGTAAACAAGAACTCGACCGCATTGAGCGTCATGATGACGAAGCTCGGCATACCTTCGGGCAGACAGTCCACGTACACGTTGTGGGGATGACCGGCCTTCTCATCCGCCTTTAACTTGGCGATCTGGGCCGCGGTGGCGGGGAGCCACGAGGGATCGCCGCGGCCCCAGGGGTGCGTCTTGTCTTTGCGGTCGGGAAGCCACAATCCACCCCAGTCGGGCAGTCGAGCGAGAGCCGCCCAGTCTGAAGCCTCCAGTCGGTGGGCGTGCCTCACCTCCCGCGCGGCGACCGACGAGGCCGCGACGGCGATGATCCCGGCTACGCCGAGGACGATTGCATGAGAGTTCCGCTGCATGGTTCTTCCTGACTCCGTGCCTTCGATCAGTGAATCAGCGACACCCGGATAAACCCAACGAACCGTCCGCAGAGCGTCACGGCGATCCAAAGTGTGAGTGAGATGACGCCCGCGGTGCGGGCTCCCACAGGTGGCCGTAAAGCGGTGTCCCAATCACCAATCCTACGGCCGGGACCCCGCGAGAAGAGAGCCGTGTTGACGCCGAGAAGCGCGAGGAAGACCAGCTTCGCGCGGAAGAAATCGTTGTGAGCATAGGTGACAGCGTTCGAGGAGAAGAGCAGGCTCTCGGTGACGGCGGCCACCGCGAACGCCAGCCAGACGCGGGGAACCACCTCGGCGACGACCTGTGTGGCGGGGCGGCTCCGTTGCACCCAGCCGAGCAAGCGCAGGTCAAGCATTGCTATGGATCCCACGACCGTCGCGAGCGCGAGCACGTGCAGACACTCAATCCAAGGAAAGAGGACGGAGTTCTCGCGAACCGCCGTAGCAATCGATGTGTCTTCGAGGCGGGATAGCCACGTATCGACCGGCATGACGAATGCTCCTTGCAGCGGTCCAATCACAAGCTCTGCACATACGCAATCATGCGACCGGCGAAGACGATCGCGACCCACAAAGCAAGAGAGGCGACGGCGAGCGCACGCCGTATTCCTCCCGGAGTGCCCTTCCGGCTCGGACGCCGCAGAGACGCTTGCTGGACGAGCGTCGCCGCGATAGCCAGAACGAGCAGGCCCATCTTGAGGGCGAAGACAGGATTCTCCAAGTCGCGGGCCGGCTCGGCGGTGATGAGAAGGGCACCGGTGACAAGCAGCACGGGAAGCGCTCCCCAGATCATGGCAAAGAGCGTTGAGACCACGGGATCGCCCGGCTCCTCCCTGTTCTTCGCCCGAAGCAAACGCAAAGACAAGGCGAGCGCGCCCCCCACGACGGCCGCGATCGCGAGGATGTGGACCGTCTGGACGGCTGGAATGATCCATTCCACAGTCTGCAGAAGGACGCTGAC